>DATGJQ010000123.1:0-44923 GCA_035295105.1 Candidatus Acidiferrales bacterium | reverse complement strand
CTTGCTAAGTTTAACCTAGAACCACAAGTACACGACAACAACAAGTTACAGCGGCCCTTTGAACTAAGAGCCGCCGTAAGCGGGTGCGGAAGAGTTCCTTACTGAAGGAATTTCTGTCAGAATCCCAGCCAGATGCTTACTGGCTCCCAGTACATACGCTCTTATTTTCCAATATTTTCCATCTAAGCGATTTTGAAACTCAAACAACATGTAAAAAGCCGCCAATTCCAGCGTTTTTTAGATTTTATTCCTAGCTTCCCAAGCTCTAGACGTGGGTTCGATTCCCATCGCCCGCTCCATAAAACCTGTTGTCTTCCTTCTGAATTTCTTGCGCCCAGCCCGACACAAAATGCTGCCATGGCGGGCGGTGTGTTATAAGAGTTCGTTATGCGCTTTTCCGCGATTTGGGTTCTGGCCACGCTTTCACTGGTTTCGCTTTGTGCCGCCGATGAGCATCCTTTCGATGGCACCTGGGACACGATTGTGTCGTGTGAAAACGCCGCGGGCGCTCTCGGCTATTCCTACCGCTTCGACTCCATCGTGAAGGAAGACGTGCTTCACGGGGAAAAAGGGGACAAGGGCAAGCCCGGCTGGTACCAGCTTGACGGGAAGATTGCGCTGAACGGCGCGGCACGTTTCTACGCGGATGGACTGGTTGGCGCGTCCGAAGCGGCCGTGGGACATCTTCGCGCCGGCACGCGGTACAACTATCACGTGGACGCGAATTTCTCCGGCGACTCGGGAAGCGGCAAGCGCGTCGAGGGACGGCCGTGCACGGTCGAGTTCAAGAAAAAGGCGCGGCAGAATGCTCCGTGACGCCGTTGTATCGGGCACGCAAAGGGAGTTCCTATGAAGGCTTTCATCACCGCTGACATGCCGGTTAGCGATGAATTGCTCAACGCCATCGCTCATCTTCCGACGAAGAGCCTGTCCAAAGTTGTGGAAGACGGGTTTTTCAAGAAGCTCACGGACCGGGAGTTCATGCGCCTCGCTTTCCTGCTGGCGTATAAAGGATATGAAGAAGGCGGCTCTCCCATCGGCGGGGTGATCGTGGACAATGAGTCGCGCAAGATTCTGGGCAAAGGCCACAACACGCTCGTGCAGGAAGGCCACCCGTACAATCACGGCGAGACTTCGGCGGCGCGCGATGCGGGGCGCCAGGACTTCAGCAAGACCACCATGTTTACTTCGCTGAGCCCTTGCGGGATTTGCGCCGCGCTGATTTCGCAGCTTCAGTTTCAGCGCCTGGTGATCGGTGACATCACCAACTTTGGCGGCAATGAGGAAATGCTCCGGCAAAAAGGCGTGCTGGTGGATATTCTGGAAATTCCCGAAGGCGTCGCATTCTTCAAGAAATACCTGGGAGAAAAGCCGGATCAGCACCGCGAAGACGCCGGAGGCGTCGCCGCCGTTCGCAAAGCCAGGGCCGGCCAGCGATAGCCGGCGAACTCCGTGCAGCGCGCCAGCGCAAAAGCCTCCCCGCGGCAATTGCAGTTCGCACCGATCGACGCGCTGTGGCGTCGACCCGTTGTTGCGTCACGCGTGGTTGCATCGCCGTGGTTGCATCACCACGGATGCTTGACGCGTTGACTCTTCCCGCGACGTGCAGGCGTTCCACCGATTGTCAACGCTCCGTCCCCGCGCAATAATCGTGGTTATGACATCCACGACGGCAATTTCCACCGAGCAATTTGTATCGACGCCTGAATTTGAAAAAAACCTCGACCGCCTGGCGGAGGTTGCGGTACACGCCGGACTGGGGCTCGCGCCAGGCCAGGCGCTCTTGATGACCGCAACGCTGGACTGCATTCCGCTGGCGAGGCGCATCACTGCGCACGCTTACAAGGCGGGGGCGTCGCTCGTTACCACTCTGATCACGGATGAGGAGTCGGTGCTGATGCGATTCCGGCACGGCCAGGATGCCGGATTCGATACCGCGGCGGGATGGCTGTACGAGGGCATGGCGCAAGCCTTTCGCGGCGGCACGGCGCGGCTGGCGATCGCCGGCAACGATCCTTCCCTGCTCTCCAAGGAAGATCCCGATAAGGTGAGCCGCGCGAACCGCGCGCTGTCACAAGCGTACCGGCCGGCGCTGGAATTGATTACCCGCCACGAAATTAACTGGACCATTTGTGCGTGCGCCACTCCGGCGTGGGCCGCTGCGGTATTTCCGGACTTGCCGCGGGGCGAAGCGATCGCGCGGCTGTGGAAAGCGATTTTTTCGGCGACGCGCATCGATCAGGCCGATCCGGTAGCTGCTTGGAAAACGCATGACGCCGGCCTGCACGCCCGCGCCGAGCAGTTGACGGCCAAACAATATGCGGCGCTGCACTTCAAGGGGCCGGGAACCGATCTGCGCGTCGGGCTTTCGGACGGACATAAGTGGCTCGGAGGCGGCGGCAAGGCGCTCAACGGCATCTATGCGATTCCCAATATGCCGACCGAGGAAGTTTTCACCACGCCGCACAAGGATCGCGTGGAGGGACGCGTGACCAGCACCAAGCCGCTGTCCTACCAGGGCACGCTGATCGAGGGGATTACGGTGCGCTTCGAGAGCGGCAAGATCGTGGAGGCGCACGCTTCGCGCGGCGAGCAAGTGCTGCGGCGAATGATTGAAACGGACGACGGGGCGCGGCGGCTGGGCGAAGTGGCCCTCGTGCCACATTCTTCCCCGATCGCTGCAAGCGGGCTGCTCTTTATGAATACGCTGTTTGATGAGAATGCCGCGTGCCACATCGCGCTCGGCCAGGCCTACAGTTCCTGCCTAAAGGATGGAGACAGCTCGACGCCGCAGCAGCTCGCTGCGCGTGGGGCGAATAGCAGCCTGATCCATGTGGACTGGATGATTGGATCGAACCGGATCGATGTGGACGGTGTGAGCGCGGCAGGGGTGGCGGAGCCGGTGATCCGGGCTGGGAGTGGGTTTAGGTCGGCTGCCGCTGTAGGACAGACTTCGCAGGCTGCGGAAAAACTCACGACAGTGTCATTTTGAACGACGCGAAGAATCCCTCCTTGGCTTTTTGCCTAACGTTAAATCGAAGAGAGACTCTTCGCTTCGCTCAGAATGACAAACTAAACATTTTTCTACAGCCTGTTTCACACTTGATTTAACGTGCGCCCGCCGATTGGCCTTCGGGATAATCCGCGCTCAATGTGGTTTCCTTCCAGGCGTCCACATCGTTCTGCAGTTGCTCCATTTTGATGAGTGCGCGGTCCAGCGCGCTTTTGCCCAGCAGCAGACGCAGCGGCGGCTTGCTTGATTCCAGGGCTTTGATGATCGCCTCGCCGGCGCGCACGGGGTCGCCGGCCTGCTTGCCGCTATTGCCAGTGATGGCTTGGCGGAATTTTCCGGCGGTCTCGGCGTATTCCGGAATTTGATGGCTGCTCGCTTTCAGGGAACGGCCGGCCCAATCGGTGCGAAACGGTCCCGGCTCAACCACGAGAACGGAGATGCCGAGCGGCGCGACTTCCTTGGCCAGTGATTCGGAGAGACCTTCGACGGCAAATTTGCTGGCGTTGTAGTAGCCGACGCCGGGAAATCCGACCAGGCCGCCGATGGAAGAAATGTTGACGATGCTGCCGTGGCGGCGCCGCCGCATGCCCGGAAGAACCACGTGGATCATGCGGGCGAGGCCGAAGAAGTTGGTCTCGACCATGGAGCGCACTTCGGTCTCGTCGCTTTCCTCCAGAGCGCCGACGTAGCCGAACCCAGCGTTGTTCACCAGAACGTCGATGCTGCCGAACTTCGCTTCGGCCTGCTTGACGGCCGTTTCGACTTGGGTCCTGTCGGTGACGTCGAGTTTCAGAGCGAGGGCTCGGCCATCGCGGTTGGCGGCGAGATCCTGAATCTGGCCGGGATCGCGCGCGGTGACGACGGCGCGAAAGCCGCGGTCCAGCACCAGCTTCGCAAGTTCGCGGCCGAATCCGGTGGAACAGCCGGTAATGAACCAAACGTCTGATTTCTGTAATGGCATCCTGGGGTCTCCGTAGTTGAAGGAATCTGGCCGCGGCGGGGGCGCGTCCTGAGGATTATACTTTGGGGCATGAACAAAAGCGATTCTCTCTCCGTGCGCATCGCGCGTCCCGATCAGTTCAGCAAAGGCACAACGCAAACACCCGGTTCGCTGCGGCTTGCGGCCGTGTCCGCCGAAGCAGGCATTCACGCCGGAATGTGGGGCGGGATTTTCGTGGTCGAGCCTGGAGCGCAGACGGGAATTCATCATCATGGCGCGCAGGAAACCATTGCCTATGTGCTGGAAGGCGAGTCCTACGTTCAGTGGGGCGAGCGCGGCGAACATTCCGCAACCGCGCGCGCCGGCGACTTCCTGCACATTCCCGGTTGGCTGGTGCACCGCGAAATCAACCGGTCCAAGGACTCGCCGTTTCGATGGGTGGTGATCCGCAGCACGTCTGAGCCGGTGGTCATCAATCTGCCGGAAGATACCTGGAAGTAAGTGGCTTTATTGCTATATAAGGCTGTGTGTCATATGAGACGTAATAAATAGAATCCTCGGAGGAATGGAATGATACGGCTTCAGGCAATGGTTGTGGCAGTCTTGCTGGCATTTCCCGCGCTGGCGGCCGCGCAGGAGTCCGCGCAAAAAAATCTGGAGAATACGCTGTGGGACGTCGATCAGCAGTGGTTGTGCGACGGGCCGTATCAGAAGCCCTATGTGGAGTGCGCGAAATTCCGGAGCCACTATTGGGCGGATGGATTTTTCGAGGTGCAGTCAGGAGGGACGCTGCGCAACAAAGAAGAAATGGTGGCCACGCAAGCGGCGGCCAATCCAGCGACCGGTGTGCGGCCCTATCCCGGCGATTTCAAGCTGTTGGCGGTTTATGGCGACGTCGCGCTCGGCACCGACCGCACGGATTTTCAGACGCTCCGGCCCGATGGCACGTATGCGTTCACGGCAGACAGCCATTGCCTGCGAGTGTTCGTGAAAGTGAACGGGACATGGCGTCCCGCAGCGGCAGCGCTGGTACCGGTGATCCCGCCGACCGAGGCCAGCGCGAAAACGAGCGGCGCGAAAAGCACCAGGAGTCCCGACGAAAAACTAGAAAAGCAACTGGGGGAAATCGATCAGCAGTGGATGGAGGCGGTGCGGACCGGCAAGGTCGAATATTTGAAACAGATGTACGCAGAAAAGTGGTTCGAGATTCTCGGCTGGCTGCCGACGGTGGTGCTCACCAAGCCTGCGGCGATGCAGCGCGTCGCGCACTTGAACTTCAAACCGGGCGAGGGACTTTTTCCCGAGGATTTTAAGCTGATGGCGGTGTACGGAGACGTCGCGCTGGGGACCGACCGACGGATCCGGAAAATGACCAATGCCGGCGGAACCATTGTCAGCACGCCGAACCGCGCGTTGATCGTCTTTGTAAAAGAAAACGGGCAATGGAAAATCGCGGCCGACGCGGCGGTTCCGACGATCGCCACGGAATAGCGATATTTTGTGGTTAACAATAAGGACTGATCTCAAAGGGGAATAGCGATGTCACTCTTACGCAAGACGCGAATCATAATTTTCGTTGTGTTCGCCACAGCCTTGTCTGGAATTTCAGCGCGCAGTCAGGAGACTCAATATCCCAAGCCCACCGATCTTCCCAATCCGTACCGGCTGGTGGAAGGCTGGCCGACGCTTCCGAAGAATCTGAACGGAGGACACTGGGGAGAGGTGATCCGCGTGCACGCCGAACCCAATGGCAACGTCTGGGTGTTTCACCGGTGCTTCAGCGTCGTGCCACCCGGACACGCCACGTGCGTCCAGCGCGGCGAAGACAACCCGCCGATTCTCGAGTTTAATCCAGCTGGAAATCTGATCAAGAGCTTTGGCTCGGGAATCTTCGCGTATCCGCACGGGTTCACGGTCGACGCCAGGGGCAACCTGTGGGCCACCGATGTGAATGACGAGCCGCAGATTCTGGGATTGTCGGCAAAGAACGCGGGTGGCGTAGTGATGGGCCAGGAAGTGCTTGAACTGAGTCCGAACGGAAAAGTGCTGATGACCATTGGCAAAGAAGGCGTCGCTGGGAATGGTCCGGACGCATTCGACCGGCCCACCGGAGTGGCCATCGCGCCGAATGGAGACATCTTCGTTTCCGACGGCCACTATCCCAATAAATTTCACACGGCGCGTGTGGTGAAGTTCTCGAAGGACGGCAAGTTTATCAAATCGTGGGGGGAGTTGGGGTCGGGTGACGGGCAACTCGACGAACCGCACGATATTTGCATCGGCGGTTCACAGAACCGTGTGTACGTCGCCGATCGAAGGAACCGGCGAATCGAGGTTTTTGATCAGGACGGCAAGTTCATCGCGTCGTGGAAGCAGTTCGGGCAGCCGAGTTCGGTATTCGTCGGGAAAGACGACACGATTTACGTGGGTGCGTCGTTTTCAGACGCGAAGGATCAGATCGAATCGCGGGCGCGAGCGCGAGCTTCGGAAAATGTGGCCGATTACATTGAGGTCACCAAGCACGAGATTCGCGGGATCGTCATCGGCAGCGCCAAGGACGGCTCGCTGAAAGCGTTTATTCCCGATCCCGCGGATCTGACCAAGATGACCGACGTCGGATCATCGGCCTCCGGCATCGCGGCGGATGACACCGGCACGACGATCTATGCGGCGGACGTGGCCGTGCACAATTTGAGGAAATACGTCAAAGTGCAGTAGCGCTTCGATACTGCGAGGGCGAACGCTCGTTTTCTTTTCGGGTCGTGGAACGATTTTCCAGATCATCCCGGACAACTGATATCACTCCGCGCGAAGGAGGCCATGACTGTGAACGAATCGGTTTGGAGTCGTCGGATATGGATGGTTTTGGGAATGCTGTGGTTGGCGCTCGCTTCCTTACCGTGCGGCGCGCAATCCGTTGCGGATGATTCCCTGGTGTTCATTCACGCGAATGTGATCGATGGAATTTCCAACGCCCCGACGATGGACGCTACCGTCGTTGTTACCAAGGGACGCATCGAAAGCATCGGACAGGGGCCTGCGCCTTCCGGTCACGGCGCGGTCGTGGACCTTACCGGACACTGGCTGCTGCCGGGATTCGTCGACGCCCATGTGCATGTGGGCAATCTGGCTGACGCCAGGAGGGCGCTGCGTTCCGGCGCTACGACCATCGGCGAGGCCGGCGTCAATCACTTTGCAGACATTGGCATGCGCGAACTGAATCATAAAGGTGTGGTGGATGTGCCCGATGTGGTTGCCGCCGGGTATCACATTCGAACGCACCCCGCGGACGATTATTTTATCGATTTCCCGCAGGACTCCGATCTGATGGCTGGGGTGCACGGGACGGAAGCGGTGCGGCGGATGGTGCGGCGGATGGCCAGCCGCGGCGTGGACCGCATCAAGGTGATGGCGACGGAACGGGCCGGGACACCGGAGACCGATCCGCGGGTGCGCGTTTTCAACGATGAAGAATTGGCGGCGATCGTCGACGAATCGAAGAAGGCCGGCTTGTGGGTGGTGGCGCATGCGCACGGCAATGAGGGCGCGGCAGCGGCGGTGCGCGCGGGCGTGCACTCCGTCGAACATGGAACCTACTTGAGCGACGACACGCTGCGATTGATGAAGGAGAAGGGCGTGTATCTCGATCCAACGATTACCGCGCTCGTCGACATGTCCGACCCCGAAGGCGAGTACGACAATCCGATCTTGCAGATGCGCGGCAAGGCCATGCTGCCCACCGGGCGCGAGATGGCGGCGAGGGCTTGGAAGATGGGAGTAAAAATCGTGGCCGGCACGGACACTTCGTATTTTGACAAGAACAACCGGACCCTGGCCGATGAAATGATTGAATTATCCGATGCGGGGATGGAGCCGATGAACGCGATCAAGGCAGGGACTTCCGTGTCCGCCGAGGAATTGGGCGTGGAGAAACGGACCGGCTCGGTTCGCGTTGGATATGAGGCGGATTTTGTGGTGATCGATCGCAGCCCGCTGGAAAATATCCGGCACATTGCGGACGTGGTGATGGTGGTCAACAACGGCAGGATCGCGCTGAACCGGCTGAACGTTACGGCGCATCCTTGAACCATCCAGTGAGAAAGTGACTCTTTCGTTTGCTCGGCGATCATCGTGTGGCCCCGAATTGCATTCCGGGGCCGTTCGATGTATGTTGCGGGCCAGCCTGAGACGCAAAGAGAAAACTCAAATGAAAAACATTGCTGTGAAATTTCGCTGCCTGTTCATCCTGATCGCCGCATTGCTCGCGGCGCTGCCCGCTGGCGCGCAACTCGCGCCGCCGAACTCGGCGGGCGTGAGAATGGGACACATTCACCTCTTCGTGAAGGATGTGGACGCGCAGAAAACGTTCTGGACGGCGACGATGGGCGGCACAGTGGTTCAGAACGGGCCGCTGATGCTGATCCAATTTCCCGGCGTCTATATCATGCTGCGGCAGGCTGATCCTACCGGACCGCCGGCGGGCTCCGTCGTCGATCACTTCGGATTTGCGTGGAAAGATATGCCGGCGCGGCTGGCCAAGTGGAAAGCCGACGGCGTCGAGATCGAGCAAACGGGAAATCCGAATCAGGGTTACGTGCACGGGCCGGACGGAATTCGCGTGGAATTCTTTGGCGACCCTTCCCTGCCCACGGCCGTGGCCATGAATCACATCCATTTTTATCCGGTGGACATTCCCGGGATGCAGGCGTGGTACGCAAAAATGTTTGGCGGCGTGCCGGGAACGCGGCAGCGGCAATCTTCGCCGGGACTGATCGACTGCGACGACCTTCCGGGCACCAATCTTTCTTTTTCGCAGGGAAAAGCGGGACTCGTTCCCACCAAGGGACGCTCGCTGGACCACATTGGTTTTGACGTGACGGATCTCGACGCCTTCACGAAAAAATTGGAGGCGCAAGGGATCAAGCTGGATGAGGCCCCTCGCATGGCTCCTAACAACACTACCAAGGTCGCTTATCTGACCGACCCGTGGGGCACGCGCATTGAACTGACGGAGAAGCTTGCGCCTGGGAAGTGATCGGGACGCTGCCGGATGTAGGGGCCGTGTAGCGCCCGCCTTCAGGCGGGCATCCTCGGTCGAGCAGATGCCCGCCTGAAGGCGGGCGCTACATGCACCGACTCCACCACAAAGTTTTGAGGTTGGCGCCGCTTATTTCGCTGTCGGCGCTGGTTCTCCCGGGCCTGTGTACTTCAGGATGAATAATCCCCACTGCCGGTTGGAAATGTAGATGTTGCCCCGCGTATCGACCAGCACGTCTTCCGTCATGCTCACCAGCTTGTCGTAGGGGGCGGGCATTCGGCGCACCGTCGGGGTGGGCGGAATGAACCAGCCGACTTCCTTGGGCAGGCGCGCATCTTTTATGTTGTAGATTCGCAGGCCGGCGTTGAAGTACGTCAAGTAGATCAGGTCGCCCTGTTTTTCCACATCTGGATTATGCTGCAAAATATTTGTGTTGTGCGGGCCGAAGCGGCCGCCCTTTTCGCAAAAGTCGGTGTATGGGGCGTCCGCTGGCGGAACGGGTGTGGGAAACGTGGAAATGAGTTTCGGTTTGGTGGGATCCTGAATGTCGACCATACCGGTGAGAAACAGCGCGCCCTGGCAGGCCGGCGGTCCGTTCGGCGAATCGCCGCCGCCGATTCCCTCGGCGTGCGCGAAGAGCAAGTTTCGACCCGGAATCGGCATCACGTCATGCACAGGGATGCCGGTGCCGAACGGCGGACTCACGGTCAGCTGGCCGATTAATTTCGGTTTGGAAACATCGCTGATGTCGAGGATCACGATCGCCGGACTGTAGCCAAGATAGGCGCGATTGCCTTCAATCACGGCCGGTCCGTGAAATCCATAAATCGGAGCGGGCAGCGGCGGCTCGCCTTCCTTCTGCCCGGTCATCCACCAGCGGCCAGCTTCTTTTGGGTGCGCGGGATCGCTCACGTCGAGGATCACCAGGATTTGTCCCTTATATCCGGGCATGCCCGCGGACAAGTACGCGTATTTTCCGCCGGGATAACCGTCGCGGTGCGTGCCGGTGGCTCCCGTCTTCCACCAGGCGACTTGCTCGGGCCCTAGAGGATTGCTGATATCCCAGAGGAGAACGCCCTCGACCACTTTTTTATTGGGGTCGCCGCCGTAGCCGGCTCGATCCTGAAGCGCTGTGATCATTAGATTGTCGTGCAGATCGATCTGGCCAGCGGAAGTGGGAGTCGGGCCGGGGATGAACTTCACGACTTTGGGATCGGTGGGATCGGTCACATCGACGATGCTCCAGCCGTTGGCGACAAAGTGGCCCATGTACAGATACCAATGATCGCCGATGTGGCGGATGGCCATCTTGAAAGCTTCGTGGCCGCCGAGATCGCTGTAGCCGATGGGCTTCATGTTACTGGCTTCCCAACCGGAGGGAATCTGGTCGGCGGCGGCGCGCGGGGGCAATGCAAACCAGGCGCCTGCGAGGATGAATGAGATCACTGCAATGCGCTTATACAAACTCGTTATTAAGGATCCCATTTGTTCTCCCAGTACTTTTGATTCGATGCTGGAATATCACGCGGGCATAAGGATGTAAAGGAATTCGAGGCGCTACAACTTCGAGTAACCGTTCAGGAGGTCAGAGCGAGGCGCAGACGCCGAACCAAGTAGGACAGGCTTCAGCCTGTCCGGTTTAGATTTACGCATGACGCTGGCCAAAACCAGACAGGCTGAAGCCTGTCCTACGCAACACTCGTCCGGACCAGCTATCCAGCGGGCCTGGCGGCTGATTGTCGCGTTGCGCCCACGGCAATGCGCGCGGCGGCGTTTCGCAGGATTTCGGCGCTGCGCTCGAATCCCTGGCGTTCCGCGTCGGACATTTCCGGCTCGAGAATTCGGCTCACTCCCTGTCGGCCGAGAACGCTGGGGAGAGAAATCGTGGCGCCGTATTGCGGATTATACGAGCCAATGGGAATGACGGCGTGCTCATCGCGCAGGATGGCTTCGGCGATGCGCGCCGTGACCATGCCGATGCCAAGCTGGCTCGCTCCCGTGCCCTCGATGATCGTGATATTGGCGAAGCGCACATCTTGCTCGACACTTTGACGAAAGGCGTCGAGGCTCTCGCCGGTGTTCTGTAGCAACTCCGCAATGGGCGCGCCGCCTACGCGCGCTGAAGACCATAGAAATACCTGGGACGTGCCGTGTTCGCCGACCACTTGCGCGTCGACATACATCGGGTTGACATTCAAGCGGCGCGCGAGGTGCAAACGGAAGCGCAACGAATCCAGAAACGTGCCGCTGCTGAGGACTCGCTCGTGACCGGCGAGTTGGCGGGCCAGTTCGGCCAGCGGATCGGGTGGATCGGTGACCACGAGGATCAGCGCTTGCGGTGCGACGGCTACGATTTGGGGTATGATGTCGCGGTAGACTGTGGCGTTGATGTCCAGCAGTTTTAGACGCCCGGCGGGATCGCTGCGGTCGGTCGCGCCGCCGGCTTTTTCGTTGATGCCTGCGGTGACGATCACCAGCAGCGCGTCGGCGAGATCGGCATAGTCGCCGGCACGCAGTTCCACGGCCGGGGAGAGAGTCGCGCCATACTGCAGATCGGCGACCACGCCGTTCGCTCGAGTCTGATTTTTGTCCAGGACAACGACCTGGCACGCGACCCCGCGCATGACCAGGGACAACAGCGTGGCGGAGCCCACTCCGCCGGCTCCGATGATTCCGACTTTCATGGACGGCCTTCCTTTCTCTTCATCTCTCCTCATTCTCTGCTCCGCACAAAGCCGGCAAATTCAAACTTCGGCCACTCCCAATGCGCTCCCGGTTTTGGCGGGCGTTTGGGCGCGTCCCATGAGGAGGAGCGCGGCGCCTCCGACGAACGACGGAACCGCTCCGGCGAGAAAGACCGTGGTCAGGGGCAGATGCAGCGACAGCATGACGCCGCCGAAGATCGGACCGACGATCGATCCGATGCGGCCAATTCCCAGGGCCCAACCGACGCCGGTCGAGCGGATGTAGGTTGGGTAGAAGGACGCAGCCAGCGCGTTGGCGCCGGTCTGTCCGCCGATGATGCCGGCGCCAGCAAAAAATGTGCACAGCATGATCGCCGATATCGAGTGGGTATATCCGAGCAAAGCCACGCAAACCGCCCCCAAAAAATACGTGCTGGAGACTGCGCGGTAAGCGCCGAAACGATCCGCCAAACCGCCGAGCGCCAGCGACGCCACGACTCCGCCGCCCTGGAATACCGCAGTGGCGATCACCGCGAGGGAGAGCGTGATCCCGGCGTTGTGAAATACCGTGGGCAGCCAGCTGGTCAGCAGATAAATGTCGATCAGGCTCATGAAGAATCCGACCCACAGGAGGATCGTGGCCACTGCGCGGCCCTGGCGGAATAGATGAATCACAGCGAGGCCTGCGGCCCGCTCTTCGCGAACCACGAAATTTGTGCCGGTTGGAAAAGCCAGCAGCGGGTTGATGCGCCGCAGCAATTCGCTCACACGAGCGGGCTCGCCTCCGTGGAGCACCAGATGGCGGATCGATTCGGGCAGCATCACTGCCAATACTGGAGCGAGCAGCAACGGCATGAGGCCGGCGAGAACGAACACGCCTCGCCAGCTGAAGGACTGCAGGATGGGCACCGCCGCAAATCCGGCGATCGATGCGCCCACCGGAAAACCGCAAAACATGATGGTGATCATCGTGCTGCGGCGCCGGTGGGGAGAATATTCCGCGGTGAGGGCGATGGCGTTGGGCATTACTCCGCCAAAACCGAGCCCGGCGAGAAATCGCAAAACCGCCAGGCTTTGCGCGGAATCCGCATTCGCCGTCGCCAGCGTGATCAGTCCGTAGAAAAGCGTGCAAATGACAATCACAGGCTTGCGGCCGAAACGATCGGCGACCGGGCCGAAGATCAGCGCGCCCAGCATCAGGCCGGCGAGTCCCCAGGCGAACACCGGAGTGAGCGCCGCCGGGCTCAAGCGCATTTCTCTGGCGATGGAGGGTGCGACGTAGCCGATCATTTGGGCGGCGAAACCATCGAGCAAGGCGGCCAGAGCGCAGAGGATCAGAATTCGGATTTGGAATGCGCCTACTTTTTGTTCGTCGATCAGGGTGGGAACGTCGATGGTGGCGGCGGTCGTCATAGCGGGTTGGTCTGTCGGGATAAGGGCTGTGCTACTTGATTTTGTTCAGCACTTCAGCGAATTTGGCCGCGACTCTGGCGCGCAGTTCCGGCGTCGCTCCTACCACCGGCGGAAAATCCTTCAGGCGCTCGAAGGGGCGGCACGCGTCGATCAGGCCGCGCGAACTGTAGTTCACGGGCGAGCCGTGCGGAATCATGGGATCGAGCGGACCGCTCCACATGCGGCGAATCACTTCGATGTCCAGCGCGGGATCGCAGCGCGTGGACATTGCCCAGATGACGTCGAACAAATCGGTCGGGTCGACATCTTCGTCCACGACCACGACGAACCGGCCGAGATACGCTCCAGCCTGGCAGCCGGCTGCCACGAGGCCCACCTGTTTGGCGTGCCCGGCGTAAGCTTGCTTCACTGAGATGACGTTGAACAGACGCATCGCGCCGGCTTCGTGGCACCAGACGCCCTGCACGCCGGAAATTCCGGCGCGCTCGATGGCGTCCCAGATCATTCCGGACTTGACGATGGAGCGGCCGAAGGACATGTCTGACGGCGGGCGCATGGGAGTGGCCATCGTCAAGATTGGATCGTTGCGGTAATAGACGCGCTTCACGCGAATCACCGACTGCTCGCTGGACGGGCTGGCGTAGTAGCCGGTGAATTCGCCGAACGGGCCTTCTGTGTGCAGGTCGCCCTCCGTCACTTCGCCTTCCAAAATTATTTCTGCGTGCGCGGGCATGGGGAGCCCGTGGATTTCGCTGGGCAAGACTTCAAACGGCTCGCCGCGATGGCCGCCGGCGTAATCGAATTCCGAAACGCCAAATTTGATTTCGTTGGCCGCGGCCAGAAAGAGCAATGGATCGTGCCCGCAGCAGACCAGCACGGGGCAGGGTTTTCCCTGCTTGAAATATTTGTCGCGAATCTGGCGGCCGTGCTTTCCGGGAGACATCCAGAGACCTGTCGAGTTTTTCGAGTGCACCTGTACGCGGTAGGTGGCTGCATTGACCCATCCCTCTTCGGGATCGCGCATGATCACCAGGTCTTCGGTGCCGATGTAGCGGCCTCCATCCCTTTCGTGGACGCGCGGCGCGGGAAATTTGTAGAGATCCACATCGTCGTCGCGATCGATGCTTTCCAAAATTGGGCCGTGCTTCACCGTAACAGGCGGAATCGGCTGGTGCTGCTTCATGCGATCGCGGTAGGCCTGCACGACGTCGATCGCCGTTCTGGGCATCGGGAAACCGAGCATCAGCGCCATGCGCTTCGATGAATTTCCGGAACCCGACAACACGCGAAAGCCTTTGGGATAGCCGGTGATGTCTTCAAAAAGAAGGGCAGGCGCTTCCGATTTTTTGTGATTGACGATTTCCGCGAGGGCGCCGAGTTCCAGATCCCAATTCGCGCCCTTCACGCGGGTGACCTCGCCGAGCGATTCCGCGCGCTCGAGGAACTCACGCAAGTCACGGTGCGGACGGTCGTAGAGGCCGAGCCATGCGCGATCGGCGGGCTTTGAGTCGGTCGATGGCGGCATTTGCAATTCCCTTCTAAGGATCCTGTAAGTAGCCAACGAAACTTATATCACGTCCCGCGGGCATCGGAGGAACGGGGTGATTCGCAGCCGGCGCTCCCCAAGGCGTTTGAAGGGTAGTAAACAAGCCAATGGCGGCCGCCGGACGCCGCCGCTACGCAAACCGCCGCGGGTGCAGTAAGATGGGCGCGCTCCTGCGCCAAATTACTTTGGGACAATTTGTGAGGGCCGCTATGCTCGCCATGAACCGCTTCGCCGTCGCACTGGGACTTCTTGCCGCCACAGTGGCCGGAGCTTACGGAACCGATGCCCGCGCGCAAGCCGACCCCAATTCCGCGCCGAATCCCTATCGCACTGTGGAGAACTGGGCCAAGCTGCCGGCGGGCAGGGCGTGGGGGCAGGTGATCAGCGCGGACGTGGCTCGCGACGGGAAAAGCATCTGGGTGGTGGAGCGCTGCGGTGGAACTTCCTGCGCCAAGTCGGACCTCGCGCCAATTCTCGAATTCGATTCGATGGGAAATCTGGTGAAAAGCTTTGGCGCCGGGATGATCGTGCGGCCGCACGGGCTTTTTGTCGATGCGCATGACAACGTTTGGGCGACCGACGGCGACGCGGAAAACGGCAAGGGCGATCAAGTGTTTGAGTTCAGCCCCGAAGGCAAAGTGCTGCTCACTCTGGGAAAGGCCGGAGTGGCCGGAGACGCCCCGGACACATTCAACAAGCCGAGCGACGTGCTGATTGCGCCCGATGGCGACATCTTCGTGGCCGACGGACACGGGCCGGGGTCGAACGCTAGGATCGTGAAATTTTCGCCGGATGGGAAATTCATCAAGGCGTGGGGCAAACAAGGATCGGGCGCGGGAGAATTCAACAATCCACATTCGCTGGCAATGGATTCTCGTGGTCGGTTGTTCGTGGCTGACCGCGGAAACAGCCGGGTGCAGATTTTTGATCAGGACGGAAAATTTCTGGATGAATGGCGGCAATTCGGAAGGCCCAGCGGGGTATACATCGACAAGCATGACATTCTGTATGTTGCGGATTCCGAGTCCAACATGGCTCGGAATCCCGGCTTCCATCGCGGCATCCGCATCGGCAGCGTGAAGGACGGCAAGGTCACCGCATTCATTCCCGACCCAGTGCTGGTTCCCGGCGAGGGATTGGATCCGACCAACGGAACGGCGGCGGAAGGCGTGGCGGCGGATGCGGCGGGAAACGTGTATGGAGCGGAAGTGGGGCCGCGGAATTTCAAGAAATACGTCAAGAAGTAGGAGCGATGCGGAAGGAAAGAGCGCTTCAGAGGCTAAAGCGCTTGTTGCCAGGGCCTGAATGTCGCGGCTGAAGCCGCGACCCACAAAGACTTTCACAAAGACTATCTATTAGATGGTTTGATTTGAGATTTGAGATTTGAGATTTGAAATCTTAAATTCCGATCGGAGGGAAGCGCTATGAAGCGAAGAACATTTTTGCGAAATGTGGCTGCGAGCGGGCTGGCTGCCGCAATCGCGCCCGCGGCCGCTGAAGCCGCCGACAACAAATCTGTAAATTCAAGCGCCAAACTCCAGGAAATTTCGACGGAGCGGGCGCCGAAGCCGGTCGGGCCTTTTTCACAGGCGATCAAGGCTAACGGCTTTGTGTTCGTGGCGGGGCAGGTGGCGCGCGATCCGAAGACGGATCAGGTGATTGCGGACGACATCACTCTCCAGACCGAACGCGTCATGGAAAACATCAAGGCCATTCTCGAAGCGGCGGGGTCGTCGCTGGATCGCGCTGTGAAGACAACCGTCTACCTCAAGGACATGAACGATTTTGATGCGATGGGAAAAGTCTACAGCCGGTATTTTCCGTCGCACCCGCCGGCGCGCGTGGCGGTGGAAGTCGTGCGGCTGCACGGCGGCCGCGTGGAAATTGAGTTGGTGGCTCTCGCGTAGTTCTTCGTTGGCTGTACCAGCGCGAGCGGCATTTCGAGCGCCGGCGCTTGTCGGCTGTGTTTCCGCATGATCTTACGATTGGAATCGAGGAGGACCACGATGCTCACTCGCCGCAATTTTTCCAAGTTGATTGCCGCCGCTCCGCTGGTCGCTGCTGGCGGCTTGGAATTGCCCCTGGCAGCCTCTCCCGCAGCGCCACAGGACATGAGCCAGGCGCTGTCGCAGAGCCGCGATCTGCTGATCAAGGGCGGCACGGTCGTCGACCCCAGCCAAAAACTGCACGAGGTTCTGGATGTCGCGGTGAAGGACGGGAAAATTCAGCAGGTGGCGCGGGATATTTCCGCCGACAGCGCGCAGAACGTGATTTCCGCCAAAGGACGGATCGTCACGCCGGGACTAATCGACGTGCACGTGCACATTTTCGAGGGCATCGGCCCGACCGGCGTAAATGCGGATCAGTATTGCCTGGGAAGGGGCGTGACCACCGCGATCGACGCGGGTTCGGCCGGCTACTTCGCCATCGCGGGATTCCGGCAATACGTCATCAAGCCTTCGGCGACGCGCGTGTTCGCGATGGTGGACATCGGCGCGCGCGGCACGCTGATGGGCCTAGTTGGAAATTATACGAATCTTGACTGGGTGAATCCGGAGCGGACGGCGAGGGCGGCGGAGGCGAGCAAGCCCGACGTCGTTGCCATCAAGGTCCGGCTGTCGAAGGCCATCACCGGCCCCGACGATATGGAAGTTCTGAAGCGCGCGCTGCAGGCCGCGCAACTCTCCGGCCTCCCGCTGATGGTGCACGTTGGCGATTCGTATTCTCCGCTGCCGCAAATTTTGCGCCAGTTGCGGAAGGGAGACATCCTGACCCATTGCTTTACCGGAGAGCCGAACGGTCCGATCGATGCCAATGGGAAAATGATTCCCGAGATGATGGAATGCCGCGAACGCGGAGTGTTTTTCGACGTGGGCGATGGCGGTCCCCACATGAGCCTCACGGTCGCCGAGAAATGCATTCAACAGGGATTTTTGCCCGATACGATCGGCACCGATCTGGGCGGAATCAGTTACAACGGCCCGGTCTATGATCTGGTCACGGAACTCTCAAAGTTTTTGCTGATCGGCCTTACGTTGGACCAAGTGATCGAGCGGGTCACGATTCGGCCGACGAAAGCGTTTAATTTCGGAGTGGAGATCGGAACGCTACGCCCCGGCGCAGTGGCGGATATTACCATCCTCGATCTCCGCGAGGGGCCATTCACTTTTACCGACAGCACCGGCGTGAAACGCACGGGACATCAGAAACTGCAGAGCGTGGCGGCGATTCGCGCCGGGAAGACTTATGTCAATCGCAGCGATGATGTTTAACGGGGGCAGGCTTTCGCCCGGAGAATTTTGTTTAGTGGGACGTAACCCCACTGGCTGGACCGACTACTGAAGAAGTCCATCGTTTTGTCATTCTGAGCGAAGCAAAGAATCTCTCTTCGATTTCAGTGCAAGCAAAGAAACCAAGAGAGGTTCTTCGCTTCGCTCAGAATGACAACGTATTTGATTTTTCCGCAAACTAGAACCAGTGCCGCTTAGTATGAAGCTGCCAGCGTTTGGATTTTCGATTTGTCCGGGTACAGCACACCGAGCGCCTGATCCTTTGGATCGGCGGCTCGCGTGGTGTACCAGATCGAATTCTGGTTGGACACTTCGATCTTGGGCATGTCGGTCCGCTGCACGTAAGGGTAGTAGGTGAAGGCTTTTGATTTCTGATCGAATTTAATCAGCGCGCCGCCTTGCCCGGAATCCGCGATCCAATAATTCTGATCGTGATCCTGCTGGATGTCATAGGGGAACGACCACTTCAGCGGAAGCGCGTACTCGACCATCTTGTTGGTGTTGGGGTCGAGCATTCCGATTTTTCCGGGCCACTCGAGGGCGTACCAGATCATGCCGTTGTGATCCGCAAAGACCCTGCGCATGGTGCATGGCCTGGTGAGCGGCGCGTATTCGATCCACTGGCTGTCGACGGGATCGAACTTGGTCACCTTGCAGCGCCACCAGTCTGCGAGCCATACCTTGTCATTTTTGTCCATCACCATGCCGTAGGCAAAACTGTTGTCAGTCGGCGTTTTGTAGACGGAGACTTCGCCGGTCGTATGATCGAATTTTGCAATGGAGTTGGCCCAGGAAAGCGATTCCCAGATATTTTGCCGGGAATCCACGAACGGTGTGTTGCCGTGCGGGGGCCGCTTGGCCTCGGTGTCGTACGGATAATATTTGATCGCACCGGTTTTGCTGTCGACCCGCACGAAGGCGGTGTGGCCGGCGACCCAAATGTCGCCGCTGGCATCCTGCGTCAGGCCGTGGCCGCGGTACTGAGCGCCGGCGAGCGGATAGTCGGTCCAGGTCGCGGTGCGCGGATCCATCTTGCCGACTTGCAGGCCGCGGGCGTCTACGTACCAGACGTCGCCATTCTGGCTGAGATGCGCGTCGTGAAATCCGCGCTCGCCTTTCGGCAGCGGCGGAATGTGATACTCGATGAACATGGCCTTGCCGAGAGCCTTCTCATCGATCGGCTCGTCGGGAACGGCCAGGCCGCGCTTTTTGCTGTCCGGGCCGAAATTTTTCACGAGGTATGCCACCAGTTCTTCGCGTTCTCCGGCGGCGAAAGTGCCCGGCACGAGGCGCGCTCCGGCGTTGTCGTTGGGGTTCTGCATCAGGTTGATCGCATCGTTCCACTGTTCTTCATTCCACTGCTTGTTGGGAAGGAAGTCAGGTCCGTGGCACATGATGCAGGTGCGTTCAATGGTTTCCCGCGCGTGGCTTGGTGGATAAAGCTCGTCGTAGGCAACCAGCGGCTCGCCCTTGGGCAGCCCGCTGCGCATTTGCTGGTTGGGCCGGTAGGTTCCCTCTTTCAGCGTGAAGTCCGCCGTGGCGCTGCCGCTGGAGGCGATGGTGACTTTCTGAACCTCGCTGTCGGTGAAGCCGTTCTTCGTGACGCTCACTTCATAATTGCCGGGAAAAAGATCCACGGCCTGGTAGCGGCCGCCTTCAGTGAACACCATGTAGACGACATTCTTGTCCACGTTCTTCACGTAGACTTTCGCCGCCTTGAAATCCTTGGGGGCTTTTACCGTTCCGGAAATAGAGCCGAGGCCCGCGAGCGGGCTCGCTGCGCCGCCTCCCGGACTTTTCTGGCTGCCGTTTTGAGCGCCGGCAACAGAGGCCACGCCAAACAGGAGCGCGAAGCTGAGCGCCCAAACGAGGCCCGAACACCTCAATCCGCGGTCCATAATCGCCTCCCTCTCGCTGATGGCCAGTCCAGGATACTAACGTGATAGCAATATAAACTTGTCAGGGTAAGGAATCAATCGCCCGGTTGACGCGGGCTGCTGAAACTGATTATGAATTCGTTAACCGCGCCGCGGCGGTTCTCTTCATCCGCATTTTCCGTGTGCTCTGGGTTAGCTGTGTGTTAAATGTTTGCGAAAGCGAGGAGCGAAACCGATGGTGGAAGAAAAGGACGTCTTGATCCGCGTGCGCGACTCCGTGCACATGGCCGCCAGAATTTACCGGCCCGATGGTCCGGGACCGTTTCCCGCGCTGTTCGCAACATCCCCTTACCGCTATGACAACAATTCTCTACCCGCGCAGCCGATGTTTCTGTGGCGCGAGACGGGCCCGATCGAGTGGTACGTGGAGCACGGTTACGCGTACGTGCACGCGGACGTGCGCGGAACTGGCCGGTCGGAGGGCGAGTTCGAATTTCTGGGGCTTCGTGAGCAAACCGACTTGTACGACGTGATTGAATGGATTGGCAGGCAGCCATGGTGCAACGGGAAAGTCGGCGGAATCGGCCAATCGTACTACGCGATGTCACAGTGGTTCATGGGAATTCAGAATCCACCGCACCTGGCCTGCATCGCACCCTACGACGGGTTGAACGATCCGTATCGTTTCATGGGCTATCCGGGCGGAATCGAAGGCGCTTTCCTCGCCTACTGGATGAATGCCAGCGTTCGCGTGCCGAATCTGTATCCGGCGAACGGCGACAATCCGCGCCACGTAGCGCCCGATTTATTTCTGGAGGTGCAGCGCCACCCTCTGTATGACGAATTCTGGAAGTTGCGGGCGGCGTTTGAGCAGCTCGATAAAATCAAGGTGCCGCTCTTCTCGATCGGCGTCTGGGCGAAAATGGAGCTGCACCTGGCGGGAAACATTCGGGGATATCAGCTCGCCGGCGGCCCGAAGAAACTGGCGATCAGCGGGACCGCGACACCCTTCACTTCCCAGTCAGATTTCGCGGACGTGGAGTTTCATCGCAAATACTTGCTGCCGTTCTATGACAAATATTTAAAAGGGCTGAAGACCGCCTATGACGAGCGGCCCAACGTGGAGTATCCGGTGCGCAATACCGGAAGGACCCGAGCGTTTGAAACGTGGCCGCCTCCGGTGGCACAACCCCAACAATTCTATTTGCGCGGCGGACCAACCGGCAGCGTGGCGTCGCTGAATGACGGCGCTCTGGGCGCCACTCCTCCGGACAAAACAGGCGGCAGCACCAGCTACGCTTATCCAAACCCCTCTTGGGTGATGGGCGTTGTGCCGCTTGGACCTGCCGGGCCGGATCCGGCGCGGGGCGTGCTGACCTTCACGACGACGCCGCTGGAGCGCGACATCGAAATCGCGGGGAGCGCCAAGTTAGTGCTCTACGCGTCGTCCACCAGGAGCGACACGGATTTCATCGTAAAGGTTTCGGAACAGTTCCATCAGGAGCGGGACGAACGTGCGCGCGGCATTCAGCCGCGGTACTTCATTGTCACCAAGGGATGGCTGCGCGCTTCGCACATGGAACGTGACCTGGAACGCAGCACCGAAGAAATTCCCTACTACACTCATGAGCGGGCGACGCCGCTCCATCCCGGCAGCGTTTACAAGTTTGAAATTCCATTGCAGCCGATCGCCTACCGTTTTCGTCAGGGAAACCGCATTCGCGTGGAAATCTGCAACGGCGATTCTCCGGTCACGGACTCTCTGTTTTTTCACTTTTACCGGCCCGATAAGATCGGCGCGGACACCATCTACCACAACGCCGAGCATCCCTCCGCTCTCGTGCTGCCCATCTTGAACGTGGAGTGATTTCAGTAGCAGAAGCTTCGGCCAAAGGGGCTTCGAGCCGGCAAGGATAGAACCCGCGGGTGAAAGCCTGCTCCACTCACGATGCCTTCACAGGAGGAAGTTTTCCTCCGGAAATAAAAGTTCCGATGCGATTGCCTTTGGTGATGGGGAGTAAGAGGTGAGAGGGGTGCTCGGCGTTGTGATGGACGGTGACTTGAGACGCGTTGGCGCTGAAAACATGGCCCGTTCCCACCAGTTCCAGGTAATTTTCAGGGACATCGTTGTCCGCGCTTTTGATCTTGATCCCCATGCGCTCGCCGGGTTTTAGCAGGATGCCGTACGGGCGGACTTCGATGTTGAATTCGTAGATTTGGCCGGGCACCAGAGGTTCGCGCCGGTCATGCGTGTGAACCGGCTGCCACGGTTGGGAAGCGGCCGGCTCAAGTTTGCGCTGCGATCCGCGCAGCCACCCGCGCGTGAGCAGCCGGCCACGGCCATCGGCATCGAAACGCCAAAGCGAGACAAACCAGAGGATTTCTGTGCCGGTTGAGGAGCCATATAAATTCAGTACGATCGGCCCGCAAATCTCCGTGTTTTCTACGATGGGAGGCGTCTTGAATTCGATTTCGCCGTGGTGCTGCGGCGAATCTTCGTAGCTGGACGACGCGTCGTTCGGCCAGAATTCGTGTTCGCTGAGCAGTCCGCCCGCATGCAGATAGAAAGGAGTCCATTTGGTTTCGGGTAACGGCCACTCGTGCCCTTCCTTCCACTCGTTCGCTCCCACGATGAAGAGATGAATCGGAGGCTCTTCCACGATCCCGGTGTCGATTCCCTTCAGCCAGTGATCGAACCAGCGCAGCGATTCGTAGGCATACTGATACAGCGGGCGGTCAAGATACACCGGTGGGCCGATGGTCAGCTTTTTCGGCCCGTTCCATTTTTCGATGGCGCGGATATCTCCCGGCAAGTGCAATCCATAAATTCCCCAGTCCCCGCCAAAGTACGCGGGAATCTTGCAGTGGTCGAACTTCACCGAACGCTCCCGGTGAAACTCATTGCACAGGCGGTTTACGATAATGTCGACCAGCATGGAATTCGCGCCTTCATCGGGATGGCTGAGGGCGTCCACCAGATACGGAACCGCCGAGATTTCCGGATCAGCGAGCGCGGCTTCGACCGCTTGCGCATATTTCGCGTGGCCCCATTTTTCCTTTAGCGTATTTTGCGTGCGGAAATGCGGGCCGTTGGATTTCACCCAGTGGGACATGAACCCGTGATTGAAGATGCCGCCGTGGTAGTAGAGATCGCGGTACATGTCGGTCCAGCCGTAGGGGGAAAAAATCGCGCGAAGATGGGGAGGATTCAGCGCGGCTACACGTTTGGAAACGCGCGAGAAATGCGACACGCCAGTCATACCGACGTTGCCGTCACACCAGGGCTGCCGCGCCGCCCACTCCACCGCTTCGTACACGTCGCGGATCGATTGCGGATCGATATTTCCAAAGATGCCGCCCGAGCGGTGCGTTCCGGTGATGTTGATGACGAGGAGGGCGTAGCCGCGGCGCACGTAGAAATTGAAGTCCCCGGTTTCCATGAAACCGCGCTCGTAGGAAAACCCAATTGGCATCAGCTCCACGGATTGTGCGGCCTTGGAATACGCGTGAACCGCGAGCAGCGCTGGACATTTTCCTGGCGCGTCCGGACGGAAAAGATCGGAGTCCAGCGTCACGCCTTCGCGCACCGGGATGGCGACGTCGCGCTCGATGATGACTCCGTACTTTCGCGGGGAGGTTTGCCACTTCGTTGAGAACAAGTCAATCCCTCCAGGCTCTGCCGATCAGTCGTCTAGCGGAGCGGCTGTTGCGAAGCCGGCCCCTTAAAAATACTTGGACGCTGAGATAATTTCCGGCATCTAAACCTCGGTGAGAACGGGAATACTATACAATTGTTGTGTCTCCCTGGATCAGAAAGCGGAACCCGCGCGCCGATCTTCGTTGCAACTTCCATGCATCCGGCGCGTATTAGAACAAGTGCTGACGCGCGGGAAGAAAGGGCGCCATGGCTGACTCGATATCCGTTGCCTCTCAAGTTCAGGGCCGCGTGGCCGCGCAGTCCGCTGCAGCCACCGATACCGTGCCCTGGTACATTTGGGCCTGCCTGATTGCGGTAATCTCCAGCGTGATCGGCGGCGCGTGGGATATTTCCTGGCATGAGAGCGTGGGGCGCGACACCTTCTGGACCACGCCGCACATTCTCATCCAGCTCTGCGGAATTATTTCGGGGCTGTGCTGCGGTTACCTGATTCTATCCACCACGTTTCAGAAGAATTCGCCACTGCGCGCGCACTCCATTTCGATGTGGGGTTTCCGCGGGCCGATGGGCGCGTTCCTATGCGCATGGGGCGGCGTGGCCATGATTACTTCCGCGCCTTTTGACAATTGGTGGCACGCGGCCTACGGACTGGATGTGAAAATCCTGAGCCCGCCGCACGTTTTGCTGGCGCTGGGAATGACCGGCATCCGGTTCGGAACCGTGGTTCTGATTCTGTCTGAAATGAATCGCGCCGAGGGCGATTACCGAGCGCGGATGCAGCGCCTGTTGTTTTTTTCCTTTCTGTTCCTCTTTGGCATGACCATTGGCATCGCGCAGGAATACACCTTCCGCTTTTTCATGCACGGTGCGACGTTTTATTTGGTCGCGGCTCTGATTGCTCCGATCCTGATGGTCGCGATCGCAGCCGCCACGGAACATCCTTGGGCCGCCACGATCACCACGGCGATTTATACGGCCACGCATCTGGCGTTCACCTGGATTCTGCCGCTAGTGCCCGCGGAACCGAAACTTGGCCCGGTCTATCAGAAAATTACCCACCTTATCCCGCCGGATTTTCCGCTGCTGCTGATTGTGCCGGCGATCGTTTTCGATCTGGTCCGGCGTCGCGTCCATGGGTGGAATCGCTGGGCGCAAGCCGGCGCGATCGGCGCGGCATTTCTCGCCAGCTTTGCGGCGGTGCAGTGGCCTTTTGCCGATTTTCTGATGTCGCCCGCGTCGCGAAACTGGATCTTCGCAACTGGAGATATTCCCTACTTCGCGGGGCCCAGGTCTCCGTGGATGCGCAACGTTTTCATTCCCACGGAAGCCAGCGCCTCGGCGTTCTGGATTCGCATCGGCATTGCCGTGGCGGCGGCGATCGTGATGACAGAGATCGGAACGCGGTGGGGCGAGTGGATGCGGCAGATTCGGCGTTAATGTTTTAAGTGGCACAGACTTCAGCCTGTGGGGGTTGGTACTAGCAAGGACAAAAATCCACAGGTTGAACAGGTTGCGCAAAAGCCCAGAACGTTGTCATTCTGAGCGAAGCGAAGAATCTCTACTGGTTCTTTGCTTGCACTCGAATCGAAGAGAGGTTCTTCGCTTCGCTCAGAATGACAAAACGAGACCTTTTTCGCAGTTGTACACACTGTGCCACTGAGACGACGCAAACTCCATGCGATTACATACACACTTTCTTGCACTCACCGTGCTCCTGCTGGCTGCGGCCGCGCCAGCGTTTGCGCACGTGGGCAGCCCTGACGTTTTCTACGAGGGCAAAGCGGGCGCCTACCCGCTGTTCGTCACCGTGCGCGTGCCGCAGGTGATTCCCGGCGTGGCGGAGATTGAGATTCGCAGTGAATCCGCGGGCGTAAGTGCGATCCATGTCGTGCCCATGAGGCTCGCGGGGCCGGGATCGAATTTTCCGCCCACGCCCGACCTCGCTGCGCAATCCAAGGATGATCCACAATTCTTTACAGCGAGCCTCTGGCTGATGGAATCCGGGGCGCTGCAAGTGCGCGTCAGCGTCGATGGCAATCAGGGCCACGGAGAAGTTTCCGTTCCGGTTCCGTCCTTTGCGCAGCGGACGCTGCCGATGCAAAGGCCACTTGAGCTGCTGCTTCTGGCCTTAATGCTTCTGCTCGCCGCGGGCGTTGTGTTCATCGTGGGAGCGATTGTGCGGGAAGGCAATTTGCAAGGCGGCGAAGTTCCCGGCGCATCGCGCATCCGTCGCGCGCGCCGCGCCATGATGGTCACCGCTGTTTTGGTCGTGGCACTACTTTTTCTGGGCAAGTCCTGGTGGGGCGTGAATGCCGCGGATTTTCAGCGCCGCGTGGACTTTTTCAAACCTCCGGCGGCAGCGCTCAAACTTGTTGACGGCCGCCGCCTGGAAATTCGCGTGGATCGCCCTGACACTCGTGAGGGCCGCGCCGAGGCCCGCTCACCTGCCTATCTTCGCCTGGACGACGTCATCCCGGATCACGGTCATCTGATGCACTTGTTTCTACTGCGCGTGCCGGCGCTCGACACCATGTGGCATTTGCATCCCGACCCAATTTCGGGTGGCGGATTCGCTCTGGATCTGCCGCAGATGCCGGCGGGCCGCTATCAGGTCTTCGCCGACGTTGTCGATCCGCGAGGCTATCCGTGGACGCTGGTTGGAAACATCGACCTTGCGTCCATCTCCGGAGGAGTTCTTTCCGGCGACGATTCGAGTTGGTCGGGCGCTCCCCTTTCCTCCGCGCACGAGGGCGCTGCGACTTCGGATTTGCCGGACGGCGGGCAAATCGTTTGGCAGCGCGCGTCGGACGCGCTGAAGGCGAACGTTCCGGCTGAGTTCAGTTTCGCCGTTCAAGATAAGGATGGACGCCCGGCGCACGATTTGGAGCCCTACATGGGCATGGCCGGGCACGCCGAATTTGTGCGTTCGGACCTAAGCGTCTTTGCGCACGTGCATCCGGCCGGATCGGTTTCCATGGCGGCGCTGGAGCTCGCTCAGAATGAATTGCCGAACGCGAATGCCGTCGCGGGGCAAAATGCAATGTCCATGCCGGCGGGAATGGCCATGCCCATGGCCGATACCGGACCGCTGCCGCCGGAAGTTCGATTTCCTTATGGGTTTCCGCAGGCGGGAGATTATCGGATCTTTGTGCAGATCAAGAGGAGCGGGCGGATTGAAACCGGAGTGTTCGACGCGCATGTGGAATGACCGGCGCTCGGTCTGGGAACTCGATGCGGAACAGGCCAGCGGCTAAAGCCGCTGTTATTCCACGCGCTTTTCGGCAAGGCTGAAGCCGTGCCCTACAAACCCTTCGCGACCGACGAGGCTTGTCGATTAGCTGACGAGGCGACTCGAGTCAATCTTTCGCGTCCACCAGGATGAAGGCTACCTTACAGGGCGCGCTGCTGCGATTTACCCACGCGTGATTGGTGCCGCGCTGAACCAGCACGTCGCCCGCCTTCATGTGGACCTCCGTATCGTCCAGCAGCATATCGATCTCGCCGGAAACGATGATTGCGTAATCGATGGTGCGAGTGCGATGCATGGCGGGATCGCGTGGGCGGTCACGATTGAGGCCTTCGGGGGCGAGGCCAATGGCTTGAATCATTTTCAGGCGAGTCTCGTAGTCGGCCGTGATTTCTTTTTCCGGGGCGAACTCGACGATGCGAAAAATTGTGCCGCTGGGTGGCGGCGGAATTCCGACTTTGCGGGTGTCGGTGCCCTCCGGATTCGCCAAATCGGCCGGCGTCGAGTCAGTGACCCAAAGGTTGGTGATGGCGAGGCCGCCTTCCGGGCGGTGATGAACGCTGGTCGCGGGTCCGTCCATGATGGTAATGGCTTTCCCGGCGGCGTCCTTGCCGGTTACCACGCGGCGTATCGGCGAAGACAAATCGCACCTCCTCAGCAGGTACATGTAGCGCCCGCCTTCAGGCGGGCATTGCTCGAAGCGCAGAAGATGGGATCGGATGCCCGCCTGAAGGCGGGCGCTACACGGCCCTCAATTTAATGTTGGGCGCGAAGCTTAGAGACCCAGGACGCGCTCGGCGTTGCCGTGGAAAACCCGCTCCTTGATTTCGTCGCTGTAGCCCAGTTCGTCCCACTCGCGCAGCAGGCGCTCGTACGGGATGCTGGGATAATCGCTGCCGAAAATAATTTTGTCCTTCAGCCTCCCGCGAATATCTTTTTTTAACTGCGGCGGAAAATATTGCGGCGCCCAGCCGGAAAGTTCCCAGTAGACGTTGCCCTTGTGCAGAGCCACGGCGGTCATTTCATCCACCCATGGCCAGCCGGGATGCGCGGCGAGGATAGTCAGCGACGGAAAATCGGCGGCCAGTTCGTCGATGGCGGAGGGGTGCGCATCGCGGATTTTTGCGCCCATGCCGCCCGGCATTCCGGCGCCCATGCCCGTGGTGCCAACGTCGATCATCACCGGCACGCTCATGGCGTCGATCAATTCGAAGAGCGGGTAGAGGCGGCGATCATTCACCGCGAAGTGGCCCATGATCGGATGAAAATGAAATCCCAGCATGCCGAGATCTTGAATCGCGTGGCGCGCCTCACTGAGCGCCGGCTCCCCTTTGAAGGGATCCACCGCGGCCCAGGATTGGATGATTCGCTTGGGGTGGCGCTTCTGCATCGCGGAAACGAAATCATTCGAACAGGGCGGCGTGCCGATGGTGGTTTCGAGGTCCAGCGCCACGAGGATCGCCTCGACACCCGCTTCGGTGAATTCCTGGACGACTTCACTCTCCTGCTTTGGCACCCACGGGCGATTCCAGTATTTTGCCAGCGCGTCGACGTAGGGCTGCTGGCAGGCAATCCACTCGCGCGTGTTTGGGTAGCAATGAACGTCGATGATTCTCATACGGTTTTGGATTGGACCGGCTTCTTCAGATGAATTGCCTATCCCGCCGCGCCTTCCCTGCTCGCACGATCTCCGGGCTTTTTCCGGCCGAACATTTCCGTCAACGTCTTTTTGGAAACCTTGCCGAACGGCGAGAGCGGAAAATCCTGCATGATTTCCAGGCGCTCCGGAAGCTTGTACTTGGCTATTTCCTTTCCTAGCAGAAAACTTTTCAGCTCATCGAAACTGAGGCTGGCGTTTTCGCGCAGCAGGACGCACGCGCACATGCGCTCGCCGAGCACCGGGTCCGGCACCGGAACGCAGGCGACGTTCTTCACCGCCGGATGCGAAAGAATCAGATTTTCGATTTCCTCGGCGCTGATTTTTTCGCCGCCGCGGTTGATCAAATCTTTCTTTCTTCCCTCCACGATGTAGTTGCCGGACTTGTGCCGGCGCATCAAGTCGCCGGAGCGATAGAATCCGTCGGAGGTAAAGGTGCGCGCGTTGTATTCCGGCACGCCGAAATAACCCCGCAGCGTGTACGGGCCGCGGCAACATAACTCGCCGACTTCCCCGCCCAGAATTTCGCGGTCGTCATCGTCCAGAATCCGCACTTCGTCGTCAGGACTCACCGGCCGGCCGACGGTTTCCTGGCTGACATCGAGAGGATCGTCGAGCCGCACGAACATCAGCAGGCCTTCGGACATTCCGAAATTTTCCTGCACAAACGCGCTGGGAATCAGTTTCTTCGACAACAGGCGCACTTCGGGCAGCATGGATTGGCCGCCGCTCTGGATAATCTTCAGGGAAGAAAGATCATGGCGCGTGACGGCCGGATCATGCAGCAGCCGGATCAGCAGCGCGGGAACGACTTTGATGTGCGTGACGCGGTGCTTCTCAATCAGCGCGCACACATCCTCCGGGCGCGCGCTGGTGCTGAGCACTGCGCGCCCTCCGTGAAAAAGAAATCCCTGAATCCCGGGGCAGGCCAGCGGAAGGTTGTGCGCGATCGGCAGAATCACGAGCAGCACCGAGTCTTCCCCGACGGCGCAAACCCGCGAAGCGATTTTGGAATTGTAAGCGTAATCGTTGTGCGTGCGCGGAATCAGCTTGGGAATTCCAGTGGTTCCTCCGGAAAGCTGAAAGATGGCGGGATCGTCGGGATCAATCTTGATTTCGGACAGCGCCGACTTCGTCAGCCGGGAGGGCTTCTCAATCATTTCCGGAAGCGAAAGAAATCCCGGGCGCGCCGGGCCGAGCACGATGCCATGGCGAAGGCTGGGAACTTTTTGGCGGATGCGGTCGACCATGGCGCAGTAGTCGAAATCGCCCATCTGGTCGGGAACGACGCAGGCCGCCGCGCCGGAGAGTTCCGCGAACTGGCTGACTTCCGCAAAGCGGTGCGGCAGGAGCGCCGCGATGGGAATGGCGCCGATTTTTTGAAGCGCCAGGTAGAGAATCACGAACTCGGCGACATTCGGCAATTGAACGACGAACCTGTCCAGGGGACGAAAGCCGGCTTCCAAGAGATTCAGCGCCAGGTTGTCCGACAGGCGATCCAAGTCACCGTAAGTGAGGGAGCGATCGCGGTCGATCAGCGCGACTCGCGTTTCGTACTTGTCGAACGCGATCCGGTATTCCTCCGCCAGGGATTTGTCGAGCCAATAGCCCTTCTCGCGGTAGCGTTTGGCAAATTCCGGCGGAAATGGGACAACACCTGGCAACACTTGAATCTCCTTCGTCAACTCGTGGTTCTCGTGCCTTTACTACGCAACCTGACCCGCAGGCTGAAGCCTGCGCCACAATTACGTTGTCGCGGCGTAGCCGCCGTCGATCACGATGATTTCGCCGTTCACGAAGCGGTTGCTGGTGATCAGATTGACGATCACTTCCGCAACGTCCTCGGCGGTGGCGCAACGGCGCAGCGGCGTGCTCTTGGCGCGGCGCGCCATCAGATCGTTGTAGCGGTCCGCCAGCATGCGCTGCATCCAGTCGCCTTCCATCCAGCCCGGAGCGACGGCGTTGACGCGAACATCCGGCGCCAGATTCAGTGCCAGAAGCTTGGTGAGGCTCACGACCGCCGCTTTGCTCGCGGCATACGGCAGCGGCTGCGGGCCGGGTCGCAGGCCGACGATGCTGGCCGTGTTGACGACGCTGCCGCGGGCGGCTTTGAGCATCGGCGCGGCCGCGCGAGTCACCTGAAACATCCCGCGAACGTTTACGGCGAAAACGCGGTCCCATTCCTCCGCGGTCATCGATTCAAAATCCGCGGGCTTGACGTTGGACGTCGTGCCTGCGTTGTTCACCAGAGCATCGAGGCGGCCGAATTCCTGCTGGACGGTGGCGAGCATTTTGCGCACGGTCGCGTCATCGCTCACGTCGCAGCGAAAGAGCAATGTTTTTGCGCCTTTTGCCTGAGCCTGGGCTGACGTTTCCCGCGCAGCCGCTTCGCTGCGGCTGTAGTTGATGGCCACGTCATGGCCGGCCGCCGCCAGCGCCACGGCAGCCGCCCGACCGATGCCCGTGGCCGCTCCCGTGACTAGCGCGACTGGTTTGCCCTGCGTCATCCTCTGTTCCTTCTTGACTCTCGCGTCCGGGCGTTCCATTCCGCCTTACCACTAGCGCGTGCGACCTCTGCCGGACTAAGAGACCTCATTTCCTATGCGGTCTTTGTGGGTCGCGGCTTCAGCCGCGACGTTCAGGGCCTAAGACTCAAGGGCTTTAGCCCCTGAAGTGCCGCCCGAGTTCAGGGACCTGCCATTTACAAAACCGCTATGGGTTCCAGCTTCTAAACGTGAACAGCCTCCGCGGACACCGCCAATTCGTGCGCCGGCTTCGGATTCGCAAATAGAATTGCCACGCCGCCGATCAGGGACGCCGCCCCGATGGCCACGAACAAACCGGCGGTGCCGGGCGTGTGCTGCTGCAACAAGCCGGTAATGAAAGGGCCGAGAATTCCTCCGGCGCGCCCTACTCCCAGCATCATGCCGACGGCCGTGCCGCGCACTTCAGTGTCGTAGGAAGCTGCTGTGAAATTGTTGAGAACGTTTTGCCCGCCCAGAATGCAAAATCCCGCCGCGCCGACGCAAATAATGTTCAGCGCGTGAACGTTGACAAGGACCAGCACGCCCACCGAGATGCATCCGCCCAGCCACCAGGCCGCCATGGCCTGGCGATCCTTGCCTTCGCGGTCCGCAATGAAGCCGCAAACCAGCGATCCGACGAACGCCATGGCCTGAATCAACGCGCCAAATCCAAAACTGGCTGCAAATCCTTCACCGCGCTGCATCATGGCGGTGGGAACCCAGCCCGAGAGTCCCCAGATCCCGAACAGGATGAAGAATGCGGAGGTCCACACGGCTGCCGTCGTCCTGCGGTAACGCGGCGACAGCAGCAGCGAGACGGAGGCCGGACGGTCGCTGGGTTCCGGAAAGATGAATTGCGCGCCCGCGGCCTGGTATCGCGCCGAGCGCGAAGGATTCAGCCGGCTCAAAGTTTCCGCAATGCCTTTCCAATCGCCGCGCATGGCGGAAAATTGCAGCGATTCGGGAAGCGCGGCGTGGCAGATCACTACCAGCACGATGGACAGCGACGCCGCGTAATACAGCGCCTGCCAACCGAACATCGGCGTCAGATAAATTCCAATGGCCGCCGCGACGATACCGCCGGCAGCCCATCCGAGCGCCCAACCCCACATGGAAAATGTGTTCGCGAGGCGCCGCGGGGCGTATTCGTTCACGTAGGTCACGCCCAAAGGCAGGAGCGCTCCCATGCCCAGCCCGGTAAGCAACCGCAGCGCGCAGAACGAATAAAACGAGCGGCCGAGTGCGGCGGTGGCGAAACTGAAGAGCGTCACGATCCATAGCGCCGCGAGAAGCGTCGCCCGCCTCCCGTACCGATCGGAAAATTTCCCCTGCAGCAGCGATCCGATCATGAAACCGATCAGGCCGCTGGAGACCAACAAGCCTGCCTGGCTTGGCGCGAGGTGCCAGGGCTTTGCGACGTAATGAATGACATACGCCGGATTGAAAGTGTCGTAGCCGTCGAAAAAGACGACCATGCCGATGAGCAACGCCAGAAAGCGGTGATAGCTGCCGACGGTGGCCGTGGCAATTTCCTCACGCACGTCGATCATCTGAGAAACACCCGCGGGCCGCAGTCGATACCCGCCGCAGACGATTTCGGTTGTCGCATCTCCGCCGTCCGCCATTTCTGGATACAGGAATGATAAATTTTGAACACGTTCAGTTTAATCGTCTCACCCGCGATGTCAAGCGGACCGCAGCATGAAAACAGTTTTGGAGTCTGCGAACAGAAAGTTGCATGCAGCCATGAGCGGGCCGTGAAAAAGTCTCCGGAATTGTATGGCTGACGTTCTAAGAGGTCTGGGTGGGTACAACGGGCTCTTCCTCGGGGCGCGCAAATCTCGGCCAGAGCAAGCCGAACACCAGCCAGACCAGTCCCGCCGCGATCACGATCAGCATCGCCAGGCGCAGAGCTTTGGCCAGTGGCGCCGCCTCCATATACTGCCAGCGAATCTGGTACTGGCTGAAGACTGTGTAACGTTCAATCATCCAGTGCCAGGCCGTGTGGGCGACCAGCGCGGACAAAATGATGGTCCCCATTCGCTCGGCCACCACGAAGCGGAAGAGCAACTCGAGCGCCGGGATCATCAGCGCCAGCACCAGCAGCTGACCGAGTTCGACTCCGATGTTAAAGGAAAGCAGCGAGGACAACAGGTGAGAGCCGGCGAACTGCATGGTCTGCCGCAAGGCAAATGAGAAACCAAAGCCGTGGACGAGGCCGAACCCGAAAGTGATCATCCATCGCCGCTGCACCGTGGCGCCGCCGACGATATTCTCCAGCGCCATGTAAACGATGGACATCGCGATCAGCGTTTCGATCAGCGGCGGAAACCACAGCGCATCCGGCGCGAGGTTATAGGCCGACGCGATCAAAGTGATCGAGTGCGCGACCGTGAAAGAAGTCACCACCGGAATCAGCGAGCGGAATTTCCGGAACGGAATCACCAGGCAGAACAAGAACAGCAAGTGGTCCGTGCCATCCAGGATGTGCAGGAAGCCCAGCTTGATGAATTGTCCCGAGGCCTGGAACCACCGGGGATCGAGGTGCACAAGTCCGGGATCGCCGAGAAATTCAAACGCTCGGACGGCGCCGCCTGGCGGCAAAAATCGCAGCGCGATCACCACGCGCGACGCCAGGCGATCCAGGCCGGGATGAATCGAGAAGTGCGATTGATCGGACTGGATGGGATAGTCGAAGAGCACGTCAAGCATCAACTGATCCCAGTAAACTCGAGCGCCATTCGTGAGCTTTGGGGCGTCGAGATGCGCCAAGGCTGCGTCATAGGACGCGAAGGAGGGGTCGGATTCGACCGAAAGGCGCGTCTTGGAGACCTGCGGCTTCGGCAGGAGCGTGTCGCCTTCATACACATCGATGAAATCGGAGACCCACAACGTAGAGGCTTCGCGCAAGGTGGTGTCAACGCGGTCGAAATCAAGGTAACCCTGGCCCCAGACGGGAAACTCGACGTCACGCATGGTCTTGAGCGGCACGCGCACGAGGATGCTCAGATGGTTGCCTTGCGGCTTGAAAAACATCTGAATGGTGGCGTCGGCGGGAATATCGTGGGCCGCCAGGCGTGGGGCGGGCGCAAAAATGACGAGCGCAAACAGCACAACAAAGATACGGAAAAGGGCCTGATTGCGGTGCATGGTGTGCAAGCCTAATCGCTGGACAGGGCCGCTGACAAGCGATATTTGGAGCCGCGCAGCCAGTTTCAGGTGAGAGGGTAATGGCAGTCATGGCGCCATGGCGCGCGCGACCTGCATGCAAGCAGCGCTTTCCAACCGGCGTCGCCTGCCTGTAAAACTCCTCATCCTTCGAATATTCCCATTACCGACAGCTTTGTGGTTGCATTTACCGAAATTGAAATGGGCCATCCTTCACGAATTCGCACCGGCGCCATCCCGTCTAAATGCTTGTAAATCTTAAACCTTAGAGAGTTCACTGTATTTACATCGTTATACGATAGGGATACGGTATGGCGCAGCAACGGGAACACAGGAGAGAGATCGATGGCTCGTTGGGTTCTCGGATGTCCCAAATGCAAGCAGGACTTCACACACTCCGAGATCAAATCGGATTCACAACCTTCGTTTCAAGATCCTTTCGCGTGGCTCGGCGAGAAACCCAAGTTTCCTTCGGCCGGCGTTACTCTCGAATGCCCCAGTTGCAGGACCAGTTCGATCTACACAAGAAGTGAGCTCGTCTACCGGCCGGACTAAGACTCGCCATTCCTGATTTTGACTCCTGCCGTTTGCGGATTGCGCTATTACTCATTGCGGCTTTTCAATAGATGCCGGACGATCATGTTCAAAACGCTCAGGATCAGTCCGCCCCAGAATGCGGGCCACAGACCGCGCACTTCAAAACCGGGAACGAACAGGGCGGCAAACTTCAGCATGAAGGCGTTAATCAAAAGCCAGAAGATGCCGAACGTGAGGAGGGTGATCGGAAACGTGAGGATTTTCAAAAGCGCGCCGATCGTCCCATTCACCAGGCCGATCACCAGCGCCGCGATCAGCGCCGTGCCGAATCCCCGCACGAAAAATCCCGGAACAAAATGCGCGACTAGCAGCAGGCACAGCGCGCTCAGCACCCAATGCACCAGCAGTTTTGTCATGGAATTCTCCCAACTGGGCTAGAAAGCTTACCAGATTCATTCCGCCAACATCCTGAAATCGTATGGCCCGGCCGCTTGCATTGATTTGGATTCACGTCCGGAGCGCTCCGGTGTATAAGAGTTCCGAACCGGAAATCAAACGAAACGCCTGACAAAGGGAGGTAGAGATGCGATCTCTTGGATTGGGTGCGGTATTGGTGTTGGTTGCAGCGGCGCTGGCGGCGGCAGGAAAACCAGCGTCGACCGCGGCAATTTCACCGGCAGAGCCGAAAGCCGTGCCGCAGGCGCCCGCAACCTCGACGGATTCGGCAATGAAAGTCTTTTCATCGGCCGCTGACGCTCAGGCGCTTCTGGCAAAGGCCAAGGCCGAGCGCAAGGGCGATCAAGTAATGGTCGCAGAGCACCTGCTTTCCCTGGCGCCCTATTCCGTGAATCTCGAATACCGGCCTGTCGAAGGCGCGGTCGCGGTGCACGAGACCGAGGCAGAATTGGTTTACGTGCTTGACGGGAGCGGAACGCTGACGACCGGAGGAAAGGTAGTCGGCGAAAAGCGCACCAATCCCAAGAATCTGTCGGGGACATCGATCGATGGCGGAACGGCGCAAACGATCGGCAAAGGCGACGTCACGATTATTCCCGAGGGCGTACCGCACCAATTCAAGCCGTCGGGCGGACCGCTGGTGCTGATGACGTTCCATGTGCCGCGGCCGGCGAGTGAGATGCAGTAGAAGAGGGATTTTCGTCATCTCGAAGATATAGAAGAGGATCAGATGAAATCACGAATTGCGAAGTTGATGCTCCTTGTCGCTGGCGCTTTGCTCGGCGCTACCGCCGCGTCCACGGGCGAAGGTGTTCCGGCGGCGGTCCACTATATTCCCCACGATCAAGTGGCGTCAGTGATGGCCAAGGGCGGGCAGATCGTGAACGATCCGGGCCTCATCGTGCTCGCCAATCGAAAGGGAGCCGCCGAGGTCGAATATCACGAGCACACCAACCACATCTTCATCATGGTCGATGGTGAAGCCACGTTCGTCACCGGCGGAACGATGGTAGGCGCTAAGGAAACCGCGCCGGGCCAGATGCGGGCCACGTCGATCGAAGGCGGCGAGACGCACCATTTGAGCAAGGGCGACGTCATTACCATCCCGGCCAAGACGCCGCACTGGTGGAAGGAAGTCTCGACGAAGACTGTGGGTTATTACGCGGTGAACATCGAGAGTAAATAGGAGCGATCAACCGTCTCAGTAAAGATCAGGAGGACGATCATGAGCAAGGCGCGCCGATTGGGACTAATTCTGGCGATGAGCATCGCGATCCTGGCGATTCCGGCCGTCAATGCTCGAGCGCAGTCCAGCTACCCTCCCCCGAACGATTTGCCGAATCCTTATAAAACCATCAGCAACTGGGCGCCGCTCCCGGACGGGCGGAAGTGGGGATCGACTTCGGGCGTATCGGTCGGGCCGGACGGCAACATCTGGACGTACGAGCGCTGCGGCGGAAACAGTTGCGCGAATTCCAACATCCCGCCGATTCTCGAATTCGATCCTTCGGGCAAACTGCTTCAGAATTTCGGTGCGGGGATGTTCGTGCTTCCCCACGGCATCTATGCCGACAAGGACGGAAATGTCTGGGTGACCGACGGAGTGGGGGGAATGGCCACTCCCGATGATGCCGGCAAACACGGCAAGGGACACCAGGTCTTCAAGTTCAGCCCGGACGGAAAAGTTTTAATGACGCTGGGCAAGGCCGGCGATCCGGGTGACGGCCCGGACACGTTCAACCGGCCCTCAGCGGTGATTGTGGCGCCCAATGGCGATATTTTCGTCGCGGACGGACACGGTTCGCCGCCGAATTCCCAGGTAAATGCGCGCATCGTGAAATTTTCCAAGGACGGAAAATTCATCAAGACCTGGGGAAAGCTGGGATCGGCGCCCGGCGAGTTTAGTGCGCCGCACGCCCTGGCCTTCGATTCCAAGGGCCGCCTGTTTGTCGGAGATCGCACCAACAATCGTATTCAGATCTTCACGCAGGACGGCAAATACCTCGCCGAATGGAAACAGTTTGGCCGTCCCAGCGGAATCTTCATCGACAAGAACGACACCATGTACGTGGCGGACTCCGAATCGACGGACCAGCCAGGTTACGGATACAATCCCGGCTGCAAGCGCGGCATGCGCATCGGCAGCGCGAAAGACGGCAAGGTTACCGCTTTCATTCCCGATCCTGCGCCAGGCGGCGCGACCAGCGCGGCGGAGGGCGTGGCGGTCGACCATCAGGGCAATATTTACGGAGCTGAAGTCGGTGCCATGGATGTAAAAAAATACGTGAAGAAATAAAATACTCATGCGAATAACACCGGGCCACCCGGGGAAGCTGCAGATGCCAACGCCAGATCGTACGCGCAACTTATTGCGAGTTTCTCCCACTCTGTTCGCGATTGTTGCAGTAGCGGCGCTGCTGGCGCCTGTGGTTCGTCCGGCCGCCGGAGCGCCGCCCGCCGACAAGCGCAAACCGGGGCTGTACTGGACGTTCGAGACCGACAAAGGAAATATTGCGTGCAAACTTTTTGAGGCTGAAGCGCCGGTGACGGTGCGCACAATGGTCGGCCTGGCCATCGGAAAGATTTCTTTCGTGCATCCCGAAACCAAACAGACCGAACGCAAAAAGTTTTTTGACGGCCTGGTCTTCGACCGCGTGATTCCAGGCGTCATGATTCAGGGCGGCGACCTTCTGGGCACCGGCGTGGGACATCCGGAAGGCCCGGGTTTTCCATACAAAAGCGAAATCGTGCAGTCGCTGAAGTTTGACGCGCCGGGACGTCTGGCGATGGCCAATAGCGGCCCGGACACGAATGACACGCACTTTTTCATCACTCAGGCCGCCTATCCGGCCTTTAACGGAAAATATACGATCTGGGGACAGTGTGAAAATCCAGAGGTCGTGAAAGCCATTGCGCAAGTTCCACGCGATGCCGGCGATACGCCGGTTACCCCCGTTCACATCCAACATGTGACGATTGAGCGCGTCGGCCCCCCGCCGTCCGACGCTCCGGAGGCCGCGCTACCGGGCGACTCCGCCAAATAATTTCACTCCCTCAACCAAGCCTTCCCGAAAAGCCAGTTTTGCATTGACAGAGCCGGATGCCCGATGGGATAGTCGCGCCCATTGCGAGGTGTTGCATGAAAAATAAACACTGGGCCTGCGCGCTGGCTTTGGGCGTGGCGCTGGCCTGCGTACCCGCCTTCGCGCATCACGGCGCGGCGGTGTACGACTCAACGAAGCTGACAACTCTCAAGGGAACCGTCACGCAATATCAGTTCATGAACCCGCACACCGAAGTTTTGTTCACAGTGACCGATGCTAACGGCAAAGTGGAACAATGGACCGCCGAAGCGCCCAGCCTCACGACGATGTCACGCGCGGGGTGGACCAAAACTTCCTTCAAGCCCGGCGACCAGATTACGTTTGTCGGAAACCTTGCCAAAAGCGGCTCGCATATCATGCGCCTGCGCAAAGTCGTGTTCGCCAACGGCAAGGAATCGGTGATGGATCGCGGCGAAGATTACGCGGAGTAGAGTTTACCGGGAGAGTGTTTGACATGCACAATCGCCTCTTTGGCCTCTGCGGATTGAGCCTCGCACTCGCGGCCGCTCTCTCGGCCCCGCGCGACCTGCCGGCCCAGGGCGAAAAATCGAGCACCTCGAAGGTGCGGCCGGCGTCCGCGCCAGTGGATCTCTCCGGAGTATGGCGGCGGTCTAGGCGCCCGCCGGATCAGGCCCGCAAATACACGATCTACGAGCTGGCGTTTTCGATTACGAACGATCCTCCCCCCATGACTTCCTGGGCAGAGGCAAAATTCAAAGCGAACAAACCCAATGTCGGTCCGCGCGCGGTGTCAATCGGCGAATCCAACGATCCCGTGCTGCAGTGCGCGCCCCCGGGCGTTCCGCGCGTGTACCTGATTCGCGGCGAGCCCGTCGAGATCGCACACATTCCGGGCCGCGTGTTGATGCTGTTCGAGTACGACCACTTTGTGCGCAACATTTATACCGACGGCCGCCCGCATCCAGCGGACTTGAATCCCTCCTGGATGGGAGATGCGATCGGCAAGTGGGAGGGAGACACGCTGGTCGTGGACACGATCGGCTTCAACGACAAAACCTGGGTGGACAATGACGGCCACCCGCATTCCGAGGACTTGCACGTCATCGAACGCATCCGGCGCGTGAATCACGACACGCTGACCATCGACACGACGATCGAAGATCCCAAAGCCTACACCAAGCCGTGGGGCGGGCACGCTGTCTACGAATTGAAAACGGGATGGAATCTCGGCGAAATGGTTTGCGAGGACAACGTTACTTACGGCGACATGCAACAGAAATCCGAGGGCAAGAAGTAGGGCAAGATTCGCAGGCTATTCCAAAAACCAGAACTGTCATCCGAAGGGCGGAGTTTGCCCGAGGGATCTGCTTTTGCCTCACTTCGCCAGCGGCTAAAGCCGCTTTGAGAGTGCGCACTTTTCGGCACGGCTGAAGCCGTGCCCTTCAAAGATTTACTCTAATTCACCCTAGTTGATGTGGCGATTCTTCAGCTGACTGAATCGGCTGTTCCGGAAACACGGTCACGCAGAGCGTGTTTTTGTTTTTATTGATATACAAGCTTCGCCGGCGCGCTCACTCGCGCGGGAGTCTCCGCGCTCACGCCAGCCTGCGTTCCATTGGGACCCACGGCGAGCAGCGATTTGTCCGCCGCCGGGCACGTCCAACTCTCCGCGACCTTCGGATCGCCGCTGCCCTTATAGTGCGCCTGCTCGGGGAACTTGCAGAGCGGCATGGTGCGGTCGACGGCGTCGTTTGTGGAATGGGTCGCCGGGATGGCCTCCGGCTCAACATTTCTCTCCGCCCAATTTTCCATCGCGGTCAGCGTGTCGAAGGTGTTCGGGCCCGAGCCGCCTTCGCAATGCTGCATTCCCGGGACCATGAACAGGCGCGCGCTCCGCTGCACTTGCGCGTAGCCGCCCATGGATTGCGCCAGGTCTTCATAGAACCAGACGGTACTGTATGGGGAAATGATCAGGTCCTCGTAGCCGTGATAGATCAGCAGCTTTCCGCCTTTCGCAAAGTAGGCGCCGTACGCCGATGCGTCGTCGGGAATGTCCGCGGCCAGCCGCTGGTAGATGAGATTGAGAGCGTCGTCCTTGGCCACGCCCTTGTTCTCGATCGAGTTGTTCATATCCTTGCCAGCATCATAGTAGCCAAGCTTCATCAGGATATTTTGCGCGAGCGACCAATTGGCCGGTACCGTCGCATCGCCCCAGGGCTTGGCCGAGGTGGGATCTGCCGCCGGCGCGTCGAGGTAGTTGGTACTGCCGCGCACGGTGACGTTCACTTGTCCCAGGTTGCCAACCGACGCTCCTGGATAGACGATCTTGCCGTGTTCGCTGCGAACCGGACTCATGATGAGCTTGAGCGCGTCCGCCTGCTGCTGGGTGAGAGTTTCGGGAACCAGTGCGTTAGGATTGAACGCGCACTTCGCGGGATTCTGGATCAGGCCGTCAGCCACGCCATCGGCTTTGTCACACTCTTTGAGGATTGCAGCGGCCACCGCCTGGAACTTTTCCGCGGGGATATAGGTCTCCAGCAGCGCCTTGATATTTTTTAACGTCCACAGCGACGTGCCTGCGGGATCAAGCCAGGGCGATCCGGAAATGATGCCATCGTAATCCGCGGGATAACGGGACGCTTCAAGGAGACCCATTTTCCCGCCGTTGGAGCAACCGTCGAAATAGGATCGCCGGATGGTATCCGTGTGATAGTAGGACTTGACGAGCTGTTTGGACGCCAGCGTCACGTCATGCACGGCGCGGAAATAATAATCGACGATTTTCGGCGTGTCGGGCGTGCCCGGCTTGGTGTATTCCCACGTGGGATTGGCGACCAGGTGGCCGGTGTCCGTGATGGCTGTCGCGTAGCCCTTTACCAGGAACTGCGGCCGGTCGGCCGGATTCGCGGAGGTATTCATCACGCCCGCTAGGCCGCCAACGCCGAGGAAAATAAATTTCCCGTTCCAGTTCTGCGGGAGGATCACCTCGAAATTTGCAGAGCCCGGTTCGGCGCCTTCGCCGGTCGTCGTCACAGCGCCCTTCACGTCGCAAAATGCCGAATTCGGCGCGGCGGCCGAGACAATCGTCGCGGACTCCACCTTCATCTCGGGAATCTTCAGGGCGTTCAGCGCCGGGACGTTGCAATCCGCTAAGGCAGGAATCGCAGCGAACGCCGCGCACAAGAGCGCTGCGAGCCCGCATCGAATGACCAACGGCTGGATCCTCCCGATCAGTTCCGCGCGAGTTTTCATTTTTCGTCTCTCCAGAGTTTTGGTGCGTTGCCGGCGAACCGGCCAGCGGCTAAAGCCGGTCCGACTTGCGAATCTGTTGGCACGGCTGAAGCCGTGGCCTACAAAACCTCGAATTCTGCACCCCGAGCAACGAACTCGTTTCCAGAGAGTAGTACCAAATGGGGTCCGCTGTCACTAGCCGGCGTTTCCAACAAAGTTAACGGAGAGCGTAGCTCTTCACCGTAGGTGCCGCTCATTGCTTTCCGCACCCGCTCTGACTTAGGATTAGCCCCACATCAGAAAGGGCGCGGCGGTACAGCGGTGCGTTGCGGCTGCTGATAAGAAAATCAGCGAGAGGATAACCGAAAAAGTATGAACAAGAAATCAGGTACGCGCGAGGTTTCCGGAATCCTGGGCATTCTGGCTCTGGCCATCATCGCGCTCGGCACAAGTTCGCCGAGTCTGCATGCGCAAGCTCCGGCTGCGGGTCCACCGCCGCCCCCGCCGTCCGCGGCTGACATGAAGGGAAAAACCGCCGAGCAGTACTACAAAAAAATCGAAGCGCTCAAGGGCGTCCCCGCCGATCAGATTCATCCGGCGATGGAATACATCACCACCGCGCTGGGCGTCGGCTGTGGCTACTGCCACGTGATCGGCCACTTTGACCAGGATGACAAGCGCGAAAAGCACGTGGCGCGCAGCATGATTCAAATGACCATGGCCTTGAACCAGACCGTGTTTGACAGCAAGCGAGAAGTCACCTGCTTCACCTGCCATCGCGGAGTGGCCAAAGCGGAATCGACGCTGCTGCTACCCGGCGATAAAGCGCCCAGAGAACAGAGCGCCATGGAAATTTTCCCGTCGCTCGCCGAAAAGAATTACACAAATCTCGAATCGACGATGGCGCCGAGCAAAGCCCCTGCGACGGTGATGACCGGTCCGCCGCCCGCGCCGAAACCGGCCGCCGCTCCGCTTCCCTCCGTTGCCGATGTGTTCGGCAAGTACGAGCAAGCCTTGGGCGGCGAAGCGGCTGTTAGCAAAATCACGGCTCTTACGTTTAAGGGCACCGCCGACATGCTCATTCCTCCTCCCCCGGGACCTCCGGGCGGACCTCCGCCACCGCCCCCAACGATGGGCACTGTTCCCGCGGAACACGACGTCAAGGGAATGAAGGGCGTGATTTCCGTGACCTTCCCCGGCAGGCCGCCCACGTCGATGGGCTTTGACGGAACCATCGGCTGGCATAACACTCCGATCCGGGAAGACACCGGCGATGAGTTGAGAATGCTGGTGGAACTGGGCGAAAAGTTTCCGGGCCTCGAATTCCGCGAGGACCACACCAACGTCCAGGTCGACGCCATGGAAAAAATCGGAGACCGCGACACGTACCGCGTGGTCGGAACGCGCAAGGATGGTTTCCCGGTGCTCGACCGGCTCAACTTCGACGCGCAGACGGGATTGCTTGTGAGGTCTTACACCACCATGCAAAGCGTGATCGGTTCTTTTCCGGAAGATACTTACTACGAGGATTACCGCGACGTCAGCGGCGTCAAGGTTCCGTTTACCGACCGCGTGGTGAGCGCAGAGGGAAACCGGACCTACAAGTGGGCGCAAGTGGACGCCAATGCTCCGGCGGAGGACGCCAAATTCATGAAGCCCGCTCCTCCGGCGCCAAGGCCTCCCGCGGATTAGCAGCGACTGGGTTATTCCGCGTGGGCGCGCGGTTCGCGCGCCCACATCGATTGAGAGTGATCGGAGCACGCGCCGCATTCGGACCCGATAATTTCAGACGAATTGAAACTTGTCACGCTCCCGCCTCTGATGTACATTCTCGCGCATGGGAACTCTATTGAGCGTTCTGGATCTTGCGGTCCTGCTGGTCTTGATTCTTCAGGCGCTGCGAGTGGTGTGGAAAAAACAAATACCAGGCTCCGGTTCGTCGGTATTGTCGGCGTGCCTGGCGTTTTTTTTGCTCATCTTCGGAACGGTGTCTTTTGCGTCGTACCTGGGGCTCGTTGAGGTTTCGTCATCCGCGATGCGGGGACTTTTTCTTGTGGTCCTTCTCGCGATGGCCGCGCTCCTCAGCGCGGTTGGGACAGGCAAGCACACGGCCTGAGACAGCATAATTTCCGCAAACTCGTCAATCTGTTCCCTAGTTCGGCACGCTCGTCACACCTCTGTCGGCGAGTTCGTCTCAGCCTGGCAACGGCTTAAAACGTATATTTCAACGCCAATTGGATCAACCGCGGCGGCATGGCGTTTACCACTTTTCCAAAGAGCGTAGGATCGTCCACGTCTCCATTCACCGCAGCCGGGCCGAAAAATTGCGTGTGATTGAAAACATTAAACGTTTCTAAGCGGAACTGGATGGCGTTCGTTTCACGAATCTGGAAATACCGCTGCAGAACTAAATCCGTGTTGAACGCTCCCGGCCCGGAGAAAAATCGTCGGGTCGCATTGCCAACTGTGCCCAAAGCATTGTCGGTAAAGGCGAGAGGATTGAAATACTGCTGGTGATTGCTGTGTGGATTCGTGATGGACAGAGGCGCTCCGGTGAAATCCGGCATATCCAGATAGCGATTGTTGACGCCGTTGGGGCTGCTACCCTGCAGGGAGTTGTCACCGTTTGTGCTCAGCGTGACCGGAAAGCCGGAGCTGGCGCGGGTGATGCCGGAAATTTCCCAGCCTTCCAGCAGGTGGCGAGCGCGGTGCGTCAGCAATTCCAGCGGCAGACGGTAAGAGTAGGTGGCCACAAAATTGTGCTTCATGTTCCAGGCCGAAAGCCCGCGGGTGAGGTTGAAATCAAAGGGATCGACGGCATCGGCGAGCGACGATGCCTGGTCGATGGACTTGCTGTACGTATAGCCGAGCGTGTACGTAAGCCGCTTCGTCGAGCCTCGAACGGTCACTTCCAGCGCATTGTAGTTCGAGTTTCCGATGCTGCCTTCATAGTCATCGTTTCCAAAATAATTTCCAACCACGCTGTCGTTGATGAGCGTTGGATTCAATCCGAAGCGCGTACCCTGAAGCGTGCTGCCCGCGGGATACGTGATGCCATTGAATGTGAACGCTTGGGCGAGAGTGTACTGGTTGTTCTCACCGCCAGGGCCGCAAGTCTTTCCCCCTGCCAGCACGCCGGGCTGATTGAGGCCCATGCACAGCGCCGGGCTGCCCGGATTTGCGGAGTAAACGAGAAGCCCGTGATGACCTTCCGAGCCAATGTAGCTCACACTCAAGACGGTCTGCCCCGGCAGTTGCCGTTCGATCGACAGGAAATAGTTCTCCACATACGGATAGGTATCCGAATGAATCGGCGCGGTCATGCCGGACTGCGGATTGTAAACGCCGTTGAAAATGACGCTCGAATTGGGATGGCTGGCACTGGCGTTGAGCGGGGGAAACGTAAGCGGATAGGGTGTGGTTCCCAGCGTCCCATCGACCAGGTTGTAGGGCGTTGCAAACAGGCCGTTGTACACCGTGCCGCTCAGCCCGTAGGGAGGCTGGGGCTCGTCAATGCCAATCGTATTCCCCTGAATCACAGTGTTAAAAATTCCATAGCTGGCGCGGATGCTGGTCTT
>DATGJQ010000122.1:0-58223 GCA_035295105.1 Candidatus Acidiferrales bacterium | reverse complement strand
CCTCCGGTTCCAGCGAACACGTGGAATAAACCAGCCGCCCATCCGCCGCCAGATACGGCAGGGCATTCCGCAGCAGGCGCGCCTGCCGCTCGTGGAGGTCGCCGAGATCTTCGGGGCGAAGTTTCCAGCGAATCTCAGGATGGCGCGCCAGCGTGCCGGTGCCGGAGCACGGAACATCGACCAGGATGCGATCGAAGGGGCGCTCGAACGGAAGCGGCTGCGATCCATCTACAACCATAGTTTCGACATTTCCGACGCCGGCCAAATCCAGGCGCTCGCGCATTCCCCTCACGCGATTCTCGTGAAGATCCGCGGCGATGACGCGGCCGTTCGCCCCGGCCGCTCGCGCGAGCAGCAGAGTTTTTCCTCCCGGCGCCGCGCACAAATCGAGAACGGTGTTGCCGGGTTCCGCAGCCACGAGGCGCGCGACAGCCTGTGAAGCTTCGTCCTGAATCGCGACCCAGCTTTTGGCGATTGCTTCACAGGCAGATAGATTTCCCGACTCGAACGTCCATGCGTCACGCAGCAGCCGTCCGGGCTGGACGGCGGCGCCGTTGCGCTGCAGCGAGAGCCGGGCGTCCGCGTCACGCTCAAAGTCGAGCAGGTAACCCGCAACAGGAGGGGCGTGGTTGTCGGTCTCCAGCAGAGCTCGCGTCCGTTCTTCTCTGAAAATTCGCAGCCAGCGCTCAACCATCCAGGTTGGGTGTGAATATTCAATTCCAAGGCGCTCTTCGAGAGAGAGGTTCGCGGGCAGCGCGCGACCCACGGCCTCGGAGGGCGATCGTCCGGCACGCGGTTCCGTGGCGAGCTTGCGCAACGCCGCATTTACGAGAGTCGACGCCGAACGTTTTCTCGCGCGCTTCACGAGTTCCACCGACTCGAAAATGGCAGCGCGTGCCGGAATACGGTCGAGAAACAGTAACTGGTAGGCGCCGAGGCGCAGCGCAATGCGGACCTCGATGTCGGCCACTCTGGCCGGATTTTTGAGAGTGCGGTCGACGAAATAATCCAGAAGCCGCTGCCAACGCAAAACGCCCATCGCCAGTTCGGTGGCCAGGCCGGCGTCCTCCGTTTTCACCGAGGCATCTAGTTCCGCGCGCAGCACCTCATCGGCATAGGCATCCTGCTTCGCCACACGCAGCAGCGCATCGAACGCAACCGTCCTGGCTTTGGAAAGACTCATAGTCGAACACGAAACTATACAACGTCCGGTAGGACAGGCTTCAGCCTGTCTGGTTTTGATTAGCGTGATGCACAAATCTAAATCAGACAGAGCAGGCTGCGGAAAGAGTCAAAAAGTTGTCATTCTGAGCAAAGCGAAGAATCCCTCCGTGGTTCTTTGCTTGTACTTGAATCGAAGAGAGATTCTTCGCTTCGCTCAGAATGACACAACGGGACTTCGCCGCAGCCGGTGCCTGTTCTACTCGATTCGGCATTTGCTTGTGTGAGGGTCAATCCTACTATTTATGTCTATTCCTACCCGCTTTATTCATGTAGGATATTTATCTATGAAGCCTACAAGCAAGACCGATACAATTCGCTTCACCGTGAAGGGCCAGGTCGTCATTCCCGTCTGGCTGCGCAGGCAATTTGAGATTGAGGAAGGCACGCGGGCATTGGTCTATCAGGAGGGCGATGCAATCGTACTAAAGCCCATCACTTCGAGACATATTCGCCGCCTGCGCGGCTCGCTGAGGGGCGCCGGAGTCTTGAAGTCGCTGGTCGCCGACCGCAAGCGGGAGCGCGAGCTCTGATATGGCCGTAAAGGTTTTGGACAGCTGGGCGCTGATCGCCTTCTTTGAAGACGAACCGGCCGCGGAAGAAGTTGAAAAGCTTCTGGTCAAGGCGGAGGCTGGCGCGCACCAATTGCTGCTTTCGGTCGTGAACTGGGGCGAAATCTACTACAACACCATGCGGGAAGTTTCGCAGGCCGCCGCGGAGCAAACCGCCAGAGAAATGGCCGGGCTGACCATTCAGATTGTCGGAGTGGACGCGGCCAATCTCGACCTCGTCCGGCAGGCTGCCGTCTATAAGGCCACTCGACGATTCTCTTACGCCGACGCCTTCGCCGCGGCGCTGGCAAAAATCAAGAACGCTGAACTGGTGACCGGAGATCGTGAATTCAGGGCCGTCGAAGACGAAATCAGAATTGCCTGGTTGGAATAATACTTAAACCGCGCTGTTGGCTAAACGAACCGTTCTCCGCCGGCCAGGCGCGCGCCGTTGGCAAACTCTCTCGCGGAAATTTTCTTGCGCCCTTCGATTTGTACAGACTCCAGTCGCAGGCGCGTTTCATCTCCACAAAGAACATGAATTTCTTTCGGCGATAGAACGATCGCGCCCGGCCCGGAAAGCGCGGCTGTCTCGCCGCCGCTTTCGTGACGCTCGGTCTCGGGGCGTCCCCAGAGCTGGCAGTTCTGGCCGCGAAACGTGGTGTAAGCGCCGGGCCACGGCGTAAACCCTCGCATGCGGTTGTAGATTTGTTGCGCGCTGCGCGTCCACTCGATTCTGCCGTCTTCCTTTTTCAGAACCGGCGCGTAAGTGGCATCTTTCGATTCCTGTGGAACCAGTGAAATTTCTCCTCGCTCAAGTTGCAAGAGGGAATCGGCGACCAGGCCGGCGCCCATCGCGCTCATCCGCGCGGCAAGTTCTGGCGCGGTTTCATCCGCGCCGATCTCGACCTCCTGGCGCAGCAGCGTCGGGCCGGTATCCATTCCCGCGTCAATCTGCATGGAGGTGACGCCGGTGATAGTTTCTCCATTAGCGATCGCCCAGTGGATCGGCGCGGCCCCGCGATACTTCGGCAAGAGCGACGCGTGCAGATTCAGCCAGCCGAGGCGGGGAATGGTCAAAAGGCGCGCGGGAATAATTTGACCGTAGGCGATGATGACTACCGCGTCCGGCGCGACGCGCTTCAGAAACTCCTGCGACGATTCCGATTTGATCGATTCCGGCTGGTAGACGTGCAGTCCAAGTTCCAGGGCGGCGTCCTTCACCGGCGAACTGCTCACATGCTGGCCGCGGCCTCGCGGCCGGTCCGGCTGGGAGATGACCGCTTCGATGGAGAAAGAATCGGAGAGCTCCGCCAGCCGCCGAAGAGAGGGAACTGCAAATTCCGGCGTGCCACAGAAAACGATGCGCAGCGGAGCCATCGGTGTGAAGGAAAATTACCAGTCGCCGGTCTTCCGCAGTTTGCGGATCCGGCGCTTGATCAAGTCGCGTTTGAGCATGCTCAGGTGCTGGAGGAAAAGAATGCCGTCCAGATGGTCAATTTCATGGCAAAAGGCGCGCGCCAGCAATCCCTCGCCGCGCATCTCGTACGATTCGCCCTTCACATTTTGCGCGCGCACGGTCACATAGGCGGGGCGCAGGACGTTGCCGCGGAATCCGGGCACCGAGAGGCAGCCTTCCTCTTCGCGCTGGTCGCCCTCGACGTGAATGATCTGCGGATTGGCAAGCACCAGCTTGGCCTCGGGATTTTTGCCGACGCTCACGTCAATCACCGCCAGCCGCAGCGGCTTGCCGATTTGCGTGGCGGCCAGCCCCACACCCTGCGCGACGTACATGGACTCAAACATGTCCTCGCAAAGCTTGGCGAGATCGTCGTCAAATTTTTCCACCGGCCTGGTCGGGGCTTCCAGCACCGCCGCGCCGTACTTTGTGATCGGATAAATCATCTCAGCTTTTCATCCAATTCTTTGGAACCACGGATGCACACTGATGAACACGGATTCGGAGAAGACCGATTAGTTTGAATGCTGACCAACTTCCGGCCCGGAGACGGAATGATTGGTTCGCTTGTCTGGTTCATACTACTAGTCTCCGGTATTGAAGTTTTGGTCGGGCAAAATTAATTAGAAGCCCTACTCGAAGTCCACTTGCCTTTAGATAGTTCATCAATTGCGCCTCGTGGACTGGATCTAGATTGCTGACGGCTTTACATTCCACCATCACTTTGGCGGACACTACCAAATCAGCCTGATAGTCTCCCACCACGATTCCTTCGTATCGGACCGGAAAGGCTTTTTGGCTCTCGACTGTTAGGCCGCACTTTCGAAGTTCAATGCTCAAGGCGTTTTCATACACTTTTTCGAGAAACCCAGCGCCCAGCGTGTTCTGCACTTTGAACGCTGCACCGAGAATCTTTTCAGTAGTCTCGCCTTCCACCAGGATGGAAGAAACAATCGGTTTTGAATCCGTGTTCATCCGGGTGCATCCGTGGTTTCAGAACTCCTTCAACTGCCGCACGTACCCGTCAAAGTTCCGCCGCATTTCGCCCAGCGAGTCGCCGCCGAATTTCTCGATCATCGCGCCGGCGAGGACGATGGAGACCATCGCTTCGCCCGCGACTCCTCCGGCGGGCACCACGCAAACGTCGGAGCGCTCGTAGGCCGCGGAAATCGGCTGCTTGGTGACCAGGTCAACCGTGCCGAGCGGCGTGCGCAGCGTGGAAATCGGCTTCAGGTAGCCGCGCACCACCACGTCTTCGCCGTTGGTGATGCCGCCTTCGAGCCCGCCGGCGCGGTTGGTTGCGCGCGTGAATTCCCTGGAAGTGGGATTGTAGCCAATCTCGTCCATCACCTCGGAGCCATACGATGTGGCTGCCGCGATTCCCGCGCCGATCTCCACACCCTTCACGGCCTGGATGGACATCACCGCCTGCGCCAGCCGTCCATCCAGTTTTTCGTCCCACTGGGCGTGCGAACCGAGGCCGGTGACCACGTGGTGCGCCACCACCTCAAAGATGCCTCCCACCGTGTTTCCGGCGCGATGCACGACGTCGACTTCGTCCTTCATCCGCGCTTCGGTCCCGGCGTCCACGCAGCGCAGCGGCGATTCCAGATTCTGGCAGACCGCTTGAATCTCGGCCCATGATGCGTTTCGCGAGAGCCGCGCTTTGCCTACGGAAATCACATGGCTCAGGACTTCGCACTCCAATTGGCGCAGCACCAGCTTGGCAATCGAGCCGGCGGCGACGCGCGCCGCGGTCTCGCGAGCCGAGGCGCGCTCCAGGATATATCGCGCATCGTGCAAATTGAACTTCATGGCGCCGGCCAGGTCGGCGTGCCCCGGCCTCGGAGCGGTCAAGCGCCGCTGGGCGCTTTCGAACTCGGCAACCTTTTCAACGGAAAGGGCTTTTTCCCAATTGGCCCAATCGCGATTGTCGATGCGCATGGCGATCGGCGCGCCAATGGTCTGCCCGTGGCGCACTCCGGAAAGAAATTCGACGCGATCCTTCTCGATCTTCTGGCGCCCGCCGCGCCCGTAGCCCAGCTGGCGGCGGTGGAGTTCGCGCTGCACAAACTCAAAATCGATGGGCACACCTGCGGGCACGCCGCTGATCCACGCGATCAGCGCCTGGCCGTGCGATTCCCCCGCCGTGACGAAGCGAAACATGGAAGGCTCGACATTCTATCGGACCCTGCACGGCGCGTAAAGCGAGGAAAGCCCGAGGGAAAAATTCCGTAGCCGCTGGCGTGCCTGCGGCGTACGCAAAGTGCTCGAGGCTCAGTGCTTTGCAGGAGCGGCATCCGCGACGCTCAGCAACCGCGTTCTTGACGTGTCCCGCTATGAACAGTACGCTGTTGAGGAATTTAGCCGCGTTCGAGTCACTACGCGACGGCAACCGATGGCGACAAGCGATCCGAACCTCCTCGATACCGAGACCAATTCGCTGATCGCAGCGCTTTCTGAAGGAGCCAAGCGCTGGATCCTGCACGTTCAGGACTACTCCATTCTGTCCGCTCGCTCGGTTACCAATCTGTTCAGCCCGCCGTACTACGTGTCCGACATTTTGGCCCAGATGGACATCATCGGCGTCGGATCGCTCCCCATTGTCTTACTGACCGGTTTTTTTATCGGCGCCGTCATGGTTCTGCAAACCGCCGTGCAATTTGAAAGGTTTGGACAGACGGCGCTAACGGCGGACATCGTTTCTCTGGCGCTGGTGCGGGAACTCGGTCCGTCAATCACCGGACTGCTGGTGGCAGGACGCAATTCTTCGGGCATCGCTTCGGAATTGGGCTCGATGGTGGTGACCGAGCAAGTAGATGCGATGCGCGCGATGGGCACCGATCCCACCCGCAAACTGGTGACGCCGCGCATGGTAGCGACCGTCCTGATGCTGCCGCTTTTGACGGCCATGGCCGACTTCATGGGATTGATCGGCGGGTACATCGTGGCGGCTTTCACGCTGCGGCTGGATCCGGTTTCGTTCTGGACGCGGGCGATCAACATCCTGGAGTTTTCCGATCTCATGCAGGGTTTGTCCAAACCCGTCGTGTATGGATTCATCGTAGCCACCGTGGGCTGCTACCAAGGCTTGAGCGTCCAGGGCGGCACGCAGGGCGTGGGGCGGGCGACCACGCAGGCCGTGGTGAGCGCTTCGGTGTTCATTCTGATCAGCAATTTCTTCCTGACCAAGCTGATGTTGTGGCTTGCCGGCCACGTTTTCTAACCGCCGCCCATTTACGAACATCAAGCAAGACAGGCTGCACAGGCTGCGGGGAAGCCCGGTTTTGTCATTCTGAGCGAAGCGAAGAATCTCTCTTCGATCCACGTACAAGCAAAGAACCAGGGAGGGATTCTTCACTTCGCTCAGAATGACAGCTTCTCGACTTTTTCCGCAGGCTGTACAGCCTGTCGTGCCATGCGTAAATCTAAACCAGACAGGCTGAAGCCTGTCCTACTTGGTCAAGTTTCCATCTATAATCAATTCATGAATGTGGGCATCCATCTGCCGCCGGTTCCACGACTTCGTGGACGCATCATTTCCGACTGAATGCGAATGAGCGCGAACGCAGCCAGCGAACCTGTTCTCTCCCTCGAAAACGTCAGCATCGGTTTCGATAAAGGCAACGTGCTGGACGGCCTGTCGTTTTCCGTCGCTGCGCGCGAAACGAAAATTCTGATCGGCGAAAGCGGCTCGGGAAAGACGCTGATCCTGAAGCTGGCCGCGGGCCTGATCCAGCCGGACTCCGGATCGGTGCACATGCTCGGCCATGACTTAGGGAGCATGCCGGAAACCGAATTGCTCGCGTTCCGCAGAAAAATCGGGTTCGTTTTTCAGGAGGGAGCGCTGTTTGACTCGCTGACGGTCGAAGACAATGTGGCCTACCCTCTGCGCGAGGAACAAGTGGATGAAGAAGAAATCGCGCCGCGGGTTCGCGAGTCGCTGCGATTCGTGGAAATGGAAGACACGCTGGAAAAACTGCCGTCGGAACTCTCCGGTGGCATGAAGCGCCGCGTTTCCATCGCTCGCGCGCTGGTGACGCGGCCGCAGGTTGTTCTATACGATTCTCCGACGGCCGGCCTCGACCCCGTGACGTCGCAAACCATCATCACTCTGATCCTGCGCCTGCGGGACACGCAGGGAGTCACGTCAGTTCTCGCCACGCACCGCTTGCAGGATGCCTTTGGGCTGGCCAGTTACGAGTTTGATGGCCAATCCGGGCGGGTCATGCATATACCGCAAAACGGAGCCTCGCCGTCGTCGATCGCGGCTACGAATTTCGTGGTGCTGCGCAACGGCAAAGCGTATTTCGAGGGCAGCCCGCCGCAACTCGCCTCAACGCGCGACCCCTACCTGCGCAAGTTTTTGCTATAACGGAAGGGCCTGCTGTACGGGATTCGATGAGGAGGAGCACCGATGGCGCAACACAAACAATTGACGTGGAACGAACTCCGAGTTGGATTGTTTGTTCTGGCGGGAGCCGTGCTGCTGGGTGTGGTGATCTTCTATGTGACCGGCGGCGGCGGATTTGGCGCGAAATACCGGCTGCGCGTCTACCTACCTGAGGTGGATGGCCTGACGATTGGCGCGCCCGTACGGGTCGATGGCGTGGACGTTGGCAACGTGGAGCGCATCGTTATGGCCGTTCCCAAGCCCGGGCAGCCGGCGGTATCGAAAGACCGCAACATCGAGATCGATATGCGTATTCAGAAGAATTTCGATTCCTACATTCGTTCCGATTCTTCCGCGGGATTGATCACCGAGGGTCTGCTGGGCAATCGTTATGTGGACATCGATCGCGGATACGTCGGCAGGGTGCTGACGAACGACGAGGAAATTCCGGGGCGCCAGGAAACCGCCCTGAAGGAAGTGGTCGAACGCAGCGCTGATCTGATGAACGATCTCAGCGCCATCACCAAGCAGGCCAGTTCGGTGATTTCCGACGTGCGCAACGGCCGCGGCTCGCTGGGCAAGTTCATGGTGGACGAAGCCGCCTACAATCATCTGAATAATTCACTGAAGAACGTCGACACCATGATGGCCCAAATCCAGGCCGGGAAGGGAACGCTCGGCAAGTTGATCACCGACGATGAAATGTATAACCGCGTGGATTCCATCGCCGGGCACGTTGACAACGTGATGGACGCGGTGCAGAACCAGAAGGGCACCATGGGCAAGCTCATCTATGATCCGGACATTCACGAAAGCACAAAAAAGCTGATCGATAACAGCAACGCGTTTTTCGCCGACGTGCGCGCCGGAAAGGGAACTCTGGGAAAACTGGCGACCGACGATTCTCTGTTTACGCAGTACAAGCAGGCCGGAGAAAACCTATCGAGCGCCACGGCCAAGCTCAATTCCAATCAGAACACCATCGGGAAATTTTTCGACGATCCCAAATTGTATGACAACTTTACCGGACTGGCCGGCGACATGCGGCTACTGGTGGGAGACTTCCGGAAAGACCCGAAGAAATTTTTGCACGTGAAATTCTCGCTGTTCTAAGTGGCCGCTCTAGAGAGCTGTAAGGCCCGCCTTCAGGCGGGCATCGGCGTCACTGCAAAGGTGCCCGCCTGAAGGCGGGCGCTACATCCGGAAAACCGCGCCGTCCGAGGCGATCGATCCTACTTCATCTCGGGGAACCAGAAAAACGCGTGCAGCGTGGCGGCCAGCGTCATGATCGCGCCGGCCAGAAAGATCTGGCCCGGGCGAAGATGCGCCGCTGAGGAAAGAGCAAAATACACGCCGGCGGCGACGAACACTCCGACAAAGGACAACAGATTCGCCGCCGCAATCACGCCGCCCTTGTGTTCGGGCGCAGGACGATGCTGGATCAGGGCGTTGACTGGAACGGCGTAAAATCCGCCGCACACCCCAAGCAAACACAGATCAAATCGTACGGCCCAGATACCCAACCCGGACTGCGACACGAGAAATCCAAACAGCGTCATCCCCATCGCCCCGAGCGGCACCAGCCGGTGATCGATTTTTCCACGGGACAGATAGCCGGCCAGCAGGCTTCCCACTCCGATCCCGATCCCCACGGCGGCCTGCAGGTAGCTGATTTGCGCCTCGTTCACGTGCAGAGCATCATGCCCGTAAACGACAATCACGAATTGCAACAGCGCCGCCAGAAACCACAGATAGGTGTTGCCCACCACCGCCCATCGCAGCACGCTGTCCGCCCCGATGATGCGAAGCTGGCCGGTCAGATCGGCGAACGGATTGCCGCGAAATTTGCGCGCGGGATCGGCGGCCGGCACACGAGAAATGCCGAAGCTGGCGGCCAGGCCCACCATCGTCAGCATGAGAAATGCCACGCCGGACCAAACGTGGCGGCCGCGAAACGCGTCCGCCAGAAATCCCGCGAACATCACAGCGGTAATCGAAGCCACAAACGTGCCCAGCTCGATATAGCCGTTGCCCCAGGAAAGTTTGTCATCGGGCAGCAATTCCGGGAGCAGCCCGTATTTGGACGGACCAAATAGAGCGCCCTGCGTGCTGATCAGAAATACGGCGGAGGCTTCCAGGGTGAGGTTTCCGAAGGCCAGCGCCGCGATGGCAAAAAGCCCCACGCCAATCTCAAAGATTTTGGTTCCAATGGTCACCGAGCGCTTGCTGTAGCGATCCGCAAGATAGCCGCCGGCCAGGGAAAACAAAATGAAGGGAACCGCAAATAGCGCGCCGACTAGCAAAATGAAACGGTCCCGCACTGCTCCCGGCAAATTGCGCTCGATGATCAGGTAGAAGACGAGGAACTTCAGGCCGTTATCGTTAAAGGCGCCCTGAAACTGCGTCAACATCAGGCTCCAGAAGCCACGCCTCCAGTGCGGCTTAGGAGCAGTAGCGGCGGTGGCTATGGCGCCTGTAGGGGCAGCCGCCGCATCGTGAGGGGTGCTGGACATTAGATCTGCGCGAGAGAGCCGGCCGTGCCAGCCGCGGCGTCATCGCCTCATTCGAGTGTAGACAGCGAAGCGCCGGTGAGCAAGGCCTTCGCATGCGTCATCCATTCGAGAGTTGAGATTTGCGAGGTCAGGCAGGGCATCCGATTCTTGCGTCGATTCGCCTGACTAGGGAGCAACGCAAAACCGGAAATCGCCTGCGTATGCGATTTCGGCAGCTACGACGTCGAGCGATTTCGGGAATAGTGGCGGCAGTTGCAGTCAATTGGCCAGGTTTTGTACTCGCCCGCTGCGGTGCTTTTCACCGCTTATTTTGAATCGTTCGACGAGTTGGCGGAGTTGAGTGGACATTTGCGCGAGGTTTTGTGCGGCTTTCATTGATTCATTCGCGCTGGACGACGTGCCCTGCGCCGCCTGCGACACTCCCGAAATGTTGTTGGTGATCTCGGTCGAACCCTTCGCCGCCTCTGTAACGTTGCGCGACATTTCGTTAGTGGTGGCGCTCTGTTCTTCCACCGCCGTGGCGATGGTGCTCGAAATGTCGCTGATCTGGTTGATGACGGCGCCGATGGTGGCAATGGCGTCGACCGCGCCTTTGGTGTCGCTTTGGATGGCGGCGATCTTCTGGCTGATATCTTCGGTGGCCTTGGCCGTCTGTTTGGCCAGTTCCTTCACCTCGTTGGCGACAACGGCGAAGCCTTTGCCGGCTTCACCGGCGCGGGCGGCTTCAATGGTGGCGTTCAGGGCGAGCAAATTCGTTTGTTGAGCGATGGAGGTGATGACCTTGATGACCTGGCCGATCTCGGCGCTGGAGACGCCCAGCTTGGAGATGGTGGCATTGGTGGCCTCAGCGGTCTTGACGGCTTGTCCGGAGACGCGGGCGGACTCGGTAGCGTTTTTGGCGATGTCCTGAATGGTGGCGCTCATCTGTTCGGCGCCGGTGGCGACGGTTTGCAGGTTGCGGTTGACCTGTTCGGTAGCGGTGGAGACGACGTTGGCCTGGGCGCTGGTCTCCTCGGAATTGGAGGAAATCTGCTGGCTGACGGCGGAGAATTCCTCGCTGGCATTCGCCACGCGCTGCGCGTTTTCCGCCACGGAAAAGATCATTTGCGTCAGGCTCTCGTGCATTTTATTTATGGCTGTGGTCAGGTCGCCAAGTTCATCGTTGCTGACAAATTGGGATTTTTCTCCGGTCAAATCTCCCTGAGCAATCGCCTCTGCCTGCACGAGGACGGAACGAACAGCCGTCGAAATCTTGTTCCCTACGTAAAGCGCAACGAAAACCCCGATTGCCATCGTCAACACGGCAGAACTCAGCATTGCCCAATGGATGGAGGTGTTATTCGCCTCAAAGGCTTGCTGTTCTCCTTTCAAAAGATTCAAGTGCGATTCGATCAACCCTCCGAGTGATTCTTTCATGGCGTCGTTCACAGGGATTCCTGCATCTGAAATGTGGTCGCCCGCCTTGACGATCGCGTCTGGTGTTCCGCTGGAAGCGATCCGGGCGGCGTCGTCAAACACTCCCTTGAGCTGTGGAACCTGAAGTTTGACTTTCTCAAGGCGGTCGCGATTCGCCTGCAAGACCCAACGAGGCGCCAGAAGGTTCAAATCGGAAATGTCCCGGGCGATGTCGGAAAAGGCGGCGTCGTAAAGTGCCTTCGATTGATTCATCCGGGCTGTTTGCGTCGCGGCCAGGACGACCTGACGCGCCTTACTTGCACCCTGGTTCAGATCCATTTGCAAGCGCCGGAGAGTTTCGATGGAAGGTATTCGAACTTGCACCACGAAATCCTGCATCTTTTTCGCCGCCTGAACTTTCAGGTACGTCATGATCGAAGTGACTAGAACCACGCCGATAACCACACCGAATCCCAGTCGTAGCTTGTTATTAATTGTTAGTCTCACGGTACGCTCTCCGAACTCTTTCAGGCCATGTCCTGAAAGTTTAGGCCGCACAACTTCGCAAGCAGGCGCAAAGTGCCCGACGCCTTCAGCGACGTTTAGCTGTTATGGTCGGCAACCCAACCTTGAATCTTTATTGGTTTTCCAAAACGGGAGCCGAATCGTATGCGCCAGCGGCCGCTAGTCATGGACTGTGCCGAATTGGAAAGATTGCAACGAGTTCATCTTGAGAGTGTCGGCTGGATTCCATGACGGCGGTTGCTCTTTTGAAAAAAAACCGGACGGAGGCTCAAATCAGTACTTCGGTACAGTAGCCTTGACGGCCGTCTGCGCCGTACAGTCGGCGACGTTGTTCAGGCATTTCCCGCCGAGAAGGATGGCCTTCCGGCGCCCCCTTTGCGGTATTGCTCGGATCGAATGTGGCGCAGCAGGTTTTGAAAGCCTGAACTGAGTCGCGCGGTCCTCCTGCCGATTGTTCCTGAACCAAAAATCATTGGAGGACTCATGCGTGCACATTTAATCGGAGCTGTCTTAATCGGGCTGTTAACTACGGCCCCGACGAAGGCCTTCGGCAGCGGCACCGGAAACGATGCGGCTAATCAGGACGACGCCAAACCTACTTCAACCTCTGAAGTCTCGAAGGGAAGCGGTTCCGGTGACGGTGCGTCAGCGCCAGAGGATGTTTCTGCGGCGGAAGTCGAATTGTTGAAGCAACTGCTCCGGCACCAGTCCAGCGAGTATGAAGAACAACGCGCCATCAATGCAGATCTGCAGAGCCAACTAACCTCTCTCGAGGCCGCGCTAAAGGGCGTTCGGGGACCCATCGCGGAGCCGTCAACGAATGCGCCCAGCGCCAGTGCGGCTCCCGCAACTATCCCGCAGTTTGCCAATCTGCAGAAGAGCAGGGAAGCCAAGGAAGACAAGTCTCCGCTCTTTTTCAATATCGGCCGGGCCAATTTCACTCCCGGCGGATTCATGGATATCACCGGCATATTTCGCACCAAGGCCGTGGGAAGCGGCATCGCGACGGCGTTTGGGATGATTCCGTACAAGGTTGCGGCCAGTTATCCCGCTGCGGGATTGTCGGAACTTCGCATCAGTGAACAAAACACGCGCTTGAGCCTGAAAGTGGATTCGGCAATCGGTTCCGCGAAGGTCACCGGCTTTGTTGAGACCGATTTTTTAGGCAACAATGCGCCAACGATGGATGTCACGAGTAACTCCGCGACGCTGCGTCTGCGATTGGCCTTTGCCGATGTAGTGAAGGGAAACTGGGAGTTGCTTGGCGGCCAGGGTTGGTCTTTGATGACCCCAAACCGCACCGGTCTTTCTCCGATGGGCAGCGATGTATTCTATTCGCTTGATGGGGATAGCAATTACCAGGTGGGCGTGGTTTGGGCTCGCCAGCCGCAACTTCGCCTGGTCTATCATCCCACTAGCTCCTGGGCTCTTGGGTTCTCCGCGGAAAATCCCCAGCAATTCACCGGCAGCGCGCTGACCGTGCCGACCGGTTTCACCAGCACGCAGGTGGATACGAACGGCGCAGCGTGGGGATCCAACACGAACACCCCCAACCTGCTTCCGGACTTCGTTGCCAAGGTGGCGTGGGATACAAGAATCGGAGGCCGCGCGCTTCATTTGGACGCGGCGGGAATTTATCGCACGTTCAAGATCAACACTTTTGTCGCAGCGACCAGTACCGCCACGCAAATCAACGAAAATTCTGTCGCCAGCGGCGCCGGCGTGTCCTTCAACTCGAACCTCGAGTTGTTCCGGCATTTCCATTTCATCGAAAATGCGTTCTGGAGCGACGGTGGCGGGAGATACCTTCTAGGTTTGGAGCCTGATTTTGTTGTTCGTCCAGCCAATTCGGCGGGCGTTTACTCCATATCCCCGGTTCATGCGGGATCGGGACTCGTTGGATTTGAATGGCAGGCCTATCCGAAAGTCATGTTCTACGGCTACTACAGCGGCGTATACGCCGGCCGAAACAGCGCCAAGGTTGCTCCCAACACGGCCTGCGGCGCTCTCGGCTATTGCGGATTCGGTTACCCTGGGTCGAGCAGTGCAATGAACCGGGACATCCAGGAAGCCACGCTGGGGATCAGCCGAACGTTCTGGCATAGCCCGGAACTCGGCAAGCTGATGGCCTCCACGCAAGTCTCGTACGTGACTCGCAATCCGTGGTCGGTCGCGCCGGGAACCCCGAACAACGCCAATCTGATGATGGCCTTTATCACGATGAGATACATCCTGCCGTAACGAACTCATGACAGCGCGGTGGCGCCGTTTGATTTCGGCGCTACCGATCTTCATTGCGATCAGTGACTCAGTACGATAGATTTACATGCACCGTGCCGGAGTGGCGGAATGGCAGACGCGGCGGACTCAAAATCCGTTGGTCGCAAGGCCGTGTGGGTTCGACTCCCTCCTCCGGCACCAGCTTTCTGAGCTACCAACCAAGTTTTTTGATGGTTTTAATCCGGCTCTCGCTCTTCCGCTACTTCGGCAATTCCAATCGATATCCGACCCACGGTTCCGTCAACAGGTATTTCGGCGATGCCGGCGAGGCTTCAATTTTTTTGCGCAGGCGGTTTACGAACACTCGCAGGTATTCGTGCTCGCCACCGTAATCCGGCCCCCACACCTGCTGCAGTAGTTCCCGGTGCCCGATGGTCTTATTTGCGTGCGATGCAAGATAGGACAGCAGGTCGAACTCTTTGCTGGTCAGCCGGATCTGCTTGTCGTCCGAGAGGATCCTTCGCGCCTGAAAATCGATTTCGATTTTCCCCAACTGCAGCGGCTTTTCCTCGAGTTCCGTGGGAAAGCTGGTTCGACGCAGCACGGCGCGAATTCGAGCCAGCAATTCGGAGACGCTGAAGGGCTTCGCTAGATAGCCGTCGGCGCCTGCATCCAGCGCCACCACCTTGTCGCGTTCCGAGTCCCGCACCGTAACCATGATGATCGGTACATCCGATGCCAGACGAATTTCCCGGCAGGTTTGCACGCCGGAAATGCCGGGCATATTGATGTCCAGAAGCACCAGGTCGAATTTTTCGGTTCGAATCAGATCCAATGCGTCTTCGCCGGTGCGCGCGTCGGAAACCTCATAACCCTGCGCAATGAGGGTCGTGCGCATCACCCGCCGGATTTGCGGCTCATCGTCCACGACTAAAATGTGTCCCATTCCCATGTTTTCTTCCCGTACCCGGCTGCCGGTTAAATAACCTTCGGGCCGGACGACAGGACGAGGATAATCCTTGCAACGTCAAGAGCTCATAAGGGGATCGTCAGCACAACCTAAGTCCTCCACCGGATCGGTCGAGATGAGAGGGCGGCCTCGCCGGCCGGTGACTTCCTGCATCTCCGGATTCGCCGAAAATGTGATAGGCTCCCGGCACCGAGTGTTCTGCAGCGGGCGAAGTTGGCCCGGAGGAGCTATCAATGCGTAGATCAGTGTGCGTGCTGGGTATGTTGGTGCTGGGTCTCTGCCTTGCCGGATTTGTTCCCGCCGCGCACGCGCAGGCTCGAAAGACTTTGGACATATACGTGGTGGATGTGGAGGGCGGGAACGCGACTTTGTTCGTCACTCCGTCCGGCGAATCGGTGCTGATCGATACGGGAAATCCCGGCGCAGCGGCTCCGCGCGACGCCGGCCGCATCATGGCCGCCATGAAGGATGCAGGCGTCACGCAGATCGACAATCTGATCACCACCCACTGGCACGGCGACCATTTCGGCGGCATGTCGGAATTCGCCAGCCACGTCACGATCAAGAATTTCATCGATCATGGGCCAAACCAGCAGCCCAACGCGGCCGCCGATACTTTTCTGCATGACACCTATCCCGAACTCTACGGGAAGGCGAAACATATGGTGGCCAAGCCCGGCGACAAGCTCGCCGTTCCCGGAGTCGATTGGGAACTGGTCAGCTCGGCCGGAGAAGTGATCACCAAGCCGCTGGCGGGCGCCGGAGCGGCCAACCCGGCTTGCGCCGACACCAAGCCCAATCCCGACGATGGCGGGCTAGAGAACAGCATGTCCGTGGGCAGCGTGGTGACCTTCGGGAAATTCCGCGTGGCGCACCTCGGGGACCTGACTCAGGTTAAGGAATTCCCGCTGATGTGCCCGGTGAACCGCATCGGGACCGTGGACCTGTGGATCGTCTCGCACCACGGGCAGCCCATGTCCAACTCGGAAGTGCTGGTGCATGCCATTCACCCGCGCGTGGCTATCCTGAACAACGGCACGCGCAAGGGCGGACAGCCGGCAGCGATGAAAGTAATTTATTCCTCTCCCGGCCTGGAAGATTTGTGGCAGCTGCACTTTTCGCTGCTCAGCGGGCAGGAGTACACCCAGCCGGGCGCATTCATCGCCAACATGATCGACGATCAGCCCGACACCATGCCGATTGCACCGATGACGCCGCCTACGCCGGGGCCCGGCAATCCGCCACCGCCGCAGCACAACGGGATGGCGTACTGGGTGAAGGTGTCGGCGCAGAACGACGGCACGTTTACCGTCACTAACACTCGCAATGGATTCAGCAAGACGTACAAAGCCAAGTAACTCTCGGGCAACGAGACGGAAATGCGCGGAGCCGGGAATTTCAAATTTGAAATTTCAGATTTGAGATTCCCGATCTTCCAGTGAGCAGCTCACATTCGCATCGTAAATTCCACTTCGTGCTTCTGCGGATGGCAAACGGACGGATTACCTCGAATTAGCGATCAGGAATTGGGTTTCCTCTTTGCATGCTACGCGGTTACGGTTTGATTGATCCCAGCATCTTGCCCAGGAATTCATTTAGCGCATCGCCGCCGCGAATCCAGCGGACCACCGCTACGATGTCGTTGTCCCAGTCCACGTAAATCACGTTGTTTCCGTTGCCCACGAAATAGACGGACGTTTCGGGAGCGGCCGGAAGCGGTTTTCTGCCGGTGTTCAGGAACCAGTTGGCGAAACCGTACGTGGGATTGGCTGGGCCGGGCGTGCGAGCCATGCGAATCCAGTCCTCGGAAATGATGCTGCGGTCTTTCCATTTTCCGTTGTGCAGCACCAGGTAGCCGAAGCGGGCCATGTCGTACGCATTGATCACCAGGCCGCCGCCCCAGTGCCCGCCACCGGTTACCGCCTGCATACGCTGGCCATCGATGTCCACCCAGGAATTGTCGTAGCCGTACCAGCGCCACGTGGAGGATGCGCCGATGGGCTCCATGATTTCTTCGCGCAGCACCTCCTGCAGCGGCCGCCGCCAGACGTTCAGCGCGGCCAGCGCCAAAACGTTCACGCGCACATCGTTGTATTTGTAGTGCGTGCCGGGATCCCACAGCTTGCGGTTCGGCCAGTCCGCCGGTTTCTCGCCCTCGGGCCGGTCGGCCCAATCGGGCTTGCCCCACAGCGTGCCTTGCCAGTCGCTGGTCTGGCGCAGGAGATCGTCCCACTTGATGAGCTGATTGTGCGGCGCTTCGAAGAGGTCGACACCCGGCGGCATGTAATCGCGGGCGTAGTCATGCACGTCATGAATGAGGCCGCGCTGCCAGGCGAGCCCAACCACGGTGGTCAGAAAAGTCTTGGTCACGCTGAAGGTCATGTCCACGCGCTTCGGATCGCCCCACTCGGCAACGATTGCGCCGTGCCGGATGATCAGGCCGTTGGCAGGGCCGCGATCCTTGGTGAAGCCGATCGGCGTGTCCAGGGGTTCGGTGGCGCCAAACGTCGTCGCGAGAAACAGCTTCATGTCCTTGGTCGCGGGATTCTCGCTGGCGATGGCGAATTTGACGGCGTCATCGAGGCGCGCGGCGTCCATGCCGGCTTCCTCCGGCTTTTTGTGCTGCCAGTCGAAGCGGCCGGGGAATTCCGAAGAGGGAGGAGCCTTGGCCGGGGAGACTTTGCTGGCCGGAGCCGGTCCGGCAGATTGCGCGAACGCGGCGGACGGCGCGGCGAGCGCACACGCGCACAAAACGATAGCTGCGATACGAGGCATGGAAATTCCTCCTAGTGTGGAGGGCATCTTAGTACAATCGTCGCGCCCAGTGGGGTTTTCGTAGCGCGGGCTTCACGGGCTGCGGAGAAACTCAAAACATTGTCATTCTGAGCGCTCGCACCGAGGACTCGCGCCGAGGCGAAGCGAAGAATCTCTCTTTGGCTTTTCCTATGCGTGAATCGAAGAGGGATTGCGATATCATTTTTGGATTCGCGCGGGGATCGCGCGCTGCGAAACTTACACCAGAAAGAGGTTTCACTATGAGGCTCGCTCGAATTGCAGCAGTAGCGGTCTTGCTCGCGGCGCCGCTCGGTGTCCGCGCCCAGGCGCCCGCGGCCAAGAATGACAAGGCCGCTCAGGAAGTGATCGAATTCCGAAACCGCTACATCGAGGCGGAAGAGAATCGTGACATTCCGTTTCTGGACAAAATTCTGGCCGATGATTTCTTTGCCCTGAATCCGCAGGGCAAACTGCTGGACAAGGCCGGTCAGCTCGAAAACCTCAAGCGCCCCGACCGCACGCTGAAGGTCCTGAACGCCCGCGAAACGCACGTGCAATTTTACGCGCAGGGCCAAGTGGCCGTTCTCACCGAGCACGTGACGGTCGACGGAATGGACAAGGGCAAGCCCTTCGGCGGCGAGTACCGTTTTCTGCGCGTCTTCGCCAAGCAGAACGGAAACTGGAAGGTAGTGCTGGCGCAGGGAGCTCCGATGCCGGATCAAGCGGCGGGCGCGAAGTAGAGATTGGCGTTGTCGATGTTCGCTCGGAGATTCCGGGATCGAAGCCTACTGCCAGGCGGCGAGCAAGCGGACGAATGGACAAGCGCCGCCGGAGAATTCAAATTTCAGAGGAAGCCATCTCATAAATGGTCAGGCCTGAAATAGCGCTTCAGGGGCTAAAGCCCTTGTTTGCCGGGTTCTGAATGTCGCGGCTGAAGCCGCGACCCACAAAGACTATTTATGAGATGACTTCATTTCAAATTTGAAATTTGAGATTTGAAATTCATACCCCGAAACATACGTGCCGCATTTCGAAGCGGTCGACGGAGCACTCTGCCACCTTACTTGCTTACTCTTACCGGCTCGACGCCTGGCGCGGCCCTTGGGGTTTGGCCGCGCGCAATCCACAAGACTGCCAGCGCGCCCGCGCCGGACAGGCACGCTAACGGCAGAATTGCCAGCGGGTAGCTTCCGGTGGTCTGCTTGATGTAGCCGACTACGTAGGTGGTGCCGAATCCGGCGAGATTGCTGATCGCGTTCATCTGCGCGAGGCCTGCGGCGGCGGTGCCTGCGGAAAGCCAGTCGGCGGATAGCGCCCACACCGGCCCTTTACCCGCGTAAATCCCGATCACCGCTAAACACAAAATTACGATCAGCGCCGGCAGCGATTTAAATATCAATGCCGATGCCAGGCTGGCGGCGGTCACGAACAGCGGCAGCGCCGTGTGCCAGACGCGCTCTCCGGTTTCGTCGGAACGCCGGCCCCACAGCACCATCAGCACCGAGGCCAGCGCGAACGGGATGGAATTCAGCAGGCCGGTCTGCATGTTGGTGAGGCCGTACGATTTGATGATCTGCGGCTGCCAGATCTGCAGGCCGCTGCTGACCGCCGTGCTTCCGGCGAGCGTGATGCTCAGCACCAGCACGTACTTGTTCCAGAGCACGCTCCACAAACTGATTTGCCCGACGCGTTTTTTTTGCAGGGTTTCCGATTGCAGGCGGCCGTCGAGCCATGCTTTCTGGTCGTCGCCCAGCCAGCCCGCGCTTGCCGGCTTGTCGCTCAGGACAAACAGGCAGAACAATCCCAGCAGAATCGCAGGAAGGCCTTCCATGATGAACATCCACTGCCAGCCGTGCAGTCCGAGCCATCCGTCGGCCCCCAGCAGCGCCGCGGAAATCGGCGAGCCCAGAAAACTGGAAACGGGAATGGCTACCGTGAACATTCCCACGATTCGCGCGCGGTATTCCCTGGGAAACCAGTACGTGATGTAAAGAATCACGCCGGGGAAAAATCCGGCCTCGGCCGCGCCGAGCAACAGGCGCATGGCATAAAACGATTTCGGGCCGACCACAAACGCCGTAGCCGCCGCGAGAAATCCCCAGGTGATCATGATGCGGGCGATCCATAATCGCGCGCCGAGTTTTTCCAGCAGCAGGTTACTGGGAACTTCAAACAGGAAGTAGGAGACGAAAAATATCCCGCCGCCGAAGCCGAACACCGCGGGGGACATGTGCAGGCCTTTGACCATCTGCAATGCAGCGAAACCGACGTTCACGCGATCCAGGAAGGAAACGAAATAGCAGATCATCAAAAACGGCAGCAGACGCCACGCGACCTGGCGCATGGTGCGGATTTCCAGCGGCGTTCGAGTCGATGGATCGGCCTGGGCCGTCAAGAATGCGGTCCCTTTCGCTCACACGTTTCACGGAGCAGATGAAGACCTCTAAGTTGGCAGCAATGCAAAGGAAATCGGTTCAGTCCGCCGCGGCGGTCGCGACCATGGAATTGACCAGCGTTTCCACTTCGCGTTTCTGCGCCGCGTTCAGCGGCGTCAACGGGCCGCGAACCGGTCCGCCGTAATAACCGCGGAAATCCATGGCGGCTTTCACGCCCGGAATGCCCAATTGCCTCACGAGTTTTTTGGAGGCCGGCAGTATCCGCAGGTTCAGGTCGCGCGCTGTGGCCGTCTTTTCGGCGGCGACGGCGCGATGCAGTTCGATGCAAATTTCCGGAAGGCAGTCCGCCAGCGCCAGGACTCCGCCTACTGCGCCTAACATCAGCGAGGCGTACAGCGTGTCCGCGGAGCCAACCACCACCTGGAAGCCGGCGGGCGCGGCGGCGATGATTTCTCCGACGCGCTGCACGTTTCCGGAACTTTCCTTGATGCCGATGATGTTGGGATGCTCCGCCAGGCGCGCGACCAGATCCGGTTCGAGTGCGACTCCCGTCAGTTGCGGTATGGAATAGAGGATTACCGGCAGCTTGGAGGCATCGGCCACGCGGCGGTAATGCTCGTTGAGCGTGTCCGGAGTGAGCGCCGACTTATAGAAACTGGGCGTCTTCACCAGCACGAAATCGAAGCCAAAATTTGCGGCGGCTTTGGCGCGCGAGATGGTTTCCGGGGTGGACTCCGTCCCGACGCCGGCGATCAGCAGTTTGCCCGGGCCGGCGGCTTCGCGCACCGTCGAGAACACCTGCTCAACTTCGGCGCGGGTCAGCAATACAGACTCGCCCGTCGAGCCGATGGCTACGTACCCGGCGAGTGGAAGGCGGTTGTATTGGGCAATATTTTCACCCAGGCGGTCGGATGCTACGGCGCCTTCGGCATCGAAAGGCGTAGTAATGGCCGGAAAGATTCCATTCAGTTTCATTCCAAAATTCCTCCAGGAAGAATAATCACATCATGGCACATCGGCGGGCGGGGCTCCAAGAACAAATCACTGCGGGGGCGGAAGTGGGAGGCGTTGGTGGCGGTTACGTCTCGCAGCGCTCTTCGAATTAGACCAGGCAGGCTGAACAGACGGCGGAAGAAGTCAAAAAATTGTCATTCTGAGCGAAGCGAAGAATCCCTCCGTGGTTCTTGCTTGTACGTAGATCGAAGAGAGATTCTTCGCTTCGCCTCGGCGAGAGCCTTCGGTGCGAGCGCTCAGAATGACAAAACTCGACTTTTTCCGCAGCCTGTGAAGCTTGTTGCAATTGAATCGCCTTAGCGGATCGCGGCTATGCGGAATCCGTAGTCGGCGTATTTGAATTCGGGAGGTATGCTGGATCGCGCAGCGGTTCGCGTCACCTTGATGTGGTGGCGCCACGAACCGCCTCGAGAGGCGCGGCGGTTGCTGGTGCTCGGCCCCTGCGGATTTCGTTCCGGCGACGCGGCGTAGTACGCGGCGTCATACCAATCGGAACACCATTCGTGCACGTTGTCGCCTAGGTTGTAGATGCCATACGCGTTCGGGGTGTACAAGGCGACCGGTTCGGGGCCGGCTTTCCAGCGATTGGCGTAGTTGGGCACCTCTTCCGGTGCGCAATTGCCCCACGGGTAGTCCTCACCTTCGCGGCCGCCGCGGGCGGCGCGCTCCCATTCGGCTTCTGTTGGCAAGCGGAACTGTTTTCCGAGCATGCGGCTCAACCATTCGCAATATTCAACGGCATCAAACCAGGACACCGCGACGACCGGCTGCTGCGGATGGTTAAAGTTTGGGTCGTTCCAGTGGAGCGGCGCGGGATGGCTCGTGCCTTCCAGAAATCGCGCGTACTCGGCATTCGTCGTCTGAAACGCTGCCAGTTCAAATGCGTCTACCCACACGCGATGTTCTGGCTTTTCATCATCGCGTCCTGCGTCGCAGCCCATCCGGAAAAATCCTTCCGGAACGTGACGCATCACGGGTTCGGGAAGAGAGGCATGGCGTAGATCGGGCGTTGCCATTTGTGCGCGGCCTCAGATGTATCCCGCGGTGGAGCGCCGTTCGCGGGACAGTTCTTCCAGAAGTTTTTCGGCGGGCGGCCGGTCTGGCGGCAGAGTCAATTTCGCTTCGATGCGCCGTACGATGCCGGTGGCAGTGTCGTAGCGGACTCCGGCGTCCAGGGCGCTGCGGCGGCTGAGAAACGCTTCCACCAGCGCGAACTCCTCGGGCGTCAGGCGGCTGGCGCCGTAGCTGTGCGTGGCGGCGGCCGGCGCAGGAGACTCCCACGGCGCGACAACTTTTTCGAAAGGCTTCTCGTGAACCACCACCGTCCCGGCGACATAATCGCCGAGACGCTTGCTCTGCGGGCTGATCCATGCGCACAGCACGCCGATGCCGTAGGCGAAGGGAAGCTGATCGATGATTCGGAGCAGATTGCGGCCGACAGCGTCGATGGCCGTAATCGGCTGGCCGGAATCCTTGATCACGCGGATGTGCGTCAGGCGTTTGCCGGGAGTCTGCCCGTTCCAGATGGCCTCAAACAGCATGTAATATCCGTACGTCAGCAAGAAATACACGAAGATCAAGATCGCGATGATCCAGGTGGGCGCGGACGACCCGCCCGCGAGGCCGAGGCGACTGAACCCGGCACCCAGCCCAAAAACGATCAGGATCAAAACGACGATCACCGCGCCCTGCACCAGCGAATCCACCAGAATGGCAAGAAATCGACTGCCGATTCCGGCTACTGGGAATTCAATCGACGTCTGTTCCGGCGTTTCAATGATAAGCTTTTCGCCGGCGGACGGATCGAAGGCCGTGGGATCGGATGGGCTTGAGGACATAGATGATTTCGACTCGATGGCTCGCGAAACGCAAACCGCACTGGCAGCGCCTGGAGCAGTTGGTCGACCGCTCAGGCCGGCGCGGCGTGGCGGCCCTCAATCATGACGAATTGCAGGAACTGGGACTATTGTACCGCCAAACGGCCTCCGACCTGGCGACCGTTCGCGAAGATATCACCAGCCGTTCGTTCACGTCTTATCTGAACCAGCTTCTAGCGCGCGCCCACAATCTGATTTACATGGGCAGGAAACCGAACTGGCGCGGCGTCCTGAGCTTTTACATGGACACCTACCCGCGCATTTTTCGCGAAACATTTCCGCTGGTGACGTTATCGGCGTTGGTGTTCATTGCCGCGGGCATCGCCGGGGCGGTGGTCACGATGCGCGATCCGGGCTTTGCCAATCAAATTCTTGGGCCGCAGATGATTGAAACCATCGAGAAGCGGCAGATGTGGACGCACTCGATCCTGGCGGTCAAGCCGATGGCCGCGTCCGGAATCATGACCAACAACATCACCGTGGGTTTCGCCATGTTCGCGGCGGGGATCACTGCGGGCGTGGGCACGCTGTGGATGCTGATTACCAATGGCCTACTGATGGGAGTTCTGGCCGTGGCCACTGCGCGCGCCGGAATGGCGCTGCAGTTGTGGGATTTTGTCGCGGCGCACGGGGCGCTGGAGTTGCCGGCGATCTTTATCGCCGCCGGAGCGGGACTGGAGATTGCGCGCGGGCTGCTGTTTCCGGGCCTGCTTTCCAGAAAAGAATCGCTGCGGCAAGCGGGGAATCGCGGAGCAAAGCTTTTATTGGGAACGATTCCACTGCTGGTGGTCGCGGGCGTGATTGAGGCGTTCATTTCGCCGGTGAACATTGCTACGCCGCTGAAGTTTCTGTTGTCCGCCGTGCTGCTGACGGCGCTGGTGCTGTACTTGTCGAGCGGGATGCGAACGCCGGTGCCGCGGGAGAGCTAGAGGCGAACGAGAGGGTGTGTTGTCCTGTAGCCGCCGGTCCGGAATTTCAAATTTGAAATTTGAGATTTGAAATTAAGACCTAAAAATCTTTGGATGAGCCCGGGTTCGTTCAAATCAAATCAAATTTAATCAAATCAAGCTGCGATCCTTGATGTCCAGGTATTCGTTCACCAGCGACGCGGCTAGTGCTCCGGGCATTAGCTCCATGGCCAGCACGCCGTGCTGGCGCAGGCGGCGCAGCAGGAGTTCGCGGCGCTGCACGATTTCGATCGCGGCGATATAGCGGAACATTTCCGCCTCGGAAGTCGGGCGCTGGGCGGCTCGTTCGTTTAGGTCCGGCTGGCCTACGGCGGCGAACAGCACGAGGTGGCGGCGAGTCATTTGCCGGGCGTACTCGACGACGTCTGGAATCCCGGCGGTTTCGGCTAGGTCGGTGATCCAGACGATCAGGCTGCGGCGATGCTGCTCGTAGAGCAGCGCGCGGGCGGCGCGGGCGTGGTCGGCTTCGTAGGGCTCGGCGCGGACCATCGCCAGCGACTCAATGATCGAATGCAGGTGCGACGCGCCACGCCCGGCGTTGCGATTCTGCTGAATCTCCCGGCCGTAGGCCAGCAAGCCCACGCGATCGCCGGAATGCATGGCCACCTGCGCGAGGGCCAGTGCGGCGTCCACCGCGTAATCGAGCTTCGAGAGTCTTGGCGCCGCTGCGCTGGCACCCTCGATCTGCTCGCGCAGCAAGCGGCCGGCGTCGATCACGATCCACACCGTCTGGCTGCGCTCCACTTGAAATACGCGGGTGATCACCTTGGAACGACGCGCCGTCGCCGTCCAGCTGATGTTGCGGAACTCGTCGCCGGTGCGGTACTCACGCAGGCTTTCGAATTCGCGGCCTTGTCCGCGGATGCGCCGGCGGCGGCGCTCCATCGCCACTTGCCGCGTGCGGATCAGAAAAAGTGTCTGTTGCTTGGCTTGCTCCAGGTTGGGCAGAACACGCACCGTCGCCGATGTTTCCGCCACCGCCCAGCGCTCGGCCAGCCGCAGGGCGCTCTGATAGCGCACATACAAACGCCCGAGGCGCAGGTCGCCGCGCTGCGAGGGCAAGATATCGTACGCGGCGCTCGCCGACATTCCGGCGGGCACGGCGAGTTCGAGTACCGGAGGTTCGCGGCGCAGCGAGACTGGAGTTTCGTCGGTGATGCGAGCAAATACGGGGCGGCGAGCGAAATTCTGCAATTCCACGATAACGCTCGATGGCACGCCGAGCGACGGCGCGGAATGCCACACGCGGCGCAGTTCAAGATCGACCGGCTTCGGGAGACGCAGCAAATCCTGCAACCAAAGCAGAAGAAAGACCGCGTCCCACACAAACATTCCCGCGATCAGCCGCGGCGACCACGCCGCCGGCACCACCCACACCAGTCCGATCAGCAAGCCCACGAAGAAGCGCGTGCCAAAACTGATGCGAAATCGTCCAGACGGGCGCGCGCGTTCCGCGGCGACCGGCGGAATGAACGTCGCGCCTGAACTCACTTGGGAACCTCGACGGCCGACAGAATTTCCGCAATCACCGAATCCGCGGTCAGGCCTTCGAGGTCGGCTTCCGGCTTCAGCATCAGGCGGTGGCGCAGCACGGCGGGAGCGGCCGCTTTGATGTCGTCGGGAATCAGGAAGTCGCGCCCTTCCATTCCGGCCAGCGTGCGGGCCACAAAAAACAAACCGATGGCCGCGCGCGGGCTGGCTCCGAGAGAAAGTGCCGGCCAGTCGCGGGTCCGGCGAATTACGGCCACGATGTACTGGTACAGCGCCGGTTCGACGCGCACATGGGCAATCTCGGCTCGTGCAGCGGCGAGCATGGCCGGGTCGATGGGCTCGAGCGGAACTTGCTCGATCAAATGCGCATCGGTGAGGGTTTCAAACCTCTTCAGGATCGCGGCTTCCTCTTCGGCGCTTGGATAATCGATTCGTATTTTCAGGAGAAAGCGGTCCAGTTGCGCCTCGGGCAGCGGGTAGGTTCCCTCGAACTCGACGGGATTCTGTGTGGCGAACACCGTGAAGTTCGGGCCCAGCGAATAGCGCACGCCATCGATCGTTGCCTGCCGTTCTTCCATCGCCTCCAGCAGCGCCGCCTGAGTGCGCGCGGTGGTGCGATTGATTTCGTCCACCAGCAGCAAATCCGTGAAGATCGGGCCGCGATGCAGCGTGAACGCGCTAGTCGCCAGATTGAAAACATTGGTGCCGATGATGTCCGCGGGCATCAGGTCGGCGGTGCACTGGATGCGCTGGAATCCCAGGCCGCAGATTCGCGCCAGTGTTTTTACCGTCAGCGTTTTCGCCAGCCCGGGAACTCCTTCGAGCAGGGCATGGCCGCCGCACGCCATCGCGATCAAGAGCTGATCGACGATTTCCTGTTGCCCGATAATAACCTTCGACAGCTCGGTGCGAATGTGCGCCGTGAGTCGTGCCAGATTTTCCACTTAGCGTTTCTCCTCGATGGGACGGGGCTTCAGTCCAAACAATACTTCATAGTGCTCCAGCGCCTGCACGATTTTCAGCGCTTCGGCGCTGGAAACGTTTTGTTCGCGCGCGGCCCGCTCGGCGCGCTGCAGCGTCTCCAGGAATCCGGGCTGCTTCCAGCCGAGACGGTCGCGGACCGCCGCGTCCAGTTGCAGGTTGGAAACCGAAGGCGTGAGTCCCAGCCGCCGCACCAATTGCGTGTGGAATCGCTGGCAGGCTACGCGCACGGCGGCCGAACCGGCACTCGCGCGACGGTACAGGTCACCCAGTGTGTCGACAAACTCTAGCGGCGAAAGCCGCGAGGCGACGGCCGGGGCGTACACGGGGCCGCTCCTGCGGCTAAAGGCCAGCAAAATGAACGCCGCGAGCAGCGCAAGTTGAACGACCGCCCATGGCACAGGGGTTTCCGCGAAATAATCCCACAGCGAACCGCGATAGCCGTGAAAATATTCGTCCCACAAAACGGTGGTGTCGCCGGGACTTGCTCCGGGCCGGAGCGCATGGATGCAGCCCAGAAAAAACGGCAGGTTGCCCTCGCGCGAAATTCCGGAGTTGGTCACCGGGGTGGGAGCGCTCCACCACAGAACCCGTCCACTGCCGCTGCGCCAGGTGACCACCACGGGCTCTTCGGCGTCGCCGTACAAAGGGATCTGGGCGCCGGCCGAAGCGACCCAGCGATCCAAGGCGTTCATAGTGATTTTCGGCGCGCTCAACGTCAGGGCACTGGGAGAAATCGCCGCAAAGCTCTCGGAGGTGAGGTTGGATGCCCGCAAGATGGAAGGCGGCGAAACTGCTCCGGCCTCCAGAAACAGAAACGGAAAATTGCCGGCATAAATGATCCAGCCGCCGGAGCGAACGAAACGCAGCAGGGCCTCGCGCTCGGGCTTACTCGGAAAAACGCTGGGATTGGCGAGTATCAAGATCGTTCCGTGCGGCCCGGACGGCAGTTCCGTGGGAGATTTTTCCCAGCGTTCTGACCGGTAGCCCAGTTCGCGGAGCAGCAGGTAGGCGGCCTGCGCTCCGGAACGCGACGTTGAGTACGTAGTTGAAGCTCCCGCGTCTTCGTCGGTGTCAGGAGCGGGCGAAAAGACGACCGTGGCGACGATCAGCACCAGCAGGATCGCCGCGGCGATGAGCAGAAGTTTTCGGTCGCCCGGATCTAGGGCAGATGGCATCCCAAAGTCTCCAGTTCCGTGAGCGACTCTTGAAAATCCGTCTCTGTCGCAACGCGATAGCCATACCAGATGTGTTCCAGCCGGGAAGTAAGCGCCGACAGCGCCTGTTTGCGAACCACGTAAGTTTCCGGCTGAAGAATTTTCGACCGGCTGAGAGCGCCCAGATATTCGCGCGGCGTTTTGGCGCGATCCGGCGCCAGCGCGCCGAGTTCCTGAAGGCGCGTGACCCCCGCCCAGTACGCGCAATGAATGGCCCCGCGGTAATCGCCGCGCCCGGCCGCTTCGCGCGCGGCGTACACCCACTCCTGCCAGGATCGCAGCGGAACGACGGCAGTTTGCAGCGCCATTTCCGCATTTTTGGCAGCGCGAAACCAGTTGCGGAAAATCCAGTAGGCAATCAGAACGGCCGCGGCGCAGACGCCGATCCACAACAAAATGTACCCGAATGATTTCTGCCCGCCCACACGACCCAGCAGGCGCTGCAGCGCGCGGAGGAGAATTTCGCTAAGCCGCGCGCGAAGCCTATCCCACCACGATATCTGCCGCCGGGTCTGGGCATATTCTGAGCGCGCCAGTATGGCATTCAGTTTTTCCCGCGCGGCGGAATCGGAAGACTGCAGCTCGAGCCCGGAAGCGGACGCGGTTTCCGCCGCCAGCGCGTCCAGATAGTCACGGGCTTGTTCGATTTCCTGACTGCGGTTTTCAGGCTGCTTTTCCGCCTTCAGCAAACGGGACGAGAGCAAGGCCGCCGGCACATCGTAGTGGCGCCCGCCAGCATCGACGGCCCATGCTTCCGGAAGCGCTTCACGATACGCGCGCAGGCTTTCGGGGGAGCCTTTGGCGGTATCCAGTCCGGCTTTCAGACGCTGCATTTCCTGGATGAAGGACTGAGCGTCATAGATCGGAGCAGTTGTGGCTTGCGGCGCAGGCCCCACCGGCCGCGCATATCCGGCTGGAAGGACGAGCACTGCGAGAAGGGCTGCCGCAATGGCGCGGTGGCTCTTCAAGAAAAGGGAATAGGCTCGCTGCAGTCGTCTAAGACGCATCTCGGCCAAACGCGCTGGGCACACCGCCCGTAATCGGCGGCGGCATGGGATCGGGGCCAATGGCTTGCATCATCATCTGCAGATCGAAGGCTTCCTTGCGCACCCGCAAATCATAATAGAACAGCGCGAAGGCAATTGTATGAACCGGAGCGATTAAAACTCCACCCAAAACGTTACCGACCTGTCCGAGGATCGTCCACAAGACCATGAGGTGCGATTGCCCGCCGCTCATGGCCATCAAAATGAACGACGGAATCTGAAAGAGCAGGCCTACGCCGTAAGTTAGTGCCGCCGCCAAAAGGTAAATCAGGGCCGCGCGGCCGGCAAAGTCCCTGGTCAGATCGAAACTCCTGCGAATCGCTTCGGCAGGGCTGATGTCTTCGATCAGGGTGGCGGCGGTGGCTACAGGAATGCGGCAGAGCAAGTACAATCCGGGAATCACCAGCGCCAGAAATCCGCCCATCAAAATGAGCCCGCTCAGGACCATGACCCCCAATATTGCTCCCGCCTTTCCGCGAACCAGCCGAAACGATCCGCGGATGGTGGCCGTCCGGCCGGCATAAATTTCGGAAACCGCCATGACCGAAGCGCCTGCGGAATAGAGAAACGCAACGAAAACAGCAATCGCCGCGGCAAACAGCAGAACGCCCGCCACGATCATGCCGGCGATCTGCGCCGAGGATGGCAGCGCGGTGTGTCCCGGCAGGCCGTAGAAAAACAGTCCGGAAAAGAAAATGATGGCCAGCACGAACAGGTAGGGAATCGCGGCGATCCCGATGAACATCAGGAAATTTCTGCGGTACAGAAAGAATGTGCGATCCAGCAGTTCGCCAAGGCTGAGTGGACGGAGGTCAAGCGCGGCCATCGGGCCCCCTCGCGCCCGCAGGCGCTTCAAAGTGTGTGTACTTTATCAAGAATTACCGGGGAGTCAATCGGTCGTTGGGCTCGCGAGCAGTGATCCGCAACGGTCGGCGGAGATGAAACTCCGGCGCTTCGCCAAAGAGCGCTCCGTGAACCGCGCGCGTTCCGGACACGGATTGCGATTCTCGAATCGCGGATCACGCCAACAAAAGAAACCTCTTGCGCGTTTTTGCATTGCTGCGTAAGATACCGCCGGGTCAAGAAGGTGTGGAGCCCGTGCCAAAAGAAAAACCGAAAGTAAATATCGGCGAGGTCATTCGCAGTTATCGGGGGCAGCGAGGGCTTTCGCAGGGCGATATTGAGCGGCGCACAGGTTTGCTGCGCTGCTACCTTTCTCGCGTGGAGAACGGTCACACCGTGCCGTCCCTCGAAACGCTGGCCAAGATCGCCGAGGCCATGGAAATCGCTCTGGCCGATTTTTTCCCCGGCGCCGAAACTCCGCGCGACCGCGACACCCAGAAAATGCTGGGCGAACTTTCCGAAGACGAGATTCGCTTTCTCTCCGAAATCAAGAAATACAGCACCACGCTCTCGGACGGCGATAAGCGCCTGGTTCTGGCCATGATTCGCAAGATGGCCACGGTGATCCCGCCGCCTCCGCGAAAAGTAGCCGCCCGCCGCACCGCGTACTGAAGTTCAAATCCTCAAAAGTAGTCTTGAACTTATTCGACCGCGGAGTTTTTTTTTCGCATTCGGCGTGCATGCAATTGAACTGCGCGGAGAAAAGCGGGAAGGGTTGCTCTCGCCGAACGGCCTCACACGTAGCGGTAACAAAAAGTCTTTTGCTGTCATTCTGAGCGAAGCGAAGAATCTCTCTTCGATTTACGTCGGGGCAAAAAGCGAAGAGGGATTCTTCGCTTCGCTCAGAATGACAGCGTCTCTCTTAGCGCGAGGAGGGCTTTCCCGCGGCAATCGCGAGGAAACGGGAATGGTCCACGATCGAGTGCGAGATGCGCCCTCGTCCGATCACATCATTCCCGCTGCGCGCTTCCACTTCAAAAATCAGGCGGCGGCCGTCAATTTCGACCAGCCTGGACGTGGCAATCACCGTGGACCCGGCAGGTACGGCCTTCAGGTGTTCCACCTCGATGCGCACGCCCACATTGATCGAACCGGGGGGCAGCGCCGGGCGGATCGCGTGAGAAGTGGCCATTTCCATGAGTCCAATCATGGCAGGCGTCGAAAACACGGCCGGCATATCCGGATGGTAGTAAGACAATGTCCAATCGACGGGCACCACCCGCTCGCAATATCCTTCCAGCCCAGGTTCGAGTGGTTTTGGTTTGGGAGGGACTTCGTTCATTGCAAATTCTCCGACCCCGCGGCGGAAGGATTCTTCGCCAGGGCCGGTTGGCTCTTCAAAAGTGTTCCCACGACTTCGGTGAGCGTTGTGCCACACTGCGCCCAAAGGCGGCGCTTCAGGCTGCAGTAATCCTGTGATCCGGCAAACACGTCGGCCATCAAGGCGCGAAACGTCGGGCTGCGCTCAATAAACTGGATCATGCGCGTGGCGACGGCGGCGCCGAGGAACCGTCCGCGATAGAACCGGCGGGCGATGCGCGTGGCAAATTCAAGGTCGGTGGAAAACGCTTTGCGAATGCGGGCGGGATATTCCTCCGGCTGTTGCGCGATCAGGGATTCCGCCAGCACTTCGCCGGAGCGCAGCGCGTAATAGAGCCCTTCGCCGGTGATGGGATCGACCCACGCAGCGGCATCGCCGACCAGCGCCCAGTTTCGCCCCACGACCCGCCGTGAAGAGAGCGTCTGCTTTTGCGGAGACGGCAGGACGTGGCTGTAGAATCGCGCGCCCTCGCGAGGAATTTTTTCGTTGTCCATGAACGCGTGCAGGTGGCGGCGCAGTTCCTGGCTGGTGTGCCGGGCCATGCTGCCGCAAATGCCGACGGAAAGATGGTCGCAGCGCGGAAAGGACCAGAGATAGCCCTCGAAGTGGCGCAGGAATTTCACGCAAATTCCCTCGGCCTGCGCCGGCACGAAATAGCCCAGCGTCATTTCCAGATCGTTGCGCGCCAGCGGGCGCGTGCCGGGAAGCAGGGAGTTGCGCGCCCCGGCCGCCACGACGATGAAATCGGCTTCGACGGGGGTATCGCCATTCGCCCCACTCGTCATCAGTTTTGCGCGCTCGCCGGATGGGTCAAGTTGCGTCACGCGCGAGCGAACCACGCGGCAGCCGGCGGCTTCGGCGCGATCCAGCAGCAGCCCGTTCAGCACCGTGCGGGAATAAATCACGATGGGCTGGTCGAGCGCCAACAGGGCTCGATTGCCCTTGCTGGAGATCAGCTCTATGCTGCGGATCAGTTTTTTGGGATGCGGACCGCTGAGAAGAAAAGGATAGGCTTGGATCGCTTTGTGGGTCAGGCCGCCGCCGCACGGTTTTTCCCAGGCCAGGTGCTCGTCGTAAATCGTGACGTCGTAGCCGGACCGCGCCAGCCGCTCTCCGCACATGGCGCCGGCCGGCCCTCCACCCACGATCGCGATATTCCGCATCCGATGCCTCGATGAATAGGGCAGAGCCTGGTAGAGAACCCGGCGCCGAAGAATTCCCAGGATGCGGGGAAAGCAGCCTCGCAGCCGGAAACCTCCGCGGAAGTATATCAGAAAAGGGAAGTCGGCCCCGGTGATCTCGCGAAACCCACTCGAATTGATTACCCGAGAATAAAGCCGGGAGGGAAAGCCAACCTATTGGTTAAATCCGGGTTCCAAGTGTCTATGCCGCGAAACAGAGAAACCGCCGGGGCGAGTGAACGCTCATCTTCGATCATGATGGCATTACTGAAATTTTTCTTGATAGCGTGTCTTGCCGCGGCGCCGGCATTCGCACAATCGATTCCAGCCGTCAAGGCGAAAGCTCTCGATAACTCTGAGGTTTCTCTTCCTGGGTCTGGCGGGCACGAAGTTCTGATCCTGGTCGTCGGGTTCTCACATAGAAGCGGAGATCTATGCCAGGTTTGGGACAAAAAAATCGCCGCGGACTTTCGCGCCGAACCCCGCGTGGGCTATTACATTTTGCCGGTGCTGCAAAGTGCGCCGTCGCTGGTTCGCCCGATGATCCTGCACGGTATGCGCAAGGACGTCCCGGCCGACGAGCTTTCTCACTACCTGCCTCTGTACGCCAAGGAGGACGAGTGGAAGAAGTTGGTAAGCATGTCCTCGCCTGACGATCCGTATCTGATCGTCGCCACGGCGGACGGGCACGTGGTTTGGCAGGCGCACGGAGCGTACTCGGACGACATTTACGCGGAACTGAAGAAATCCGTTTCCGGCGCAAAAGAAAAATGATCCGCGCCACGACATGCCGGAGCCGCCGCGGGGCTAGTGGTTGGGAATTTCCACCGCCGCAGTAATTACGCACACCCAAAGTAGAATTTCCGCCAGGCCGGATAGTTTCGCGATGGCCGGAGTGTCGGAAGTCGCTCCCCAATCCCGCGCTTTCCATTGCACGAAGATGTGCCAGAGCAGCGCGCAAGGAACAAAAAAGCCCAGCTTCCATTCAAAGGCGATGTTGACGAGAAAGGTCGTCGCGGTGGAGGAAAAAAGCAGGAACCCGCCGGTTACAACGATGCAGAAACCGATCCAGTTCCACACGAACAGATCGTCGCGGAGCTGCGCGGCGGTTTCGCGGTTCTTGCCAATTCCCAGCAGGCGCAAGTCGAGAGCCAGGTTGGTCCCGATCCAGATGGACAGTCCGGTGAAGTGAACGAGTTGGGTGAATGGATAGGCCCACAGCGACGTGCGCACTCCGGTTCCCCAGGGAGTGCTCTCCAGCCATTTTGCGTAAGCCTGAAGTATTCCGTACATGTCGGGCGTCCTCTCTCGATTCTTCTCTTGGAGTCGTGGCTTCCCTGGAACCGTTACCCGTGCGGCGTGCCGGATTTTTTACCCGAGGCCTTCCATGGCCGGGATTTCCGACGCGCTCAGAATGGTTAGAATCCAAAGCAGCAGCGCGATGGTGGCGATCACCTTTGCCGAAGTTGGAATTTCCGGCAGTTCCGACCACTTCGGCGCGCCCCGCTGCACCAGGATGGCGAACACGATGGAAATGATGATCATTCCCAGCTTTACGTGAAACACCGGATCCGGCGCCCAGTCTCCCGCGTCCGTCAGGAACATGAAAAATCCTGAGATGATGGCCAGCACCATTCCTGTCCATGCCCAGGGAAAAATTTGCGACGAAAGTTCCGAGAGATTCCGGTTTTTGGCGGCGACGCCCATCACGCGCAGGTCCACCACGGCCATCGAGCCGATGAACCAAAACATCGTCAAGTAGTGGATCACCGAGACGCTCGCATACATCCATCCGGTGCTGCTCAGCGTCTTCACCCATCCCAATTGTTCCATCGCTTCCCACATCGTGCCGCCTCCTGAAACAAAGCTTCGCCGCGAACGCTGAGCGGTCCGGCCACATCCCCGCGCAAACATAGACGCAGCGGGATTTGTGCCGTTTCTCCATCAATTCACAAGAACATGGAACTGAACCAGCGAGAGCATCCGCGAGGCAGGTCTCAAATGCAAGTTAATTCGGCGTAAACTCGGGCCGCGCCGCGAGCCAACGGGGCTCACCGATGAACCTGTTTGGCAGGCGGTAAACTGCGGTTGAAACGAGGTTTCTTCCGTGGTCTTGGCGGAAACGGTTTTATGGTTCCACTGTAATTCGGTGCGGGTCGCCGGGTGCCAAGGGCTGGTGTTTCTCAAAATAGCTCAGCATCGCGTCGATGTCTTGCGGGCCGCCGAGACGCACGGTCCCTTGTTGCAATATCCAGAATTGATCGCCGCCATCGGCCAGGAAGCTATTGACGGTCACGCGGTATTTGGCCGAAGGTTCGACTGCGGCGCGATGAATTTTAATGCTGCCGGCGTCGACTTTTGCGCACACCGCGCCGCCGGGGCTCCACGTGTACGTGAAACCGTCGGACACTTGCAGGGGCCGGTCGGTTTCGGGAGGTGCCACTGCGTTGGACGGAGCGCCGAGGGAGCAACCCTTGAACTGTTCCTCGAGCAGTATCTTGATCTGCGCGCCGGTGAGCGTCATGGTCACCAGGCTGTTGCCGAACGGCTGCACGGTGAAAAGTTCGTTGTAGGTGACCTCCCCTTTTTTAGCTCCATTTTCCGCGGCGGGTGAAACTGGGACGTAGGGGATGTCCGCGCGGATCCCGCCCTCGTTCATGAACGATACGACCGCGCCGCCCGAGCCCGCAGCTTGCGTAGCGGCTAACTGGGCATCGGCGATTACATCTCCGAGCGCGGCCTCGCCGGCGAAGTTGGGCGTCCTGGAAATCTCCGCCGTCACCGATCCAACCACTCGATTGGCAATCGGCGCCGCCAGCGCGGCATAGTGATCAACGAGGCTCTTCAGAGTGGCGTCTGGAATCACGCCGCTCGCCGTGGTGCGCTCCACCAGGATATTTTTTGCGGAGACATCCGTAACACGCCGTGTGTTCCGGTCGATCCGCACATCGATGTCCGTCAGCACTCGTCCATAGGCGCTGGCGCTGGTGACATAAATTTTGCGGCCGGCGCGGTTCGGCAGTTGGCAGATGTAGGGTTGGTGCGTGTGCCCGGAAATCACGAGATCCACGTGGTCATCCAGCCGCCGGACGATGGATTCGATCGGCGTACCTGCCAGATCGCCCTCGCAGGCATTAATGTCGAGCGTGCCCGCCGGAGTTTGCCGGCCGCCTTGGTGGATGAGGACCACGAAATTTGCAACGCCTTGCTTGCGCAGCCTCTGAATCACTGCGTTGATCGTGCTTGCTTCGTCATCGAATCGCAATCCGGCGACGCCGCTGGGCGTCACGATGGTCGGCGTTTCCCGCAACGTCAGGCCGATGAACGCAACCCGTACGCCTTCATAGTTCTTGATTGCGTAGGCCGGAAACAGCGTGCGGTGCGCGGCAGTATCGAAAACATTGGCGGCGAGGTAATGAAACTTGGCGCCCTCGAATGGGACCGGCGTTCCGCTAGCGGCGCCCTGGCAGGTGTTCTGGTCCTCGGTTGAGCAGCCGCCCGACTGCATGCGCAGAAGTTCGCGCTTGCCCTTGTCGAATTCATGATTGCCGACCGAGCTGAATTCCAGGCCCACCCGGTTCAACGCCTCGACGGTGTCTTCATCATGGAACAGCGCGGAGACGAGTGCGCTCGCGCCGATCAGATCTCCGGCCGCTACAACGACGTGGTTTGGATTCTCGCGCTTCAGTTGAGCGACGTAGCCCGCGAGATAGTCTATGCCGCCGGCGTCGACGTTCGGCGATTTTCCTTTGGCCCTGAATTTTCCGGGCGATTGCAGATTTCCGTGCAAATCATTCAGCGCGATGATTTTTAGTTTGAGGTCATCGGCGCGGGCGGCGCCCAGCGCGGCGAAAAGGAGAACGAGCGTGTAAGCCATCCGGGGGATTCGCATGAAATCTCTCGGCCCTACTCTAACCCGAAAATTCATCTCGTACCGCCGAAACCCTGTAGACGGATTAGGCTGCGGCAACTCAAAACGTTGTCATTCTGAGCGAAGCGAAGAATCTCTCTTGTTTGTTCTTGTGCCTAGATCGAAGAGAGATTCTTCGCTTCGCTCAGAATGACAAAACAAGGCATTTTCCCGCAGCCTGTGGAGTCTGTGCCGCCTCTCGCGTGATAGTATGAGTGGTGTTTCTCGCAGCCTGCGGCAAATAAGTTTCGCGTGCTGCGTTTTCCATGGGGAAAATTGTTTCGCAGGAAGAGTTGGTTCAAGTGAGCGCCCGCGAAAAGCGCGGCGGCCGCCGAGTTGTGTTTACCAACGGCTGTTTCGACCTCATCCACCCCGGTCATGTGCGCTGCCTGGCCGAAGCCCGCGCCCTCGGCGACCTTCTGATCGTAGCTATCAATAGCGACCGCAGCGTTCGCGGCAATAAGGGACCCGAACGGCCCCTGGTTCCCGAGCAGGACCGCGCAGAGGTCATGGCCGCGCTCGCCTCCGTGGACTACGTGACCATTTTCGATGAGCCGACGCCGCGCGAATTGATTGCCCGCGTGCTTCCCAGCATTCTAGTGAAAGGCGCGGATTGGGCGCCCGAGCAGGTTGCCGGGCGCGAAGAAGTGGAAGCCGCCGGCGGCCGGGTGGTTTCCATTCCGCTGGCCTCCGGATATTCCACCACCAATCTCGTAAACCGAATCCGCAATGCCGGCGCGGGCTCTCCTGCCGCGTCACGCGACGCCCATACCAAATCATGATCCTGTCATCGGTTTCGGAAACTCTGGCGCCCGTGGGCCGGAACCCCGCGCTGGAGTCCGCGATCGCCGAACTCCGGAAAGGGGCCGCGCGCGAACGGATCGCGGGCCTCACCGACACGGCGAAAGCTTTGATTGCGGCGATCGTCGCGACGGAGCTGCGCCGCCCCGTGGTGGTGCTCGTCGAATCCAATGCGCGCGCGGAAGTGTTCGCCGCGTCCCTGCAATTTTTCTACACCGCATTGGCCGGGCAGGAAGCCACGGAGGTTACCGTTCTGCCGGCGATGGACGTCCTTCCGTGGCAAGACGCGGCGCCGCACGCTGAGATTCTGGAAAATCGCGCGGTGACGCTGTGGCGATATGCCACCGGACAAGCGCGCATCGTGGTGGTTCCGATTGCCGCGGCGCGCATGCGCCTGGCCGATGCGGCGCACTACGCGGAGCAGGCGCGCACGCTGGCGCGCGATGAAAACGTGTCCCTCGACGAGTTGGTCGCGCATCTGCGCCTCGTCGGCTACGAAGCGCATGACATGGTGGAAATGCCCGGGCAGTTCACGGTGCGCGGGGGGATCGTCGATATTTTTCCCGCCGAAGCCGAGCGCCCGGTGCGCCTCGAATTATTCGGCGATTCCGTCGAATCTCTGCGTGAATTCGACCCCAACACTCAGCGATCCGTACGCCCCATCGAGCGCGTAACGCTGCCGCCGCTTGTCGAGCAGGCTGGAATGGCGTTCGGTGGCGGGAACGGAAATTCCGCGGGCGCGGAACGCGCGGCTCGCGGGCACTCTCTATTCGATTTGCATGAGGACACGGTGATCCTGTTGGACGAGCCCGCCGCGATTGCCGAGGCTTCCCGCGCATTTCTGGAAGGCGCGACGGAAAATCTGGAAGCCGGCGGGAGCGCGTCGCTCGACATGCTTTCCTCGTATTACTTTACCGATGATTGGGACGCCCAGTTCGCGCGCCATGCCCGTCTGGAATTGGAATTCCTCGGCGTGGCGCGGGAAGCTTCCGAAACCCGCACGATTCAAACGCAATCGACCACGCGCTTTCACGGGGACGTGCCGGCGTTCATGGAGGAGGCCCGCAACCGCATCGCCGCGGGCGAGCGCGTCCTGCTCGGAGCGGAGAGCCTCGGCGAACTGGAACGCTTCGCCGATCTGTGCCACGAGTACGAAGTTCCATTTCGCCTCGGCGAGCTCGAAGAAAACGCCACCAGCGCTCGCCTCGCTGAGGATTCCTCGGCCGGCAGTGTTCCGGCGGTGGTGTTGTGCCGCGCGCCATTCACGGATGGCGTGGTGTTTCTTGACGCGCGCGTGGCCATCTTCGGCACCGGCGATGTTTTTGAATCGATGTTTCAGGGCGCGACCCGGCGCCGCCCGAAAACCGCCAGCTTCTTCAGCGATTTTTCAGAGCTGAAACCGGGCGATTACGTCGTTCACGTCGATCACGGCATTGGCCAGTTCGAGGGCTTGCACCAGATTGAGAACGGCGGGGCTCGCGGCGAATTCATGCGACTGCGCTATGCGGATGACGCGCGCCTTTATGTTCCGCTCGAGCGCCTGGACCTGGTGCAGAGCTATCGCGCCGTCGAGGGTGCCAAGCCGGTCCTCGACAAACTTGGCGGCAGCACCTGGACGGCGCGTAAAGCGCGCGTGAAAAAATCGGTCGAAGATATGGCTGAGAAATTATTGAAGCTGTACGCCGGACGGAAGGCCGGAGAGGGTTTCGCCTACTCACCGGACGGCGCGTTCCAGCGCGAATTTGAAGACGCCTTCGAGTTTGACGAAACGCCGGACCAGGCCATTGCCATCGCCGACGTGAAGCGTGACATGGAGCGGGGCCAGCCCATGGACCGCCTGCTTTGCGGCGACGTGGGCTACGGCAAAACGGAAGTCGCCATGCGCGCCGCGTTCAAGGCGGTTTCGGATTCCAAGCAAGTGGCCGTGCTGGCCCCCACCACGGTGCTGGCCTATCAGCATTTTGAAACCTTCCGCCACCGCTTCGCCGCGTTTCCTGTGAAGGTCGAACTGCTCAGCCGTTTCCGCACGACTCGCGAACAGAAGGCTGTTCTCACGGGCGTGGAGACCGGGCAATTGGACATCGTGATCGGAACGCATCGCCTGCTCTCCAAGGACGTGAAATTTCACGACCTCGGCCTGCTGATCGTCGACGAGGAGCAACGCTTCGGTGTGGCCCACAAGGAGCGCCTGAAAGAATTGAAGCTGAACGTCGATGTACTAACGCTGTCCGCAACTCCCATCCCGCGCACGCTAAACATGTCGCTGGTCGGCTTGCGGGATATGAGCGTGATCGAAACGCCGCCGAAAGACCGGCTGGCCATTCAGACGGTGGTCTCACCGTTTTCCGAATCGCTGATTCGCCGCGCCATCGAAGAGGAATTGTCCCGGCACGGCCAGGTCTTTCTGGTGCACAACCGCGTCGAATCCATCTACGCAATCGCCGATCTGGTGAACAAACTGGTGCCGAAAGTGCGCGTGGTCGTCGGGCACGGGCAGTTGCATGAGAAGGAACTCGAATCGGTGATGTTCAAATTCGTCCGCGGTGAGGCTGACGTTCTGGTCTGCACGACGATTGTCGAGAACGGGTTGGATATCCCGCGCGCCAACACGATCCTCATCAATCGCGCCGACCGCTTCGGCCTTTCCGAGTTGTACCAACTCCGCGGCCGGGTGGGCCGATCGAACCAGCGCGCCTACGCCTACTTGCTGGTTCCGGAAGATGTCTCCCTCACGCCGCTGGCCACGCGCCGCCTCGCCGCGCTGAAGGAATTCAGCGCACTCGGCGCGGGATTCCGCGTGGCTGCGCTCGATCTGGAACTGCGCGGCGCCGGAAACCTGCTGGGCGGCCAGCAGCACGGTCACATCAACGCGATCGGTTTCGATCTCTACGTGCAGATGCTGGAGCGCGCCGTCTCCACGCTGAAGGGCGAAGAAGTGAAGCCCGAGATGCGCGCCACGATCAACCTCGGGCTCGATATCCGCATCCCAGAGGAGTACATCCCGAACGAGAATCTTCGCTTGCGGACGTACAAGCGCATCGCCGGAATCACCAGCGATGCCGAAAGGGAAGAGGTTCACAACGAACTCACCGACCGCTTCGGCGCGCCGCCTCCGGCCGTCGGTAACCTGTTGGACTACGCGCTGCTGAAAGGCCTCGCGGAGCGCGTGCTGATCTCATCCATCGAACGCCGCGCCAACGAAGTGGCCATCAAGTTCCATCCGGAGACGCCGCTCTCGCCGGAAAATCTGGTGAAATTCATTCGCTCGCAGAAAGAAGGCCTGCGCCTGGATCCCAGCGGCACTCTGTGGATCCGCCTGGACCGCCGCGGGCGCGTCGCCGAAAGCGTCAGAAACGTGTTGCTTCCGCTGGAAACGAAGCGATAAACTGCATAACGGGCATTTTTATGGCAATTTCTATGATGAAACCAGGCAAGTGGCTGATCTTTCCCCTGATTTTCGCGGGCCTCAGCGTTCCCGCAGGCGCGCAGAATAAGGGCACCGTAGTCGAGGAAATCGTCGCCCGCGTCAACAACGAGATCATCACCCGGGAGGATCTGGAAAAAGCCCGGAAATCTCTCGAGAGCGAAGCGCAGGAATCCTGCGCGAAATGCACGCCGGAACAAGTCCGCGAGCAAGTGAACTTGAAGGACAAGGATCTGCTGCGCGATTTGATCGATCAATCGCTGATGACGCAGCGGGCCAAGGACAGCGGGATCAACGTTGACACCGAAGTGATCAAGCGGCTGGACTCCATTCGCGTGCAGAACAAGCTGCCCAGCATGGAAGCGCTGGAGGCCGAAGTCACCAAGAGCGGCCAGGATTTCGAGGATTTCAAGAGCCAGCTGCGCGACCAGTTGCTGACGCAGGACTTGATCCGCAAGGAAGTCGGCTCGAAGATCATCGTCAGCCACGAGGACGTAGTCAAATATTACAACGCTCACAAGAACGATTTTGTCCGGCCGGAAACGGTGGTGCTGCGCGAAATCTTTGTCTCCACCGAAAATAAACCGGCGGCCGATATTCCCGCGCTGCAAAAAAAGGCCGAGGGATTGCGCAACCGCGTCCTGAACAACGGCGATGACTTTGGCGAGATGGCCAAGCACTATTCGGACAGCCCCACGGCCCAGCAGTCCGGCGAGCTCGGCTCGTTCCAGCGCTCGCAGCTGGACCCCAAGATCGCCGAAAAAGTTTTCGCGCTGAATCGCAATCAGATGACCGATGTGATGGAGACGAAAACAGGATTTGAAATCCTGCAAGTGGTAGAGCGCTACGATGCGGGCGAGCAGACGCTGGACAAGGTCGAACCCGAAATCACCAACAAACTCTACGAGCAGAATATGGAACCGGCCCTGCGCGAGTACTTGAAAACGCTGCGCGAAGACAGCTACCTGCAGATCAAGCCGGGCTATGTGGACACGGCCGCCGTGAAGGCCGAACCGATCGAGGAAGTCGCGGCCACCCCCGACAAGGACGATTCCAAAAAGGGCGGCAAGAAATTTGGAATCCTCCCCCGAAGAAGAAATCCGGGCACATGAAGCAGAACTTCGTCGCTACTCTCCAGGACGGCCAGACCGTTACCACCCACTTTCTTGTCTGTGTAAAGGAAGTTCGCGCCACGCGCGAAGGCAAGTCCTACCTGCGCCTGGAGCTGGGCGATTCCACGGGGCGCGTCGAGGCCCGCATGTGGGACCGCTTCGACCAGATGGCATCGTCGTTTGAATGCAATGACTATGTGAAAGTGCAGGCGCGCGTCGAAAATTACCGCAACAAATTGCAGCTGGCCATCGACAAAATCCGCCGCGCCGAGGAAAGCGAAGTCGATCCCGCCGATTTTTTCGCCCATACCCGGGAAAACGTGGACGAGATGTACGCCCGGCTGTTGCAGGTAGTCGCATCAGTCGGCAATCCCTGGCTCCGCAAACTGCTGGACCGCGTGGTGCAGGATCCCGAAATCGTTCCGCGCCTGAAGCGTGCGCCGGCGGCCAAAGTGATGCATCACGCCTTTTACGGGGGCCTGCTCGAACATGTTCTCAGCCTGTGCGATCTTTGCCGCGTGGTACTCAGCCACTATCCCGAAGCCAATGCCGACCTGCTGCTCACCGGCGCGGTTCTGCATGACGTTGGAAAGCTGGAAGAGTTGAGCTACGAGCGCTCGCTCGGCTACACGGACGAGGGACAGCTTCTGGGACACATCCTGCTGGAGTACGAGTCGGTGACCAAGGCCATCGACGCCATCGACGGCTTTCCCCCGGCGCTGAAAACCCTGGTGCAGCACATGCTGGTGTCGCATCACGGAAAATACGAATTCGGCTCGCCGAAACTGCCGATGTTCCGCGAAGCGCTGATGCTGCACTACCTCGACGATCTGGATTCCAAGATGGCGGCCATGCGCTCCGCGCTGGAGTCCGATCAGGGCGAAGGGAATTGGACCGCGTATAACGGAGCGCTAGAACGGCGCATTCTGCGCACCGAGCGTTTTCTAGCAGGTGCGCCGCCGGAGTCCGCGGAAAAAAATCGGCCGGCAAAAACGGCGGCCGGAAACACCGCCGGCGGAAACACCGCCGCTGGAAACACCGAGCCGCCGCAGCAGTAACCCTTCGAAAGTCCCGGAGGGACGAAACAACGTAGCCCACCGCGGAAGCGGTGGGAACAAAGCGCAAGCAAGATCGAAGCCCCGTAAGGGGCGGCACATCCGGAGAAAACGACGAACGCGGTGGAACCCACGGCCCAATCCACGGAACAACCTATAGCGCGCGCAGCAGGTCCGCGACATTCGATATTGGATCTGGCGCCGCTGGAGCTCGAATGTCTCAGCGTGCTCTGGCCCACCGGCGAAAGCACGGTGCGCGAAATTCATCGCGCGCTGGCCGCGTCGCGCCCGCGCGCGTACACCACGGTGCTGACCATTATGGACAGGCTGGAGCAGAAGGGCATCGTGACCCGCCGCAAGGTGGGCCGCGCCTTCCGCTACCAGCCGCGTCTAAGCGCCGAGGAGGCCCGTCTGCAAGCGGTGCGGAAAATCGTGGAAGGTTTTTTCGACGGTTCGCCCGAGGCTCTTGCCGCGCACCTGTCTTCACACGGCTCGCGCGGATGGGCTACCGCCGAGAGGACCGCCCGCGCTCCACTGGCGGTTCCTACTCCGCCACCCGCGACGCCACCCGCCACAGCCGCCGCCCCGTCCGCGACTACGGTTGACGCTCCGGAATCTCCTGTTGCAGAATTGCCCACTCCAAATCTCGACGAAAGATTACTCTAGTCCCATGTTTCACCAGTCTTTCTCCATTCGCGATCACCAAATTTCACCAGGCACGGTTCTCGCGCCCATGGCGGGAGTCACGGACACGGTTTTTCGCCGCATGATTCGCGGCCTCGGCGGCTGCGGCCTGATCATGACGGAATTCACCAGCGCCGAATGCATCACGCGCAATTCGGCGCGCACGTCGCGCTACTTGTTCTTCGCGCCGGACGAGAACCCGATCACTGGACAGCTGTTCGGAGCCGAGCCCGACGTGATGGGCCGTGCCGCCGGTATGGTCGAACAGCTCGGTTTTGATATCGTCGACGTGAATCTTGGCTGTCCCGCGCGAAAGGTGGTCAAGTGCGGCGGCTCGGGATTGCTGCGCGATTTGAAAAGCCTAGAACAAGTTCTGCGCGCGGTCCGCAACGCGGTAAAAATTCCGATGACCATCAAGATCCGCGCCGGCTGGGACGACCGCAGTATCGTGGCCGTGGAAGTCGCGCGACTCGCCGAGCAGATCGGCGTCGAAGGCATCGCGGTTCATCCGCGCACGCGCGAGCAGGGCTACACCGGGCGCGCCAATTGGAACGTGATTCGTGACGTCAAGCGCGCCGTGCGCATGCCGGTGATCGGCAACGGCGATATCAATTCGCCGCAGGACGCCATGCGCATGCTCAGCGAAACCGGCTGCGACGCCGTGATGATTGGCCGCGCCGCTTCCAATAATCCGTGGATTTTCCGCCAGATCGCGCAGTTCGCCGCCACCGGTTCCTACGACGAACCGAGCGAGTGGGACCGCTATCAATTGCTCTCCGCGTATTTCCGGAATCTGGTCGACACCGAATGGCCCGACGCCATCGGTAAAATGAAACAGTTCGCGTGCTATTTCACGCACGGCGTGCGCAATGGCGCCGAGCTGCGCAGAAACGTTCACACTTCGCGCACGCCCGTTGAAATTCTGGATCGCGTGGACGCTTTTTTTGCCCAGACTGTGGCTTGAGCCGGACTGTAGCTTAAGGAGGTACCGCATGACCGCTGCCAGCGCTTCGGCCCCAGCCCTCGAGCGCCGACGGGAACGCCGCGTCGCCGTCCACCTACCGCTGGTGATTCGCGGCATCGATCATGCCGGCTCTTCCTTCGAGGAGCGCACGTTCAGCGAAGACCTGTGCCGCGGCGGCGCGGCGATTATCACCCGCCTGCATCTGAATCGCGGCTATCAACTGGAAATCCAGATTCCCACCGCAGCCGGCGCGGCGCGCGAAGACGCGCAGTTTTCCACGCAGGGCCGCATCGTTCACATCAAAGCCGGGAACACGCCGCAGGAAACCATTGTGGGAGTGGAATTCACCGGCCCGCGTTTCAACCGCATGTTCGCGCCGGAATCCATCAAGTAGAACAGGCTTCAGCCTGTTTGTTTTCTGAGAGAACGGCTCGAATTCTGCAGGCACGAACGTCTAAACCGGGCAGGCTGAAGCCTGCCCCACCAAACTCACCGCTCTAGCAGCAGCTGCTTGTACGCTTCACGCTTGCCCAGCCCGCGCTCGCGGGCGGCCTGTTTCAGCGCCGCTTTGCGATCCAGCCCCGATTCCGTTTCCAGTTGCGCGACGCGCTGCTTCAGGGATACGGATGGCGCCGCCTGCGCCTCGCCCTCAACCGCAGGTCCGATCAACAGTGTGATTTCCCCGCGAGGCGCGCGCTGCCGGGCGGCGTCCCGCAATTCGCCGAGAGGTCCACGCAGAAATTCTTCGTGGATCTTGGTGACTTCGCGCGCCACCACCGCGTGCCGCGCCCCCAGAATTTCCGCGGCGTCCGCCAGCGTTTCGGCCAGCCGGTGCGGCGCTTCGTACAGCACCAGCGGCCGCGGTTCGGACCGCAACGCGTCCAGCTTCTTCCTGCGCGCGCCCGCCCTTGGCGGTAAAAATCCCACAAACAAAAATTCGTCCGTCGGCATCCCCGACGCAGCCAGTGCCGCCACGAATGCGGACGGCCCGGGAATCGGCACCACTGGAATATGGTGCCGCAGGCACAGCACCACCAGCCGGTGGCCCGGATCCGAAACCACCGGCGTGCCGGCGTCGCTCACGAGGGCCACTTGCGCGCCTTCTTCCAGCTGAATCACCAGTTCCGGAGCGCGCGTCAGCTCGTTGTGCGCGTGGTAGCTAACCATCTCTTTGTGAATGGCATAGTGCTGCAGCAATTTCTGCGTCTGCCGCGTGTCTTCGCAGGCGATCAAGTCCGCTTCTTTCAGCACGCGCAGCGCCCGCAGCGTAATATCCTCAAGGTTGCCGATCGGAGTCGCGACCAGGTAGAGGCATCCGGTTTGTGAGTTGTCATGTCCTTCCGTCATGGTGCGTTCCTCAGGGCTGCGATTTTAGCACGCACGCGGGGCGCGCCGGTCGTGACCTTACACAGCGTAAAATTTGCCCATGCCGGCGCCGGCGATTCCTGCACGCCGGGTTGCACCCTCTGTCGTGTTAAGATAAAAGATTCCATTTGGACTTTGAAGGAGACCTGCATTGCCGCTCTACGAATACGCGTGCCTGAAGTGCAAGCGCCATACCGATAAGATCGAAAACCTGAACGGGCCGCACCTGAAGAAGTGCCCGCACTGCGGCGGCAAGGTCGAATCGGTCATCACCGCGCCGGCGATCCAGTTCAAAGGGTCCGGCTGGTACGTCACCGACTACGGGCGCAAGACCACGGGCGGAGACAGCGGAAAATCGGAAAAGGGTGAGAAATCCGAAAAGGCGGAGAAGTCCGAAAAGTCGGAAAAATCAGAGAAGCCGGAATCAAAACCGGCCGCGAAAGAATCGAAGAAAGCGGGTAGCGGCGCGAAGGAGAAGTAGCACCGGCACTCTTGCCTGTGCGGTTTTTGCAGCGTTCACGCGGGACTCGATTATAAATCTTGCTACAGTTTCAGCGCGCGCAGGTATTCCCGGAAATCCTTCCCGAACTCCTGATTTTCCAGCCCGATTTCAACGGTAGCCTTCAGGAACCCAAGTTTGTCTCCCGCGTCATACGATTTGCCTTCGTACACGTAGGCGAGCAGCCCACGTTCCTGCGCCAAAAGGCGAAGCGCGTCAGTCAATTGAATCTCGCCGCCGCGTCCCGGCTTGGTGCGTTCCAGGCAGTCGAAGATTTCCGGCGGCAGGACGTAGCGTCCGGTCACAGCCAGCGTCGACGGCGCCTCGGCCGGGCTGGGCTTCTCAACCAGGTCGCGAATTTTCAGGACGCGATTGTTCGCGCCGGCGCCGTTCTTCTGCTCCACGTCGACGATACCGTAGAGGCTGGTCTTTTCCCGGGGCACCTCCTCGACCGCGATGGCGCCCTGGCCGGAACTCTCGTAGGCTTCGACCAGTTGCTTGGTCGCGGGATTCAGGCCCGGAATAATTACATCGCCCAGCAAGACGGCGAAGGGTTCGTTTCCAACCAGTTCCTTGGCGACCAGCACCGCGTGCCCCAGTCCGAGCGGCTCTTTCTGCCGCGTGTAGCTGAAGTGCACCATGTGGCCGATCTCGCGCACCAGTTTCGCCAGGTCGGATTTGCCTTTCTCTTCGAGAAAGCTTTCCAGTTCCGGCGAAGAATCGAAGTGATCTTCGATGGCGTTCTTGCCCCGGCCGGTGACGATAATGATGTTGTCAATGCCCGAGGCGACGCATTCCTCGACGACGTATTGGATGAGAGGTTTGTCGACCACCGGCAGCATTTCCTTCGGCTGCGCTTTAGTCGCCGGTAAAAATCGGGTGCCCAGTCCTGCGGCGGGGAGAACGGCTTTGCGAACACGCTTCGGTTTGTCGGCCATAGGTTTTGAATTCTGTAGCCACCTTACGTGGCGCTCGCGCGCGGTGTCAATCCATCGTTTGTGGTAGCGATTCAAAAAATGCAATGTTTGTCATTCTGAGCGCTCGCACCGAAGGCTCGCGCCGAGGCGAAGCGAAGAATCTCTCCGAGGTTCTTGCCTACACTTCGATCGAAGAGAGATTCTTCGCTTCGCTCAGAATGACAAAGTCTGAGTTTAAGAGCAGCACGTGAAGTGTGCCGGACTCCCCCTGTGCTAAAATTCAGTTTTACTTCGGACACTCCAAACATGCCAACGCGCATTCTGGGAATCGAATCTTCGTGTGATGAAACGGCTGCCGCCGTGGTGGTGGACGGGCGTGAAATTTTATCCAGCGTGGTCTCTTCCCAGCTGGACATTCACAGCAAGTACGGCGGCGTGGTGCCCGAACTCGCCTCGCGCGAACACCTGCGGAAAATTGTTCCCGTCGTTCGCGAAGCCCTGGTCCAGGCTGGACTTGATTTGAAGGACATCGATGCCGTCGGCGTCACGCAGGGCCCGGGCTTGGTCGGTTCGCTGCTCGTGGGAGTCACCTACGGCCGGGTGCTGGCCACCGAGCTCGGCAAGCCGCTGGTCCCGGTGAACCATCTTGAAGGCCACGTCCACGCGGTGTTCCTAGAGGCGCACATTGGCGGGAAATCGGGGGGCAAAATTCCGGAGCTGCCGGCGGTTTGCCTGATCGTTTCCGGCGGTCACACGCTGCTTTATCACGTGCAGTCCGCGGCAGGGAATGGGCATGGAGAAGCGGGCGGGTTCGCTTTCCGGCGCCTCGGCGGCACGCGCGACGACGCCGCTGGCGAAGCCTACGACAAAGTGGCGCGGCTACTCGCTCTCGGATATCCCGGCGGCCCGATCATCGATCAAATTGCCGCTAAAGCCGCCGCTTCCGTCGCAAGTTTCAAGGAAAAAGACACGCTGAGGTTTGGCCCGGTAAAAATAAAAGGCAATCCCTACGATTTCAGTTTCAGCGGAGTGAAAACCGCCGTCCTCTACTACGTGAAGTCCCATCCTGAATTCGCGGAGGAAATCGAAGCGCGCAAAAAAGCCCTACAGGAAGGCCGGAGGAAAGCTGCCGATCTGCTGCCGCTATGCAGTCCGCGCACGCTGGCGCTGATTTCCAGATTTCAGTCCGCGGTGGTGAAAGATCTGGTGACGCGCACTCTGGAAGCGGCGGCGGACACGGGTTCGCGCACCGTGCTCGTCTCCGGCGGAGTTGCGGCGAACTCCGAATTGCGTCAAAGCTTCGAGTCTAAAGCCGCGGCAGCAGGCGTCAGTGTTTTTTTTCCCAGCCGCGCGCTCTCCACGGACAACGCCGCGATGATTGCCGCGGCCGCCTATCCCCACCTGCTCGCCGGAGACTTGGCTTCCCCCGACTTGAACGCCGAACCCAATCTGCGATTGACGTGAACGCGGACCCGGTTCGGGACACGGATCCAAAGCCTCATCGGCCAACTCGCGGCGGCAAAATTGTAGCTCGCCTCTTCAGAGGCGAGGGTCTACAACTGATCGGTGGAACCGGGGTTGTCAGCGGCGAGGCGCTACTTGAATCCCAGGATCGGGTGAGGAACGTACGGCTCCTCGAGCGAGGCGACTTCTTCGGGAGACAGCCGCAGCGAAAGCGCCGCAACAGCGTCGGAAAGATGGTGCGGCTTCGTCGCGCCGACAATCGGCGCGGTGATCTCCGGCTTGCCGAGCATCCACGCCAGCGCCACCTGGGCGCGCGAAACGCCGCGGCGCTCGGCGATCTGCCCGACGCGATCCATCACCAGGCGGTCCGTCTTTTCCGTCGGAGAGTACATCCGTTTGGAGACCTGATCGGTTTCGTGGCGCTTGGTGCTTTCCGCCTCGGCGGGCCGCGCCAGGCGTCCGCGCGCCAACGGGCTCCAGGGAATAATGCCGATCCCTTCGGACTGGCAGAGCGGGATCATCTCCCGTTCCTCTTCGCGATACAGCAGATTGTAATGATTCTGCATGGAAACGAAGCGTGCCCAGCCGTGCATTTGTGAAAGATACAGGGCTTTGGTGAATTGCCACGCATGCATGGAAGATGCGCCGATGTATCGCACCTTGCCCGATTTCACCGCGTCGTTCAGCGCGTCGAGCGTTTCCTCGATCGGCGTTTCGTAATCCCAGCGATGAATCTGATACAGGTCCACATAGTCAGTCTGCAGGCGGCGCAGGCTTTCATCGAGCTCGAAGAAGACGGCCTTCCGCGAGAGGCCCCGGCCGTTGGGATCTTCGCGCATCACGCCATTCAGTTTGGTGGCGATGACCATGCTCTCGCGCCGGGTATTGGCTTTCAGAAATCGCCCCACAACTTTTTCGCTTTCCCCGTGCGAGTACACGTTGGCGGTGTCAAAAAAATTAATTCCGAGATCCAGCGCCTGGCGCAGGAACGGCTGGCTCTCCGCTTCATTCAGGGCCCACGCATGGCTCCCCGGCTTGGCAGGGCCCGTGACCGGCTCTCCGTACGTCATGCATCCGAGACAAATGCGCGAAACTTTCAGTCCGGTCCTTCCGAGGTTCACATAATCCATGGGATCTCCTTGGCCATCCTGCAGATTGTGCCTGTAGATCGCCGTTTGGCACAACTGGCCGGGACGCAGGCGCAAAAATCCGGCTTCTCATACGCGCTCCGCAAAACGTGGTAAATTCATTTTTGTATTTTCCCCGCGTCTCCACGCGATGGAGTCGCACCGCAACAGCGATGGCGATGTTCTGAGCAGAAAGGAACTCAACGGGCATGGCGAAAGCAACGGAATTCACCGTGACGATTGAAGATAAACCGGGCGCTCTGGGGAGATGCTTTCTCGGCCTGGCCGAACGCGGAATCAACGTCCTGGCGTTTCAATCGTTTGTCGAAGAGCGGGAGAGCTTGGTGCGCTTTGTGGTTGATAATCGAGCCGCCGCCAAGTCCATGCTGGGAACGCTGCGCATGAACTTTGAGGAGTCGGACGTCGCCGTAATCCGCGTACCGAACCGCCCGGGAGAGTTGGGCCGCGCCGCGTCGCAGCTCGGCAAGGGCAAGATCAACATCGATTATTCCTACTGTGGGATCGAGCCGGGATCGAACGAAGTGCTGTTGGTCTTCGGCGTGGACAATTTGACCACCGCCGCAGCCTTGCTGGATGAATTATCCGCGGAATCGAAATGAACGGCAGAGCGTCACTTCTCAAAACGCTGTCATTCTGAGCGAAGCGAAGAATCTCTCTTGGTTTTTTGCCCAAACGTAAATCGAAGAGAGATTCTTCGCTTCGCTCAGAATGACAACATGAGACTCCACCTTATGGATCATTTTCGCGTGCCTCATGCCTGCCGTCCTTCCGTAAGGTAGCGGCAGTTCCTCCAAACGGTTCTCATTAGAAACTTGCAATCTTTGAGCGGACTCAGAACTCACCGCAGCGCGTTTCTGCCTCAAGCCGAATTGCCTTCTGCCGATAAACCACCAAGAGCAATCGAAGCGCCGGAATTCGCGTCATACCAATTTGGAGATCTTCTATGCCAAAGATTTCTTTGAAAAACGTCGCGCGGCCCAGCCTGGCAATCGCCCTGGCGTGTTGCCTGGCCGGTGCAACTACAGTCCAGGCACAGAACGCCACACCCAGCCAGGACGACACGACGAAACAGTTGCTGGACCGCATCCGCGATCTCGAAGCCCGGGTGCACGAACTCGAAAGCAAACAGGGCGCTGCTCCGCCTGCGCCTGCCGCCGCTGCGCCAGCGCCCGCGGCGGCTCCCGAGCCGGTTCCCATTGTGGAGCAGCCGCAGGTCAACGCCGTGGCCGACCGCCTAAAATTGCTTCTCTTCGGCGACACCGGCTACCAGGTTGGCCACTTCTACGGCCCTACGAGCACTTTTGAATTCGGCGAATTCGACATGTTCGCGACCGCGCGCCTCACCGACCGCGTCTCGGCTCTCGCCGAAGTTTTGTTCACCAGCGGCCCGAACAACTTCGTGAGCCTGGACCTCGAAAGGCTCTACATCAAGTACCAGCCCAACGATTATTTCTCCGCTTCCATCGGGCGAATTCATACGGCGATCGGCTACTACAACACCGCCTTCAATCGCGGAGATTATTTCCAAACGACGATCGGGCGCCCGGCGATGTTTGAGTTTGACGATCAGGGCGGTTTCCTGCCGATGCAGGATTTGGGAATTGTCCTCAGCGGGCAGGTTCCTTCCGGCAAGCTCGGACTTCACTACGTCTTTGAAGTGACCAACGGGCGCGCCTATGGCGCGGACGCGCAGCCCGCGCAGAACACCAGCGATGGAAACAATAGCAAGGCGATTAATTTCGGCCTCTCCATCAAGCCCGAGCAGGCCCCGGGCCTGACTGTGGGATTCAGTGTGCGCCACGACTATCTCAGCGATCCTCTGAACCTTCGCGTTTCCGAGCTCATCCCAGTGGTGTACGCGGTCTTTACCAATCCCACCTATGAGTGGCTCAATGAGGGAATGTATGTGACCCACAAGCTTCCGGGTGGAGCCACATTTAGCACGCCGGGTTTCTATACTCAGTTTTCCCGCCGGTTCGGCCATTTCCGGCCGTATTTCCGCTACTCCTACGTCAACGCCCCGCTTGACGATCCGATCTATGGCAATGAACTGGAGATGCCGGTGGTCAGCCGCATCAACGGGCCCACGCTGGGAATGCGTTACGACTTCACCGGACACTCAGCCTTCAAACTGCAATTCGATCGCGAGTCGATGCGCGGCGAATTGCCGACCTATGGCGGGAGCGGGCAGTTTGACTTCACTTTCTGAGGACGAGGAGAAACCCGTGATCAAACGCGCTTCATTCTTGTTGTTCGCCGCCGTTCTCATTGCCGGCAGTGCGCTGCCGCTTCGCAGGGCCGCCGCAGCCGGCGACGAAGTTGCCGTCATCGTGAACAAGACCAATACCGTCGACGATCTCCCGCTCGCCGACGCCAGGAAGTTTTTCATGGGTGATAAAAGTACCTGGCCCAGCGGCAAGCGCGTCACCATCCTCATGCTCGGCGCCGGACAACCCGAACGCGCCGTAATTCTCCGCGAGATATACAAAATGCCGGAAGATCAGCTCGGACAATATTTCGTGCAGGCCGCCTTCGCCGGAAAAATTTCCGCCCCGCCCAAGGACGTCGGCACGGCGGCCATGATGAAAGCAGCCGTGGCCGCCAATCCCGGGGCCATCGGCTACGTCAAGAAATCCGATCTCGACGATACGGTAAAAGCGGTTCTCACGGTGCAATAGAGCGGCCCACAGCAGGGAAGCGAGCTCATATGACCATCACCATTCGCCAGAAACTTTACGGCCTCGGTGCGCTCGGGTTGCTTTTTTCCATCGCCATTGGCGTCACCGGTTGGTATGGCATCCGCCAGGTGAGCCACGGCGTTCAGGATGTCGGCGCCACATCTTCGGCGATCCGCAATCATATGGAGGCCAGCGCATTTCTGGAACTCACCCGCTCGGATGTCTCCAAAATTTTGAACTCCGCGGGTGACGCCCAGGATAACGCTGCCTCCGAATTTGAGGATCACCAGAAGCTGCTGAGCGATCGCCTGGCTAAGGCGGTATCGTTCACCCACAGTCCCGAATTACTGGCGGAGCTGGGCAAAGAGACATCGCTTTCCCAGGACTATCTCGGCCAGGCTTCCAAAATCGCCGCTCTTCGCAAGACCGCCGCGGCTGCCATGCCGCTGCTCGGCGGGTTTCTTCAGCAATATCAGGATCTGCGCAACCAAATGGACGCCTCGAGCGACAAACTTCAGGAAGAAGCGAAGCGCTCGGAGTCTGACGCCGCACGAGTTGTTAGCCGTTCGGAATCGGCAATCCTGGGCATGTGCCTGTTATGTTCAGCGCTTCTTACGGTAATCGCGTTTCGCACGGCGCGCGGCATTCACCGCCGCCTGGCGATGGTCACGGCCTGGTTGAAGGAACTGGCTTCCGGGGATCTGACTCAGGATGCCCAGGACTCCCGCGAGGACGAGCTCGGCGAATTGGCCACGGCCGTCAGCAAAATGCAGGAACATCTGCGATCGATGATTGCCGCGGTCGCGGAGAATGCGCAGCAGGTGGCCAACGCCAGCGAGCAATTCTCCGCGGCCAGCCAGCAGATCAGTTCCAATTCCCAGGAAACCACGGCGCAGGCCAATCTCGTTTCCACGGCCACTGAGCAGGTGAATCGCAACCTGCAAACCGTGGCCACCGGCGCCGAGCAAATGAGCTCCACGATTCAGGAAATTGCCAAGAACGCCACGGAATCGGCGCGCGTATCCGGAGAAGCGGTGAAAGCCGCGGAAGCCACCACCGAGACGATCTCCAGGCTGGGCGTGTCCAGTTCCGAAATCGGCCAGGTCATCAAGGTCATCACTTCCATCGCTCAGCAGACCAACTTGCTGGCCCTGAACGCCACCATTGAAGCGGCGCGCGCCGGAGAAGCAGGAAAAGGATTTGCCGTGGTTGCCAATGAAGTGAAGGAGCTGGCCAAGCAGACCGCCAAGGCCACCGAAGACATCAGCCAGAAAATCTCGGCCATTCAAAGCAACACCAAGGGCGCAGTCGACGCCATCGCCACCATCGGCGCGATCATCAACCAGATCAGCGACATTTCCACCACCATTGCCACGGCCGTCGAACAGCAAAGCGCCACCACCGACGAAATGTCCCGCAACGTCACCGAAGCCGCCCGGGGCTCGACGGAAATTACCAACAACATCGCGGGAGTTTCGCAGGCCGCGCAGGGCACGTCCTCGAGCGCAGGCGAATCCTTACGGTCGGCGCAGCAGATGGCGCGGATGTCGGCGCAACTGCGAGCCCTGGTGAACCAATTCAAAGTGAATTCCAACTCCGCAACGCCCGGCTTCGCGCCAGACGAGGGGCCGGCGGCGCTGCGCCCGAACTGACACCGGTACGGAGACAATCTGCTGTGCCAAGCGTGCCGCATTTTCATCTTCGATCCGCTTCGGTACTGATAGTTCTATACCAATATAGATACTGCCGCGGGCGCGTAAATTTGCGCGCCTAAACAACTCGGCTCAACCTTCCACAATCATCCAAGCGCCGCCATGCCAATGCTTTGCGGGAGCTCTCCCGTTGGCCGCACATCTGCATTAGCTCACATGTCCCCCGTACGCACGGCTGCTCGCTATAACTGTCTGCGGGCCGCCGAACCGGGAGAATCGATATGTCATCTCGCATGAGCCGTATGTACGGCGCCGCCAATCCGGACGCCACCAGCAACGCCGGCAATGAAAGCTACTCGCGCATCTTTCGTTACTTTGGCCTCCACGAGAACCCTTTTAATGTGAGCGCCGATCCTCGCTACTTGTCGTTCACCCGGCGCAGCCAGGAGGCCTTTGACTCCATCGTCTACGGCATTCAGTCGCGCCAGGGGCTGATTGTGCTCACCGGCGAGGTGGGCACGGGAAAAACCACGCTGACAAAATATTTGCTCAATTGGCTGGCGGAGCGGCAAACGCCGACGGCGTACATCTGCAACCCGCGATTGAGTTCCAGCGATCTTCTGGATTTTTTGTTTGCAGACTTTGGAATTACGCTTCCCACAAGAATGAAGGGTGACAAGTCGGCGATGCTCACCGGCTGGCTGGTTGCGCAGAACCGCGCCGGGAAAAGGCCCGTCCTGATCGTGGACGAAGCGCAGGGATTGCCGCTGCCGGTGCTTGAACAAATTCGATTGCTGCTGAATTTAGAGACGGCCAACGAAAAACTGCTGCAAGTAATTTTGGTCGGTCAACCGGAGCTGGAGCAAACCCTGAATCGCACGGAGCTGGTGGCACTGCGCCAGCGAATTATGGTCCGGTGCCGCATCGGTTCGCTCAATTCCCATGAAACGCGGGCGTATATACTCCGCCGGCTGAGAGTCGCGGGCGCCCACGGGGAATCGGCCTTTACACCGGAAGCCATGGAATCGGTGTTCGAATATTCTTGTGGGATTCCGCGAGTGATCAACAATTTGTGCGAACATTCCATGATCAACGCCTATGCGGATGGCGTTCCGCGGATATCGGCGGAGATCGTAAGGGAAGTTGCCAGGGACTTCGATCTGGACAAGATCAAGCCGCTCGGAGCCGGTCTGGGTTTTCGTGGATTCGAAATCGACCGGCCTGAACCTGATCCAGCTGAACCGGATCGATCCGAAGTCGATCAATCCAGCATAGAAGACGCGCTGGCCGCGTCGTTCGTCTCCGCTTCGAGGCCGGCATTCCCGCCCAGCCCGTTCGAACCTGCGGCGGAAGCGCCAGAACAAATTCAAGAAGAAGAAATGGCCATGCCCGGTCCCGTCCTTGAGGAGGCTTTCTCCTTGCCGTCCGCGCCGATTCGATCATCCATGGGCGGAGGTCTTGCGAAAGAAACGGACGAAATCCAAATGGTCGATGCGAACGCCTGGCTTCGTTCCGCGTTAAGCACGTGGCGCCGATGGCGAGAGCTCGACCTTGTTGAACTTAGCTTTCCGAAAATTCAACGCGCGGCCTCCTCGGTCGTTCGATGGCTCGTGGAACCCGTCGATCCATTGAATCCGTGGAATACGAACCGCCAAAACCATCGAACTCCGAGCCGAAGCGGCCACCGAATTTCAGCAACGTAGCGGAGACAATTCGCCAGACCTCCCTGACCGCCCGCAAGTTGGGCCATTCCGTCCTGACGAGCACAGGGCGGAATGGCTCCACTATTTTGTGGATTTTCATCCGTCTTGGCGGCCGCGCTCAGTCCGTGGCTGCGAATGGACCCCCACGGGCTGAAGCCTGTGCCACTCTTCTTGCGGTACAATCCCGCCTCGCATGCGCATCGCGTTCGATACCGGAGGCACCTTCACCGATTGCGTGTACGTTCGCAACGGACATCTGGAAATTCTGAAGGTGCCGTCCACTCCTCGCAAACCTTCGGACGCGATTGCCAACGCTCTGGCGCAAATTTCCGGCACGGATTTGGATCTGGCCCAACTGGAACTTGTGTGCGGCACCACCGTGGGCACCAACGCGCTGCTGCAGCGAAAGGGCGGTCGCGTGGCACTCGTGACCACCGCGGGCTTCGAGGACGTCCTCGAAATCGCGCGCCAGGCGCGGCCGCAGCTTTACAATTTGCTCTTTGAAAAAGCGGAGCCGCTGGTGCCCCAATCGCGGCGCCTGGGTCTCCGCGAACGCTTCGATGAGGCCGGGCGTGTGCTCGCTGCACCCTCCGCTTCCGAAATCGCGCGAATCTTACGGCAGATTCTGCGAAGCGGCGCCGATTCGGTCGCCGTTTGCCTGCTATTTTCCTTCTTAAACCCCGCCCACGAAAAGTCAATGCAGCGCGCGCTGGCCGCGACGAAGCTTCCGATTTCCGTCTCGCATGAGATTCTTCCCGAGTACCGCGAGTTCGAGCGCACCTCGACGACCGTGATCAATGCTTATCTCGTTCCGGTGATGAGCGGCTATTTGTCGGCGATCGAGGACATCGCGCAGGCTGTGTCGCGGAGGGCGCGCTCAAAATCCAGGCGCGCGAACCGCGCGCAGAAATTTTCCCGCGTGCGGATCATGCAGTCGAGTGGAGGCATCCTCTCAGCGCGCGCCGCCGCCGTCGAGCCGGTGCGTACGATTCTTTCGGGGCCTGCGGGCGGAATTCTGGGCGCGCAGTATGTCGCGGAAGCCGCCGGATTCAACCGGATCATCACGTTTGACATGGGCGGCACCTCCACGGACGTCGCGCTGCTGGACAGCCTGGGCAGGGAAGCGCTGGCGACTACTTCGGAGAGCGTCGTGTCAGGCGTTCCGGTGGCGGTTCCCATGCTGGACATTCACACGGTGGGCGCCGGCGGAGGATCGCTGGCGCGATTTGACCGCGCCGGCGCGCTGCGCGTCGGTCCCGAAAGCGCCGGCGCTGACCCCGGCCCGATTTGTTACGGACGCGGTGAGCGCGCTACCGTGACTGACGCGAATCTGCTTCTGGGACGCCTCCCGGAATCAGGGCTTTTAGGCGGCACATTCAAACTCGACCTTCCACGAGTGCAACGCTTTATGAATCGCGAGCGCGGGCCCATGCATTCGGCCGAAGTTTTTTCGCAAGGCATCGTGGATGTCGCTAACGCGGTGATGGAGAAAGCCATTCGCGTCATTTCAGTGGAGCGCGGCCACGATCCGCGCGACTACACGCTGGTTGCCTTCGGCGGGGCGGGCGCCGTGCACGCTTGCGAACTGGCGGCATCATTGGAAATTCCACGAGTCCTGGTGCCGTGCTTTCCCGGAGCGCTTTCGGCGCTGGGCATTTTGCGCGCTGATGTGACGAAGGACTTGTCGCGCACGGTTCGCCTCGAAACGCGCACGGCCGCCGGCGCGAGGTCCGCCCTGCTGCGGGCTTTTCACGCGATGGACCATGATGGCCGCGCGCAAATGCGCCGTGAAGGTTTCTCCGGCCCGGCCGTCCAAGTGTTCCGCTCGTTGGACATGCGCTATGTGGGGCAGTCGTACGAATTGAACGTGCCCTTCGCCGGAGATTTTATTTCCGCGTTTCATCGCGCCCACGAAAAACGTTACGGATATTTCGATCGCGCCCGATGGTGCGAGGTGGTGAATATTCGCGCGCGTTTTTCCGGGCGCACTGCGAAGCCAACCTTGCCGAAACTGGCGGGCGGGGGCTTGAGCCCTGCAGCGGCGCTGGTGAGCAAAACTTCGGTGCGGTTCCGCGATCGCCCGCACCGGACCGCAGTTTATGACCGTTCCCGCCTGCGCGCCGGAAACCGCATCCCGGGTCCCGCAATCGTCACCGAATACAGCGCCACGACTGTCATCCCGCCGGGGTGGTCCGGCCGCGTCGACCGCAACGGAAACCTGATTCTGGAGCCGCGCCGATGAAACCGATGAAAGTTGACCCGACGCGTCTCGAGATTTTCAAAAACCTATTTCATTCCGTGGCGGAAGAAATGGGCGCGGCGCTGCGGCGTTCCGCGTTCTCCGCGAACATCAAGGAGCGGCGTGACTATTCGTGCGCCGTATTCGACGCCGCGGGAGACGTTCTGGCGATGGGCGATCACATGCCCGTG
>DATGJQ010000121.1:0-23467 GCA_035295105.1 Candidatus Acidiferrales bacterium | reverse complement strand
CGGTGCCAGCTACGATGCAACTCAAAATCGCCTCAGACCAATTCAGATCAATCAAACCAAGATTAGAATGCTCGACAAGATCAGTTGGAAATCCACAGACTGCCCTTCATCAAGGCTCAGGGTAAAAAGTCTGTGCCACTTTAACCGTTGCGCTCAACTCGATTGCTCAAAAGTGAAATCGGAACCTTGGGCGATGTCTGTTTATTCCCAAATGGCAAAGGCAATGCCCGTGCCAGTTCCCGCCGGCGAGCGATAGCACGGAACGTAGTCCGACCAATTCAAATTCAAGGATTCCATCGCGCCTGCTAGAGCGATCCAGTTGCGGATTTCTCCGCTGCCGGATTTCAATTTTGCCGGCGGAACCGCCGCGATGGCATGTGGGTCTTTTTGTTGCATCGCGGCGATCAGGTTGCGGTCGAAATCTTCGTCCAGGCAAAAATGGCTCAGGCCGCCGGTGGCGATGAACGCGACGCGCGCGCTCTTCGGCCAGGATTTTACCGCGGACGCGAGGGCGCGCCCGAAGTCGTAGCAGCGCTGCGCCGAAGGCTGGTTCGGCGGATAGTACGCGTTGATGCACACCGGCACGATCGGCAGGGATTTGTCGGGCATGAGCACTTCGCGCGGAAAGGCGAACGCGTGGCCTTCGCCCTCACCGACATGCTCGGGCTGGCGCGTGGATTGCGCGACGTCGAAATTTTCCGCCATCAAGGCGCGGACCAGGTGTTCTCCCAGATCGGACGCCACGGGAAACGCCTTGGCCGCCGGCTCGTAATAGCGGCGGCGCGCGTCGGTGTACCAGTCCCAGGGTTCGGTGCGGGTCGTCGGGCGGTTGACAATTTCCTTGCCCCAATAAATCAGAAACGCGGGGAGATTGTCATCGAGCAGCATTTCTTTCTGATCATCTCCGATAATCACAATCGCGTCCGGCTCAATGCGGCCAAGCGCGTGGCGCAATTTGGCGAGGCCCACCTGGCAACGTTCATAGCGGGCACGCGTGGCTTCCGGCAGCAGGATCTCATCGAGCCCCGAGGGAGCCATCGTCAGCAGCGCTTCATAGCTCGTAGGATTTCCCGCTTTGTCGAAATAAAACTTGGCGCGCTCCTTGTCGACCTGGGCGAATTTCGGCCAGTCTTCGAGCCTGGCCATCAGCATGATGGAATGTGACGCACCGATCCCCGCGACGATGGAAGCCATCCGTACTCCTGAGCCCCAAGGAAAATTTGATTGCCGATTACTGCGCCGCTGCGGACGCGGCGGGATAGACCGGCAGCGTTACATGATCGCCGAATTCGGCCTTCAGCCCTTCGATCGCGCAGGCCTCATCGGCCCCTCCTGCAACGCCGGCCACGCCAAGGGCGCCGATCATCTGGCCGTCCACCACGATCGGGAGCCCACCGGAAACTCCGTAGAGATTGAAGAAGACGGCCGAACGCGGGACTCCTCCGGGATCGTTCTTAAGCTGCGCTTCGCGGATGGAGGTCGGCTGGCGGGTTTTCAGCGCGGTGTCCGCTTTCAGGAAGGCGCTGCGCATGTAGTTGGAGACTGCGCCGTCCATTCGCTCCACGTGCACGAATTCGCCGGCGTTGTCGATCACGTACATGGACATCGCGGCGCCTTTGGACGCCGCCCAATCGCGGCAGACACGCGCGATTTTTTTGGCCGCCGCCAGCGAGATTTGGTTGGCGTCAAAAACATTCGCGGCGCCTTTGCCGCCAACTACGTACTCGGCGTTCAGAGTCGTTTTGGGCGGCGCCGCGGCGGCGAATTTTGCCACCGGCGCGCCTCCGCGATTGCCGCCTTGACGCGACGGAAGATCCTCCACCAGCGGGGGTACCGATGCGCCGAACACTTCGACCAGCGCCTTGTGCCCGCAAATCTCGTCGCTCCACACCGGCGGGTGCGGCGCCGAACCGCCCACGCCGACCACACCAATCATCTGTTTATTGACCACGATGGGAAGGCCGCCGGAATTCGCAAACATGCCCATCTGAATGTCCGTGAATTCCTCCGGCGGATCCTGGAGCGCGCCGTTCATAACGATCTTGCTCGGCCCGCGTTCCCGCAGCGCGGTGCGCGCTTTCATATCCGCGGTGATCACGTTCAGGTAGCCCTGACCGTCCATGCGATCCATGTAGACGTGATTGCCCTCGTGATCGAGGACCATGATGCTGATCTGCACGCCCTGTTCGGTGGCTGCTTTTTCGCACGCGGTGGCGATGTGCTCGGCGGTGGCGAGATTTATGGTTGTGAAATCCTGGATCTGCTCGGCGGCTTTGCCGCTGACGACGAATTGTTGCGGCACATTTTGCGCTTGCGCCGCGCCAGCCAGCACCATGGCGCACCCGAAGGCCAATCCCGCGATTTTAAGTTTCATATCGTCCTCCCGCGAATTTCATCGCACAAAGTTAGTTCCCAAGGTAATGACGGATCGGCGGAGTATAACTCCGTTAGCAGGAATGGGAGGCGCGAATTCTTCAGCCTCTGGGGAATTAATTGGCGCGCGTTTGCCTTGGAGCGATTTTTGACATGATAATAGCGCGGCTTTTGTTCATCCATCCGAATTCCCATCGCGTTCGCGGCCGGAAAGCACGGCGACCGGCTTCGCGCAAAGTGAAACGCACGGCCGCTGCTAAAAGAAGATGAGTAAAAAATGAATAAAAGAAAATCGTTCGACGTGGAGGGATTGGGGCACGGCAATCCGATTCCCGCCGTTTCGCGCATCGGAAACGTGGTGGCCACCGGCGGCGTGTCCGGAACGGACACGAGCACCGGCAAGATGCCGGAAGACGTCAGGGCGCAATGCGCCCACATGTTTGCAAATTTGCGCACGGTTCTCGCTGCCGCGGGAGCTACGCCTGAGGATGTGATCCGCGTGACCGTGTGGATCCAGCGGCCGGAGATTCGCGCCGAGGTGAACAAGGAATGGATGGCAATGTTTCCCGATCCCGAATCACGGCCGGCGCGCCACACCATGTTTTATGAGCACTTCGCGGGAGCGATGGTGGTGCAGTGCGAAGCATGGGCGGTAATCGAGTGAGTTGGTTGTACTACGTCTGAAACTGCCCGCCTGAAGGCGGGCGCTACGCTTGACCTAGGTGCCTCGGCACGCGCACCCGTGTTATCCTCGCCTCAGGGAACCGGCGATGCGACTTGTGAAGGCCTGGTGGCTGCTCGGCTGTGCGTTCGCTCTGGCGGGAGTCGCTTACGCCTATCAGGCGCCGTTCCGCGAATATCCCTCCGTCGAATACGGCGTCGCTTCACTCCCGCCTGATTATCAGGAAAAAACTGAATTCGCCTTTGCGCGAATGATGTATCCGCCGGGATGGAATGACGGCTATCGCGGACGCTTTGACGGAGACTGGCGACTGGGACTTTCGCTCTGGACGCAGGATTACCCGCCGGCTGACCGCGCCTTCTCACAGGCCGTTCGCCGGCTGACGCGCATTCACACGCGCTCGGTCGAAGAGTGCGTGAATCTGGATAACGGCGACGAAGTTTACAACTGGCCATTTTTATATGCGGTGCAGGTGGGCGAATGGGGACCCACCGATCAGCAGATGCTGAAGCTGCGCGATTATCTGCTGCGCGGCGGATTTTTCATGGCTGACGATTTCCACGGAACCGTCGAGTGGCAGGTGTTTGAAGAGCGCATCAAAAAGGCGTTTCCGGACCGTCCCATCGTGGAAATTCCCAACAACGATCCAATTTTCCACACCATGTTCGACCTGGACGACCGGTACCGCGTCACGGGAGCCGAACACCTGCGCACGGGCTACAAGCTCGACGGCAAGGATGCGCACTGGCGCGGAATTTACGACGACCATGGGCGAGTGATGGTGGCGATTTCTTTCAATTCCGATATTGGCGATTCGTGGGAGTGGTCCAACGTTCCGAGTTATCCGCAGAAGTTTTCCGACCTGGGCATGCGGCTGGGCGTCAATTACGTGATTTATGCGATGACGCACTGAAGGTGGAACCAGCACCCGGACTTAAATCGAAGAGAGATTCTTCGCTTCGCTCAGAATGACAAAATGCAGCAGTCTGTCCATGGGCTGTGAAGACTGCGCCGCAAGAAATGCACCAATCCTCAGTGAACAGTTATGCTGACGGTCGCCGTGGTCCGGCCGAACGCGTTGGCGGCGTACAGCGTGTACGTGGTCGATTGCGTCGGCGAAACGATGATGTTTGTGCCGCGCACGGCTCCCACGTCCGGCGAGACGATCAGGTAGGATGCCCCGCTGACAGTCCAGTTCAATGTTACCGGCGCGCCCGCTGAAACCGATTGCGCGCCGGCCGTGAAACTGCTGATGGCCGGACTCGCTCCCGACGGAACACTTGACGCCGTGTAAACTGGGTTCATCTGGACAACCTCAAAATCCGACGCGGTGACGCTTCCCAGATTGTGCAGGTCGCTGTTGTTCCAGCTATCGTTGGGCGCGCCGCTGATGTACATCGAAGATCCATTGTCGGCCATGATCATTCCGTATTTTTTTAACGCCGTGAGAATCACCTGGTTGGCGGCGGAAAATGACGAAATATCGAAGCTGGACTTCAGGCGCAGGCGCATGCCCATGGGCGCCGCGTTGGCGTTCGACGAATTCGCGGCCCAGTGCGAAGCGGGCGGCACGAATGCCGCGCGGCTCGATTGCAACGTGAAACGCAGCGCATGATTGATGTGGCCTGACGCTACTTCATCGTAGCGTGCAAGTCCCGGGAAAATCGGCAAGCCCGCTGCGTCGGCGGATGTCCAGGTGTAGGGGCGCTGTTCGTCGGTGGTCAAATCCCACACGGCGGCGGAATCCGCGTTCCAGCTGGCGGCGTTCGCAGAGGAATTGTACAGTTCGTAGAGCCAGCAGTTGTTATTGTCGAGCACCAGGACGTGACGGTCGCCGATTCCCGGCGCCGGATATCCTTCAATCTCCGCGTTCACGGGAATCGGCATCGGCCCGGGATCGCTCTCACTTCCATACGCTGTGAAAACCACGGGCAACATTCCCTGCTGAGATCCCACCACCAGATAAGGAATGCCGATGCTTGAGCCGTTGTACAGTCCTGCGCCGAAATCCGGATGCAGGCCGATTCCCGCGCCGATGAAATTAATGATCGCGCTGGAATTTGGATCGACCGGCGCGGAAGAAATATCTTTGTTCCACAGATTGTCCGTGGGAAACGGCACAAATCCATTGAGGCTGGCGCTCTGCCCCAGGCCCATCGCGCTGCAACTGGGCGGCGGGTTGCCTCCCCCGGTGGTCGAGGTGACCTGCAGAGTTTGCGAGGCCGAAGTGGCGCTTCCGGGATTGGGATTCATCACCGCAACGGCGAAGGATCCCGCCGATGCTTGCGTGCCGGTCGCGGTCAGTTGGGTCGCGGACACAAAAGTTGTTGCCAGCGGCGCGCCTGCGAGGAGCACCTCCGCGCCGCCGACAAATCCGCCACCGTTTACCGTAATCGCGAAGGCGCCGGCGGGAACCGAGGCCGGCGCGATTCCGGCGAGTACCGGCACCGGATTCTGCAAAGTGACGTCGCTGCTGCCGGTGGCGTTGGCATCGGCCATGCTTACGGCGCTAATCGTCACAGTGTTGGAGCTGGGAATCGTGGCCGGCGCGGTGTACGCGCCCGAGGAGTTGATCGTGCCGGTGGCGGCGCTGCCGTTCGCCACGCCGTTCACCTGCCAGGTAACAGCGGTATTCGAGTTTCCCGAAACCGTGGCGCTGAACGATTGCGTCGCTCCGGCCCGCACGTTGGCAGTGGCGGGAGAAATCATGACCGTCACGCCCGATCCCGAAGGCGGGTTGCCGGAATTTCCAGGATTTGAATTGGAAGCCGGGGAGTTCTTTGTCGTGCCGGTGCATCCGGACATCACTGCAGTTGCCAGAATAAAAATAACGGGCATGGATCGCCGGAAGGTGAAGTTCTTCAGCATGTGCATAGGAATGGAGAACGAGCGGGCGGCGTTCCCGCACCGGCTCGTCTTGGGGAACTATGCGCGTGCGCGCCGCCTGGAACTACTGTACGGAAGTACAAAATGAGGATAGGAACTGGGGAACAGGCTGGCGAAGTGCGTCCTCTGCGTTAAAAGCCGGTTCGTGCGGGAGAGATGGCGTTTAACGCAGAGGCCCTGGGGAAAAGTATTTCCACTTCCTGGCGTTGGACCTACTTGATGTTCTTTGATCCGGAGCTTGATCCGGAGATTGACTCACGTTCAGCCTACTCGCGCACGGTCATTTCCCAATGACCAGCACGACGAACGTGTCCGGCAAGACCAGATTGTGAGTCGCGCCGTGGCCGTGCCGCGCAGTGACCACCAGCACATTGTGCGTCTTGGAATCCACGGTCATCGTGCGCGCGCCCGATTGGGTGTCCATCTCTTCCAGCACCTTGAAACTTTCCGGCGAATCTTCGTGAATGATGGTCAGCGTTCCCGCTCCGCCGGCGGAGGCAAATGCGTTCCCGCTCTCCGGGTCGAATCCCGCGCCGTCCGTTCCCGCGCCGGTGCGCAGCGCCGCGACCACCTTCCCCGTGTCGGCGTTCATGACGATCATTTTCTGGTTATCGCACGCCGAAAAGAGACGGCGGTTCTTGCGGTCCATGGCCAACCCGGATGGGCCGGTGCCCGGAGCCAGCGGCCAGTGGTGCGTCACTTTCATGGTTTCCGCGTCGACTTCGGCGATTTCATCCTTGTCCGTGAGATTGACGTACACCTTGCCCTTGCCGTCGGACACTGCCGCTTCCGGCTGCCCGCCGAGCGCCACCGTTCCAGCGACCGTGCCCTCCTTGGCGTTGATGGCCGTCGCGTTGGCGCTGCTGCTGTTCATAACGAAGACGCGCTTGGTGACCGGATCGTACGTGAATGAATCCGGATCCTTCCCGGCCTTCACGGTTCCGATTTTTGCCAGCGTCTTCAAGTCCACGATGACCACGGAGCCCGCGTCGCCGTTCATCGCGTAGCCCCGGCCGAATTCAGGAAGCGGCAACAAACCGGAAGTGCCTTCAAGGCCAGCAACTTTGCCAACCACTTTGCCGGTATCCACGTTTACAACGTCCACGTGATTTTCCCGGCCGATGTAGGCCAGCCGGGCTTCGCTGTCCATGGTGATGTAGTCCCAGCCTTCCGTGCCGCCTGTGGTAATTCTTTTGACGATGTGATAGCCGGAAGAATCGGGGGCGGCCGGAACAGCGGCCGCGAATCCAGCGATTAGAATGATGCTAGCGGAGAGAAAAATGGCCGCAAGGATTGCAACTTTGTGACGCATGGGGATCAGTTTCTCCTTCGCTTCACGCCAGCGGGCTTCGTGCCCTTCACGGCGTTGTCCTGCTGATCTGACTTCCTTCTGAACCGCTGTGTATCACCAGATTAATACCAGCGCAAGAGGTATATGAGCGGCCCCAAGCGGTTCATCATCGCTCGCGTTCTGGAGATTATCAATCTGCATACAGCGCGACCCGGAAACCGGCGGAGAGTCTCGATTGACTTGAGTTTGAAGATGCCTGTACGATTCGGCTCGAATCGATTTGTCGATGCCTGGAGGAACTTTCAATGTCCCACATTCGATTTTCGGTATTGGCGGTTGCCGCGCTGGTGCTCGCCGGCGCGTTTTCGATGACCGCCCTTTCGCAGGAGTTGCTGACGCAAAAAGTGATTTCCATGGACGTGGCGCAGTACATGGCGCAGGCCGCCATCATGCAGTGCCGCGCGGATGGCTATCGCGTGAGCGCCACGATTCTCGATAACGGCGGCAACATCAAAGTGGTGATTCGCGACGATGGGGCCGGTCTCGGCACGCTGGACATCAGCCGGCGTAAGGCCTACTCCGCGTTGATTTTCCGCCGGACTTCCGGTGAAACCGCCAAAGCCTTTGGCGCGATGTCTCCTCCGCCGATCGTGGAAGGCACCATCATGCTGGCGGGCGGCGTTCCGATTAAAGTCGGCGGCGATGTGATTGGAGCGATTGGCGTGAGCGGCGCGCCCGGCGGCGACAAGGACGAAGTCTGCGCCAATGCCGGAATTGCCAAAGTCGCGGAGAAACTGAAGTAGCGCTTCGGAGTGGCACAGCGGCTTCTTGCCCTGAACCGCTGCGAAGGGCTCAGGGGAAGAAGCCGCTGTGCCACTCGATCCCGCTCAAACGCTGCGCAAATTGTGCGATTCCCGCAGCGACGGAAACCGCTTTTCAGCCAGCGCCATGAATCCAAAGAGCAGCGCCACGTAAAACGCATCTCCCGCCAGCGTATTCCAGAACAGAGGCACTCCCGCGGCGTAGCACTGCATTAAACCCACAGCCGTTTTGGGGTAACTGCCAATCGACATCCCCCACATCGCAAAATTGGTGATCAGGAAAAATTGAATCGCCCCCGCCAGCGTTGCGGCGCCGATGCGCGGCGCGGATTTCTTGCGGCGGAGCCACAGCCCGATAGCCACGCTCACCAGAAAACTTGCGTAGACATAGATCATCAACCGGTGAAATGCGGTGAACACGTCGCCGGCCACGAGCGAGAGCAGCGGTACGGCGAACGCCGCCTTTTTGCTCGAAAAGTACGCGCCGCCAAACAGGGCCAGCGCGCCGATCGGCGCGAAGTTCATGGGATGGGGAACAATCCGCAGCACTGCAGCCGCCAGAACGATGCTGGTCACCAGCAAAGCTCGGGGACGGACCCAGCTTCCGTTGCCATTCTCATTGTCATTTTGCAGCGCCATGCGGTGCTCCTCTCACTCCGGCAATAAATCACAAAAATAAAAACCGTCGCGCATTACTTTCTCGCCCGCGTGACAGGAAATCGGCGATTGGAATATGGGGCCATCGAAGACGAACGTGTGGAACTCGCCATTCTCGCCGCACGGGTCCACTCCCGGCGGCAAGTCCGCGAAAAACGCTGCGTCCAGTTCGCGTCCCGCGAAGGACGCATCGAGAACGCGCGGGTCGATGCACACGGCGATGGCCCGGAATCCGAGCCGCAGAAATTCCCGCGCCAGTTCGCGCGTGTCGCGCTTCCAGATCGGGAAGATTGCCTGCATGCCGGCCTGCGCCAGATTTTTCTCGCGATACTGGCGCAGGTCCTCCAGAAAAATATCGCCGAACGCCACGCTGCGCACGCCCAGCGCGAAGTGTTCTTCAAGCGCTTCCTTCATCCGCGCTTCGTACGTCGCGTTGATGCATTGTGGAGGAATCCGCACGGAATGAAGCGGCAGGCCGATGGACTCGGCCTGCCGTTCCAGCAACTCGCGGCGCACTCCATGCATGCTGATCCGGTCGTACGCGTCGGTAATGGTGGTCAGCAGCGCAGTGACGCGGCACTCGCCCTGCTCGCGCAGCGCGTGCAGCGCCATCGCGCTGTCCTTTCCGCCGCTCCAGCAAAAGAGCACGTCGTCCGGCTTGCGAGCTTCACTCATGGCGCGTGGTGTACTTCACGCCGATGCGGAACTCGCGGCCCAGCGCCGGAAAACCGTACACCTCCTCGTACTGTTTGTTGGCCAGGTTGGCGATGCGGCCGTAAATGCTGAAGCCGCGCGCAATGTTGTACGACGCCGCGAGATTGATCAGCGCGTAGCCCGGGTCCGTGATCTGGCCCGGGAAATTGTAGTCATAACGCTTGCCAGTGAAATATCCGGAGAGGTTCCAGTTCATGCGCCAGTAATTTGCGTTGAGCATCAGATTTCCGGAATTGACCGGCCGGCGCAGCAGGCGGCTGCCCGGAAGGTAGTTGGGATCGAGATCGGCGGGATCGGTGGGCGCGGAAAGCGTGCGCGTCGAATCGTAGCTGTAGTTCGCGCTGCCGCTGAGCCAGCGCGTGAAGCGAGCCTCGCCGGTAAAATTGGCGCCGCGCGCCCGGGCCAGATCGGTGTTGAAAAATGTGCCCGCTCCGAACGGCGCGCCCACCGCAAGACACGCCGGCGAAGGCGCAACGTTCAGGAAACTGATGATGTTGTGAAACCTGCTGTCAAAATAATCCGCCGTGAAACGCACGCGGTCGTTCGCCAGTTTTTGTTCCACTCCGGCGTGAAACGTCCGGCTCTCTTCCGGGGAAAGCGATGGATTGCCGGGAAAGCAGGGATCGTCGCCGAACGATTGATCGAATCGCGGTTCGACAATGCCCTGCCCGTAGGTGGCGTGCAGCCGAGTGTCGCCGAACGCGCCCTGCGCGACGCGCAAAGCGTACGATGCGCCCGCCCGCGGAACCACCCGCGTTCCAAAGTCGGCGTTGGCTTCGGCGCGCGCCCCGGCGTTCAAAGTCAACCGCGCGACCGGCTGCCACCGCGCATCTAGATAGCCCGCCTGATTATTTCGCCCCGCATGCCCTCCAACAGAGCTCAGGTAGCCGTTCTCCACTTCGTACTCGTAGCCGGCCGTGAACGCCAACTTGCGCACCAGGTAGGTAGACTGGCTCAAAAATTCCGCCCGGTTATATTGAAAAGCGCTGGAGAAGAACGGATCGAAATTAAATTCGCGGAAATAAAGTTCGTTGGCGCTGACCTGATGGCGCCAGTGCGAGCCGGTTTCAAATTCCGCATGAAGGCCGGCGCTGAAATTGTGGAGCGATATGGTATCCGTGAGGTTGGCGGGCTGCAGAAGCGTCTGCCCTGGCGTGCCGGCCTCGCTGTCATTGTCCCGCAGGCCCAGGCTGATGCGCGCGGCGTCCGAGAAGCGCCAGCCGAAATTTCCGGACAGCGTGCGGTTGCGAAACGCGTCGTTCGGCCCCTGGCCCGCGGTTTCCAGATCGGAAAATCCCGCGGAATAATCGAAGCGTCCGAGCAATCCGGAGAGTTCCGCGCCGCCGCGGCCGGTATCGAAATTTCCGCCGTCGGCGAACGCCGTGAATTCCGGAACGCGCGTCGTTCCGCGATGGGTGAAAATCTGGATGACACCGGCCATGGCGTCCGATCCGTACAACGCGCTTTCGGCTCCGTGCACGATTTCAATCTTGTCGATGTTATCGACCGTAAAGTTGGAGAAGTCGATCAGGCCTCCCGGCCAGTTCACCGGCGCGCCGTCCACCAGCACCTTGGTGTAATTCGAGTTGCCGCCGTCAAGAAACAACGCAGCAGAACCGCCCTCCGGCCCGGTGCGCCCCATGCTGAATCCCGGCTGCGTCTCGAGCAAATCGGGAAGCGAAATTGCGACGCGCTGGTCAATCTGCGCGTGGGTAAGAATCGTAACCGGCGCGGGCGACGATTCCGCGTCGAGCGGCAGCGTCTGCGCGGTGACCACCACTTTCGACGAGAGCGGCTCCAGCGCCAGCCGGACCTGCAACTCGCGCGCTTCCCCCGCGCCCACCGTGATTTCCTGCGCCACCGGCGCAAACGAATCGCGCGCAACGACCACGCGATATCCGCCGGGATGAACTTTCACCGCAAAATGGCCGTCGCTGTCAGACACCGTTTGGACGGCCGCGTCCGAAGCCGGAATCGGAGTAGCGGTTACGCGCACCCCGGGAATGACCGCGCCTCCGGGGTCGGTAACGCTGCCCGAAATCGTCGCCAGTCCGGCCTGAGCAAAGGAATTTCTCGCAAGAAGCGATACGACCAAAACGAACACCAGTAGCATAGGCACTCTTGCCTGTGCGCCTTTTGCCGCGCGCGATAAAGGCACAGGATTTTCAAGCAGCAACGACGAAGGAAGTGGATCGGACTTAACTCGCGCAATGTCCAGAAAACGCTGCAGCAACACACCAACGGAGAAACGCATGAAGAGCCTCCTCTCCCGGCTCGCGCGGGAGGTAAAGGTTGTCCGCGTGTCCGGGATCGAATCCGGCTTTCGCGGTTGCGGACTCCGTCGGTCTCCTGGCTCGGCGGACCTTCGCCGCGCGGCCTTCCCGCCCTCGAACTTTCAGGACAGTGGCGCGCGCGGAATTTCTCCCGCCTTACAGTCGCGCGTCGGCGACGGATTTTCACCGTCTTCCCGGCACGGAGTCTGCGGCTATAGTCGCGGAGCGTCGCGCCATCCGGCAAAGCCGGCAAGACGCATCGCTCCGGGTGAACGTAAATCGAACAAAGTGTTGCCGCCAATGTAGCGCCCACCTTCAGGTGGGCATTCCCTGTGGCGCACGCTTTAGCTTGCGCAGCCACCATAAGGTGCCTGCAGCACAAGAGCGTCAGGTAATCTCTTCTCCACGCCGCGCCCGCAAATTCACGCGCGGCCGGCCCGCCGGGCCGATCTCCACATCAAGCGGCGCCTCAAAGACCTGCTCCAGCAAATCTCTCTGATACACCGCCGCCGGCGTCCCAACGCGCAAGCAGCGTCCTGACTGCAACAGCACCACCTGGTCCGCGAACTCCGCCGCCAAAGCCAGTTCGTGCGTCACCATCAGCACCGTGTACCGGTTCTCCTGCGCAAGCTGGCGCAGCCGCTCCAGCAATTCCACTTGCGCGCCGATGTCCAGATGCAAAGTGGGCTCATCCAAGAGGATCAGCCGCGGCTTCTGCGCCAACGCCCGCGCCAGAATTACACGCTGCTTCTCGCCGCCGGAAAGTTCTCCAATCATGCGCTTCGACAAATGCTCGGCACCGACCTGTGCCAGAGCGTTTCGCGCGATTTCAATGTCTTCGCGAGTCGCAAAGCGCAGCGCCTTCCCGTACGGATAGCGGCCCTGCAACACAAAATCTCCCGCCAGCGCCGGATAAACGATCGGGCTTTCCTGGTGCACCACGGCGATGCGCTGGGCGCGCGCACGCACATCGAGCCGGCTGGTTTCCTCGCCGTCCAGTTGCACGCGACCGGAAAGCGGAGCGATCGTTCCGGTGACGAGCCGCAGCAGCGTCGATTTGCCGCTGGCGTTGGGGCCGAGGATGGCTACAATTTCGCGTTCGTGAGCCTGAAAACTCGTCGCGCCCAGCGTAAACGTCGGAATGGATTGTTCGCCCGACGAGTACGCGTAGCTGGCTTGCTCCACATTCAGGCGCAGGGTTCGCTCCTGCCCGGCGCGATCTTCGCCCGCTCCGGCCGCGCGCGCGAAAGTGTTTGGCGCGCTCATCGCAGCCCTCGCCGCAGCAAATAGATGAACACGGGAGCTCCGGCCATCGCGGTCATGGCGCCCACCGGCAATTCCGTCGGCGACACGATGGTGCGCGCCAGCGTGTCCGCCAGGACGATGGCAATCGCGCCGCACAAAGCCGAAGCCGGAATCAGCAGCCGGTAATCCGATCCGAAAATCAGGCGCACCACGTGCGGCACCAGCAGGCCGACATAGCCGATCGCGCCGCTCGCCGAAACGGCCAGCGCAGTGAGCAGCGACGCGCACACATACACCACCAGTTTGACGCGCGTCACATCGACACCCAGATGAATGGCTTCGCGCTCGCCCGTGAGCATCAGGTTCAGATCTGCGGACGTGCTGTAAATCGCGCCGATGCCCACGACCAGACCCACCGTAAAGATCCACTGTATGGCCGGCGTCACCGGCGTCGATAGATCTCCCATCAGCCAGAAAGCCATGCCGCGCAAGTCGCGACCGGCAAGCGTGGTCATCAAAAATAAAATGATGGCGGAAAAAAACGAGGCGCAAATGATCCCGGCGAGCAACAGCGTGGTGCTGTCGAGCTGGCCGTCGCGCCGGCTCAGGAAATAAACTCCCGCAATCGTGGCGATGGCTCCGATCAGCGCCCCCAGCGGCGTAATCAACGCAAATCGCGGCGCGATGATCAGCGCCAGGATCGAGCCGAGCGCCGCGCCGCTGGAGACACCCAGAACATAAGGGTCCGCGAGCGGATTGCGCAGCAGCGCCTGGAAACTGGCGCCCGCAACAGAAAGCGCAGCGCCAACCAAGATCCCCAGCAAAATCCGCGGCAGGCGCAAATCGAAAACGATCAAGCGATATTCGCTCGGCAGTTGATCGGCGCGGCCAATCGCGATGCGCCCAAGATCCAGCACCAGGTCGGTCACCGAGACAGGCACGGCGCCTAGTTTCAGCGCCAGAACAACGCTCGCCAGCAGCAAGAGCGCGAGGCCGCCGCAGGTCCACAGCAATCGACGGACGGTCAGCGGTCGCATGCGCAGGCCTCTTCGGTTCTCGACTCGAAACGGATCAAATCGGACGTGCTTGAATGGGATCTCGCTGAATCGGAATCCGCGGACGGCGCAAGCGCCGCGGCGAATGCATCGGGATGAAGCGCGCGCGCCAACTGTTCGACGGCGTCGACCATGCGCGGCGCGGGCCGATTGATGGCGTCGCTCACCACCACCACCTTGCCGCGTTCGATCGCTTCCAGACTTTTCCAGCCCGGACGCGCGCGCAGCGCCTCGATGTCGCGCTGCGTCTCTCCGGCATGCGCGCTGGCAAAGACCAGAACTTCCGGCTGCAACCGGACAATTTCCTCCAGGCTGACGTGCGGCCACTCGGCGGAAGTATCCACCACGGAGCGGCCGCCCGCGCGGCGCAGCGCGTCCGCGATAAACGTGTCACGCCCCACTGAAATCAGCGGATCGGTCCACACCACGAACAGAACCCGGCGCGGCGCGCTGCCGGCAAGCCGGCGGTCAATCTCTGCGAGGCGCGCGCGCAGGCCCGCGGCCAGAGCCGCCGCCGATTTCTCAACGGCCAGCGCGCTGCCGATGTGCTCGACCGTGGCGATCATTTCGTCCACCGAGTGCGGGTCAGTGATGAACACCGGCAATCCCACGCGGTCCAGCGCATTCACGGTTTCGCGCCGGTTGATCGAAGTGGCCAGGATCACCTCGGGCATGAGCGCCGCAACTTCTTCCAGATTCGGATTCACCGTTCCGCCCACATGCGGTTTCTGCAGCGCTTCCGGCGGATAGTCACAGTAATCGGTGTCACCCGCCAGATGATTTCCGTCGCCCAGCGCGAAAACAATTTCCGTGAGGTTCGGCGCGAGCGATACGACGCGATCCACTTCCCGCGGAAGCCGCAGCTTGCGGCCCAGCTCGTCCGTGACTTCGCGACCGCCGGGAATTTTCGCGGGCGTGGCACCAGATTGCGCCGCGATGCTTGCCGGGCAGGAGATAAGTAGAAGGAGGATGATCCCCGCGCAGAACTCAGCGAAGCGGCGCCTTTCAGATTTCGAGTTCACCCTGTAGGGCGCTCGCAACTGGAAATCAAATCCCATTGTCTTTGTTCTATCTCTCTCATGCCAAAAAATAAAAAAGCCTCGCGAGAAACACGAGGCCGATCATGCCGCGCTCTTTCTCGCGAAGAGCGGTGGCTGCGACGATCTGGGAGGGTGTCCTGACTTACGGCGATTTCGCCGATCACAGTGGCGGGACCGTGGCCGATTTTCACGGCCTTCCCCCACATCCCAAACCTTCTAAATGTCGAGTGGCAGTCTATGGTGCTCAGCACGCTGTGTCAACCGCGCGCGCCGGCACAATAGGGATTCCCTGGCGGCGCGCTACTTCGCTGCTTTGGTTGCCGGAGCTCGGCAGACGAAGCTGGCTGCGCTGTTTGTGTCGCCCGTGCCTTTGTAGTGTGCGTCCTGCGGGTAGGGGCAAAGGGGCCGCGTCATTGCGACGGCATTGCCTTGGCGCCCGTCAACGAATCCCGTAGCGATGATCCGATCCGGGGCAACGTCATGCAAGACCCACTCGTCGAGCGCCATCACGACATCGTGCGTAGGGTCTGGCTGTTCGATCGCGAACCGATTCCCGAACACGTTTGCGCCGATGCCGCCGCTGCAGTGTGACATCCCCGGCACCATGAAGAGGCGATAGAAATCCTTCGCAGCCCCCACGGTCGACTGCACGCTTTCAAAGTAGTCGATGCTGTCCTGCGGCGGGATGGCCGCGTCTCCCCAGCCATGGTACTGGATGAGTTTGCCGCCGCGCGCTTTGAACGGCCGAAGATTCGCATCCGTCGAATTAAGAATGGATGCAAGCTTATCGTCCGTGAGCTTGACGTCGCTTCCGAAGTTGAGCGTGTGAAAATCCCATTGCGGATTCTCGAACACCATGTCGGCGAAGAAAGCGTTGGCGAAGAATGAGCCGAGTGCGAACTGCTCCGCGGCCGCCCCGGTGATCCAGGTCTGCCAATTGTCTGGTACAGCTTCGGTGCCAGGCGCGAATCCTGGGGAAATTTGCGCGCCAGTTTGAGAGTCTTTCACCGGGCCGTAAATTTTTCTTGCCGCCTCAACCTGCGGAGCGGTCAAACAGTCCGAACCATCGGCGCCCTTGCATTGAACGGCCGCAGGATTGAATCGGCAAAGCCTCGGATTCTGGATGAGGCCGTCTTTGACGCCGTCGATCGCATCGCAGGCCGCGAGCGCCGCATTTTGCAGCACTGGCAACTTGCTGTGCGGAATATAACTCGCCGGCTCATCGTCCAGGGCCCGTTCGTCCATCAGGCCCCTGAACATCAGATGCGTCCAGTGGTTGGCTGGAGCGCCGGCGACGATTCCGCGAAAGTCAGCCGGGAAGCGTTGCGCCTCCATAAGCGCTTCGCGTCCGCCATCCGAACACCCCACAAAATACGACTGCGAAGGATCCTTGCCGTAGAATTCGCGGATGATCGCTTTGGCCTGCACGGATGTTTCGTGTACCGCTCGATAACCGAAGTCGATGACTTTTTCGGGATGCCGGATGGCCCACGTTACGTCCCTTCCGCCCACATGGCCATCGTCGGTTCCGGCGGTGGCGTAACCGCGCAACAGGGGCTCGACCATCGCGGCCACCGGAATGTTGCCCGCGAACCCGCCGTTGCCGACTTGTTCAAATTTGCCATTCCAACCGGAGGCCGGCAGCCAAACCTCGAATTTGATTTCCGAATCGCTGGTCGGCTTCGCGGTTCCAACGACGCGGCAGAACGCCGGAAGATCGGCGCGAGGGGGAGGTTGAAGGGGTTCAGAAGATGGTTTGTACGGCCCGGCTGGAACGGATGTTGCGGATGCGATCGTTGCGTTGGCTAGAGTGAGCGCGGCCAGATTCTCGCACGGGCTTTTGGCGAAGGCCGGCCCCACAACTAGAGCGGAAATCACTGAAACACCAAGAATGAATGGGAATCTGATGCAAAGGCTCATGCGGCTCTCCTCCACGTCCATTGCGTTTCGGCCCGAGCGCCCCGGAAAAACTTCGCGCATCCAACCCCGTCGCTAACGTAAAGTCGAATTAGAGCACATCATGGAAATTCGATGATTAGAAATCGCCCCAACGCACTCGTATGAATGTCTAAATTCGAGAAAAGTCCCGCTCGTCCGGCTCCTGCGTCCAGTGCACATCGTCGATCCACCAGCGGCCATCCGTGCGAACCAGCGTGAAGCGCGCGCGGTAATCCCGGTCATCCGCCCCGTGAAGATAAATTTCCAGGGTCACGCCCGGGCCGCCGATCGACGTGGTTTCCGTTCGCACCACGTCGGCGTGAAACATTCGCCAGTGGGTAATGAATAATTCGTGCCAGGTGTCAAAGGAAACCTGCCCGCGGTACCGCGGCGAAAGCATGTCATAGGCCGGGCGCAATTCGCCGCGATCGAGCGCGCGAAGATGGGCCCGCACGATTTCCTGCGGGCCGCTGGCGAAAATTCCGAAGGGAGCGTCGACGCGAACGAGGATCCATGCCGTCAGAACGAAGGCGGACAGTGAAAGTCCGAGCAGCAGGAGCAGGTTGTGCCGGAACGATGCCCGCCGCCGCGAGGCAGCCTCTTCGCGAGCCGCAAGTTCCGCCCGCGCTTGTTCAGCTGGATCGGCCTGCGCGGCCATAATTCCCGCGGAAATCACAGGCACGGAAATGCTTGGAAAAGCAACCGCGACGGGCACGGGCTCAAAACCAGCGGCGTCAGAACCTGGATCGGCTGATTGTTCCGGGGGAGTTGCTTCAGGGATGTTTTGCGGATCGTCCATACGGATCTCCCGCGCGGCGGGGAGACGCGTTCAGCATGCGCACCTAACGATTCTTCCACTCCGGTTTGCGTTTTTCAAGCAGCGCGCGCAAGCCCTCCTGGGAATCCTCCAGGCGGTACAATTCATTCAGAAAAATGTTCATGGAATTGCGTAGCGAATCGCGCAGGGACATTCCCATGCCGGCCAGCACCGCTTTTTTGGCCATCCCCAGCACCGCGCCGGATTGCCCGGTAATTTTTCCAATGAGCTCGTTCACCGAGTCCTGCAGTTTGGCTTCCGGCAGCAGGCGATTCACCAGTCCGAGGTCGCGCGCGCGTTCCGCGGAAATCGCTTCGCCGGTCAGGATCAGTTCCAGCGCCCGCTTCGGGCCCACGATATGAGGGAACATGGTCGAAGCCAGCGGCGGAAACATTCCAATGGTAATTTCCGGGAGCGCAAACCGTGCGCGCGGCGTGGCCACCACCAGATCGCCATAGGCCACCAGTTCCGCGCCGCCTCCAATGGCCGCGCCCTCCACGATCACCAGAACCGGCTGCGGCGCCTCCACCATCGCGATGCACGCCGAGTGAAACGCGTCCAGCATCGAGAACGCGCGTTCCCCGGTGTACTCGCCGATATCCACGCCCGCGCAAAAAACTTTTCCGCCTGCGTCCAGAACGATCAGCTTCACCGCGCGGTTTTCGGCGATCGTGCCGATCCCGTCCGCCAGCTCGCGCAGCATCTGCTCATTCAATAAATTGTGCTCGGGGCGTTGCAGCGTCAGCCGGGCCACCGGGCCGGCGACCTGATAGCCGATATATTTGAACGCCTGCGCCGTGCGGCGGGCAGGCCTGGCAAATGCTTCCACAGTTTCCACTCGGTTTGCCATCGGAGCTCCAGTTTGATGCTAGCACGGCGGGAATGAGGCGAAAGAGGAGGAGTGGGCAGGCCGAAGTTAAGAGTTAATAGTCCAGAGTGGAAGGGCTGGGCGCAGATGGTGGCGTCCCCTCCTGTTTTGAAACTGCCGCCGGGCTCTCCATCTTTATACTGGGGTCCCCCAAGCTCGCCTCGCACAACTTGCGAATCACAAGTCACGAATCACAGCTCTTCATGTATCCTATTCCGCATGCATGATCTCGGATATTTTCGCGAACACCTCGCCGAATTTGAAAAAATGGCCGCCGACCGCGGCGTGGCCATCGATTTTGCCGCGTTCCGCGCCATCGATCAGGAGCGCCGCGAGCGCATCACCGCCGCCGAGCGTCTGAAAGCCCAGCGCAACAAGGCCAGCGAAGAGATTCCGCGCCTGAAAAAAGCCGGGCAGGATGCCTCCGCCCTGCTCGGGGAAATGAAGCAAGTTTCCGAGGAAATCAAGCGCGCCGACGAGCGTATCTCCGAACTGGACGCGCGGCTCGCCGACTTCATGCTGACCGTGCCGAACCGCCCACACAGCTCCGTGCCGGTCGGACACGATGCCGCAGCGAATGTCGAGGTGCGCCGCTGGGGCGCTCCGCCGAAATTCGATTTCAAGCCGCGCCCGCACTGGGAAATCGCCGAAGCCGCCGGAATTCTCGATTTCCAGCGCGCGGTGAAAATTACCGGCGCGCGCTTTGCCGTCTATCGCGGTCTTGGCGCGCGCCTCGAACGCGCCCTGGCGGCATTTTTTCTCGATACCCACGCGGCCAATGGCTACACCGAAATTCTGCCGCCCTTCATTGTGAACTCCCAGACGCTGACCGGCGTTGGGCAGTTGCCGAAATTCGCGGCGGACATGTTCCACCTCGAAGGCACCGACCTTTGGCTCACGCCGACCTCCGAAGCGGAACTCACCAGCTACTATCGCGATGAAACCGTCGATGCCGATCTCCTGCCAATCAAAATGTGCGCATGGACAGCCTGCTTCCGCTCCGAAGCCGGCGCGGCCGGCAAGGACACGAGGGGACTGAAACGCCAGCACCAGTTCCAAAAAGTTGAGATGTTCAAGTTCACGCATCCCGATCGCAGCTATGATGAACTGGAATCGCTGGTCGCCAATGCCGAGGCTCTCCTTCAGAAACTTGGTTTGCACCACCGCGTGGTGCAGCTCTGCACCGGTGACATGGGATTTGCTTCGTCAAAAACCTATGACATCGAGGTGTGGCTGCCGTCCGCCAATGAGTTCATGGAAATTTCTTCCTGCTCCAACACCGAAGCGTTCCAGGCGCGCCGCTCCGGAATCCGCTTCAAGCCCAAGACCGGGAAGAGCGAATTCGTCCACACTCTGAACGGTTCGGGCCTCGCCGTCGGACGCACCTGGCTCGCCATCATCGAGAATTATCAGCACGCGGACGGATCGGTGCAGATTCCCCAGGCACTGCAGTCCTATTTGGGAACGGATCGCATACCGGGCGGGACGGGCTTCAGCGTTCCCGGCTAAACCTTTGAATGCATGAAACATGTCACCAGTGGCGCACGTTGGAATAGTAGAACGGCATCGAATGTCCCATACTAACCTATTTATTGTTAATGACTTACAGGAAGACTAGCCGCCACCGTCTTCACCGCGCGTGCTCCCAAAGCATCGCCGCCCAAAATATCCCGGTTCTTAGGTTGACACCGCTTTTCCCGGTTGACTACACTCGGCTTATTGCGCGGTAACATTCGCGCTACCGTATCTGGAGTCAATCATTTTGGGGCTTCGGCCCGCCTGGTTCTTTAGCCGGAGTTCGAAATCGGCGGCCGGAGAACACGCGCGGCAGGCTGGGGCATGACGAGCCGCTGGAAAGCGACGGCTGGGTGAGTTTACAAGATCGAATCGATCGATGGGTGAATCGCGGGCTGGCTTGGATGATGCGGAAGCTGCTCGCGCGAGTTCTGGGTAAACCGGGAACGGCACCAGTTCCTCAACGGCAGGAGCCGCGCTCCGCGGTTCCCTTGCATCGGGATCCTTGGTGCGGCACGTACGTCTCATCTGAAATTTCTTTTCCTTTGGAGCAATCGGGCCAGGTGTTGCACTTCTGTTCCGCGGACTGCCGCGCGAAGTATCAGCGGTCCTCGCAGCGCGCGGCGAGTGCGTAATGGCAAGGCTCTAGTCGCAACCCTTCTTAAGGAGAGAAACATACATGGCCACGGTGGTGAAGACGGTCCCTCAGCCCCAGCCGATCCTTCCGCGGATGGCGCCGCGCGAAGACCTGAATCCATTTCGCATCGCGCAGATTCAGTTTGACATGGCGGCGGAATACCTGAAGCTCGACCCGGGCCTGCGCCAGATCCTGCGAACGCCGAAGCGCGTCCTGGAAGTATCTGTCCCGGTAAAAATGGACAATGGGCAGACCAAGGTTTTTACCGGATTTCGCGTGCAGCACAATGTTTCGCGAGGACCGGCCAAGGGCGGACTGCGCTACCACCCCAACGTCACGTTGGACGAAGTCAAAGCGCTGGCGGCGTGGATGACCTGGAAAACCGCGACCGTCAATCTTCCCTACGGCGGCGCCAAGGGCGGAATCGTCTGCGATCCGAAGCGCATGTCCAAGGGCGAGCTGGAGCGCATGACGCGCCGCTACGCCGCGGAAATTCAGCCCATCATCGGTCCCGAAGTCGACATTCCCGCGCCGGACGTTTATACCGACGCGCAAACGATGGCCTGGATCATGGACACCTATGCCATGACAGTTGGGCACGCCACTCCCGGCGTGGTCACCGGCAAGCCGGTTTCGATTGGTGGCTCTGAGGGACGCACCGACGCAACCGGCCGCGGAGTTCTGTACGTGGTCGAGGAAGCCTGCAAGGTGAAAAAAATAAATTTGCGCGGCGCCACCGTCGCGATTCAGGGCTTCGGCAATGTCGGCTCGGCCGTGGCGCGGCTTTTCGCCGAGAAAAAAGCAAAAATTGTGGCCATCAGCGATTCCCGCGGCGGCGTGCACAATCCCCGCGGCATCGACCCGCTGCGCGCCATGCGCTACAAGGAACGCTCCGGCACGGTGGTGGGCATGCCCGGCGCGTCGCGCATCTCCAACGATGAATTGCTGGCGCTGAAGTGCGACATTCTGGTTCCCGCGGCGCTGGAAAATGTGATCACGCTGCACAACGCCGACCAGATCAAGGCGAAAATCATCGCCGAAGCCGGCAACGGTCCCACCACGCCGCACGCCGATGAAATCCTTTCCCGCAAGGGCGTGTTCGTCATTCCAGACATTCTTGCCAACGCCGGCGGCGTTACCGTCAGCTATTTTGAGTGGGCGCAGGATTTGCAGGGATTTTTCTGGCAGGTGCAGGAAGTGAATTCCAAGCTGGAATTTGTGATGCGCCGCGCCTTCAATGATGTGCACGAAACCATGCGCAAATTCCACGTGTACCCGCGCGCCGCGGCTTACATCCTGGCGGTGGGCCGGGTCGCCGACGCAACGCTGGTGCGCGGCCTGTTCCCCTGAGCGGCTCTGAACGACAACGACCGCGGTAGGCGCTGCTGTAGCCCGCCTCTTCAGAGGCGGGGACGTGCCCTCCGGGCATCTAAACCCTCGCCTCTAAAGAGGCGAGCTACAATCCCGTGCTGAGCTCATAAACGTATTCATCGCTGTCGCATCCCTTAAAGCGGTCCGCCTTCTCCTTGAAGGCCACCTGGCGAAATTGCAGTGACTCCACCAGTCTGCGCGACGGAATATTCCGCGAGTCGATCTCCGCTCGAAATAATTTCGTGCCATGCGAGTTCGACAAATAACCGATGACCGCGCCGCACGCTTCCTTCGCAAACCCCTGGCCCCGAAATGCCGCGAACGTTTGATACGCAAGATACGACATGCGCCTGGATTTTCTGACGGTCGCTTGAACCGAGCAGACGTACTGGCCCGAAGACGCCATCCTTCCAAACCAATTCAGCCAGCTCTCGTCGGGCGTGCCGCTGCCCCGCAACAATTCGCTGAATCGCAGTTTCAATTCGTTGACACTCGCCGGCGGGTTTTGCGGAACATAGGTGTACAGGTCCGCGTCGACGAGGCAATCCATGCACAGCTCGGCGTGATCGACCCGCAGCGGTTCAAGAATCATCCGGCGAGTGACGATCTCGGGAGCGATGATTTCATCCATGACATGATCCAACTGCTGCGAAACGGTTTGCACCGTACTGCCAACGGAACTCGCGGAACGTGGCAATGGCGAAATTATTTCATGACAAAGCGCCGCTCTCCAAAAAAGATGTTGCGCCTGGGCATCCACGCGCGTACATTTCGAATTGCCGGCTCGCGCGATTGTTCAGCGCAGCCGGTCCACGTTTCTGTGGGCGATTTTTATCGCCGAGGGACTCGAAGAATTGTCCAATCACGTGAATGTCGCTCCACCGATCGTGCTGACGATCGCAGGTTTCGATCCTTCCGCGGGCGCGGGCATCGCCGCCGACCTCAAGACCATCGCCGCGCACAATTGTTACGGCGTTGCGGCCATCACCGCGATGACCGTGCAATCCACGCAGGGCGTGAAATCCGTTCACGACACTCCCGCCGCGGAACTGCGCGCGCAGCTTGACGCGCTGCTTGAAGACATGAGAATTTCCGCCGTCAAAATCGGCATGCTGGGGCATCGCGGCAACGCCGTGGTGGTCGGAGAATTTTTGGATCGCGCCGGCGTGCCGAATGTCGTTCTCGATCCGGTGATGAAATCCACTTCCGGAGTCACCGACCTGGTCGATGCAGGCGGAATTAAATATATTTCTGAGGAATTATTGAAGCGCGCGACGGTGGTGA
>DATGJQ010000120.1:0-68644 GCA_035295105.1 Candidatus Acidiferrales bacterium | reverse complement strand
TCATTGTGCAACTCCCGAAAACCGCGAATTGAATCTCCGAGCGCTGGCCCACGGAGCGTGAACTGCAACCAAGGTGCCGTGGCCACGCCAAACTGCGAGAGGAATCACCGCGATTGTAGATTTCCAACCTGAAAGTTGGCTTTAAATCGGCGTTTAATCTCGAACGGGTGGAACAGGCCTTTTTGGCGGGAATCTGTAGGCGCGAACCTCCGGGGAAACGATATGTAGCCCGCGGAATCGGTAGAGCGATCCGTTTTAATCTCACCGACTCGCCGAACGCCAAAGGCAGGAGCGTGCGCCAAGTCTTTTCAACGAGTCCCGCCAGGGACGAAAGAACGTAGCCCACCGCGCAAGCGGTGGGTAGATGCGAAGGCAAGAAGCTAAAGCCCCGGAGGGGCGACACAAGCCTGTGCCGCCCCTCCGGGGCTGAATGAAGCGCTTACTTCACCAGCTTGAACTTGTCGATGCGCCGGCCGATATCCGTCTCGGCCACGTAGATGTTGCCCTTGGAATCGACATCCAGTGTATGACAGTGAGTAAACTCGCCGAGTTGATGCCCGGGCCTTCCGAACCGCGTCAGTTCATTGCCTTCGTGGTCCATGATGTGGACCAGCTCGTTGCGGCCGTCGGCGACGATCATGTATTTTTGTTGAGGATCGCGCGAGAAGCGCATCCACCACGCAGTGCCCCAGGAATCCGGCGTCTCTTCCTTATAGCCCTTAATCCAGATGTTCTTCTTGAAATTGCCCATCTTGTCGAATACCTGGATGCGGTTGCCCTGACGGTCGCACACGTAGATGAGGCCGGCGTTGTCCATTACCACGCAATGCACCACGCCCATGAATTTGCCGCCTGCGCCGGCCGCGGATTCTTCCTTGTTGGCCTGCTCGCCGAACTGGCGCAGGAATTTTCCATCCTTGTCAAACACCGCGATGCGGTGATCGCCGTAACCGTCGGCAATATAAATGTCGCCGTTGCCGGGATCGACGGCAATGTCCGCGGGCTTGTTCAGCAGCGTCTTGCTGCGATTCATGGCGATGCCGGTAATCAGGCCGGTGGAGCTGTCAAACAGGCCCTTGGTGCCGATCTGCAGCAGCATCTTGCTGCCGTCATGCGTGTACTTCTGCACCACGGCATCCTCGTTGCCGGCCACGTAAATGTTGTTGTCTTTGTCCAGAATGCAGCCGTGGATCGAGTTGGGAGCGGTTTTGAAATCCGAAAAGGTGTTGACCAGGTTGCCGTCGGAGTCGTACTCGAGGACGGGAGGCGCGGGCGTGGCGACCAGCTTTTCCTTGTCCTGCAAGTCGCCGCGGTTCACTTCAAAAACGTGGTCCTGCGCGTCCACGCAGATTCCGCCGGCGCGGCCGGTGACCATGAGTCCCGGCAGCGGCTTGGGCCACGTCGGATCAATTTCGTACTTCGGAACCTGCGCCCGAAGCGGGCTGGTACCGAGCAACAGGATCGCCGCGCCGGCCAGAAGCCCCAGCTTGCCCTGCAACGTCTTCTCACTGAACATCACATGCCTCCTCGAGTGGCACAGCGGCTCTTCGCTGTGCGGTTCCTGCGACTGCACTGCCACATCCTATTTCTTCCGCAAACCGAGCTCCAGCGCCTCGGCCAGGTGCAGCGCCCGGCGGCCCGTTTGCTGCTCAATCTGCTCGCGGCAGCTGAATCCGTCGGAAACGATCAGCGTCTCCTGGGGCGTTTTACGCACCGCGGGCAGCAGCACGCGCTCGCCGACAGCCACCGACACGTCATATTTTTCTTTCTCGAAGCCGAACGGACCGGCCATGCCGCAGCAGCCGGAGTCGATGGACTGCACATCCGCGCCGGTCTTGCGCAGAACCAATTCCTCGGCGCTCATCCCCATCAACGATTTCTGATGGCAGTGCCCGTGCAGCAGCACTTTGGCAGAAAGCTGCGGCGCCTTGAAGTCCGGCGCGTGGCGCTCCAGGAACTCGCTCAACAGAAATGTCTGGCTGCGCAATTTCGCAGCGCGCGCATCCTGCGGAAACAGGTTGCGAAGTTCGTCGCGAAACACCGAGGCGCAGCTCGGTTCCAGCACCACAATCGGAATGCCCGCGTCGATTTGCGGACCGAGCACGGCCATGATTTTCTGCAGATACTCCTTCGCTTTATCGAGGAAGCCGAAGTCATACAGCGGGCGCCCGCAGCACAGATGCTCCTTCGGCACGGTTACGTCGAAGCCGGCGACGCGCAGCACGGTGAACGCCGCCCAGGCCGTATCGGGATGAAAATAATTGTTGAACGTGTCCGCCCACAAAATCACTTTCGGAGGGGCTACGGGCTTCTCTTGCGAATCGGACAGCACGCCGCCGCACGGTGGCAGCGGCCGCTTGTGAATCCAATCCTGGAATTTCGATGGCGCCAGTTTCGGTGCGCGCCGCTGCGGAGCCAGGTGCAGCATGGCCTGCGTGATCTGGCGGAAGCCGGGCACCTGGCTGAAAAAATTCGCGAGCCACGGAACTTTCGATCCCAGCTCCGCCCAGCGATCGATCATTCCGAACGCGTAAGCATTCCACGGGCGGCTGGCCGTTTCGTAATAGTGGGCCAGAAATTCGGCCTTGTAGGTGGCCACGTCGACGTTGGTGGGGCATTCCGATTTGCAAGCCTTGCACGCCAGGCACAGGTCCAGCGCTTTCTTGACGTGCTCGTCCTTCCATCCGTCATGCACCACTTCGCCCTGCAGAACTTCCCAGAGCATGTGGGCGCGGCCGCGCGTGCTGTGCTCTTCCTCGAGCGTCACCATGTAGCTGGGGCACATTGAGCCGCTGTCTTGCTTGCGGCACTCACCGAGGCCGATGCAGCGCAGCGTCGCCTTGGCGAACGATCCATCGTCATCGGGAAACTGAAAATAAGTTTTGGGATCGTTGGGCTTGTAATCCGCGCCCAGGCGCAGATTTTCGGTGGGCTGATAGGCGTTGACCACCTTGTTGGGATTCATCTTGTTGTCCGGATCCCACGCGGACTTGAATTCGCCGAAGGCTTTGATCAATTCCGGTCCGAACATTTTGGGAAGCAATGCGGCGCGCGACTGGCCGTCGCCGTGTTCGCCGGACAGCGAGCCGCCATAGCTCACCACGATGTCCGCGGCGCGCTCCACAAACTCCCGGTAATTGCGGATTCCCTGCTCGCTCTGCAAATCGAAACTCACGCGCATGTGAATGCAGCCGTGCCCGAAATGGCCGTAGAACGAAGTGTGATACTTGTACTCGTCCAGCAGCGCGCGAATATCGCGCAGGTAGTTCCCCAATCTCTCCGGCGGAACCGCGGCGTCGTCCCAGCCTTCCCACTCCGGCGGCATTCCCGGAGCGGCAGCGGCGGCGCGCGGACCGGCCTCGCGCAGCTTCCAGACGTGGCGCGCTTCGGCCTTGGTGTACAGCCGCATGTTGGGGGCGTCCGGCGCGCTTTTCAGTTGCTCGATTAGCTGGCGCGCTTTGGCATCGGATTCAGCGGGATCGTTGGAACCGAACTCCACCAGCAGAAATCCGCGCCCTTCGGGAATGAGTTCCAGGTTGGGAGCTTTTTTCTTTTTCAGGCCGTCGACGATGCTGCCTTCAAAGCCTTCGAGGCCGATGGGCTTCAGCGGCAGAATTTCCGGTACGTGATCGGCGGCCGAAAATGTGTCGGAATAGCCGAGGCAGACAAGCGATCGGTGTTGCGGGCTCTCGATCAATCGCAGCTTGGCCTCCAGCACGATCATGCAGGTGCCTTCGGTGCCGACCAGCGACTTGGCTACGTTGAAACCATTCTCCGGAAGCAGTTGATCCAGGTTGTAGCCGGAAACGCGGCGCGGGATATTCGGATACTTCGCGCGGATCAGGTCGGCGTACTGGTCGCGGATGCCGCGCAGTTTGCCGTAAATTTCGCCGCGGCGGCCACCCTGCGCGATGATCGCATCGACTTCCGCCTCGCCGTTCACCGCGCCCACGGTGATTTGCGTGCCGTCATAGAGCAGAATGCGCAGCTCGATGACGTTGTCGACCGTTTTCCCCGCCAGCAGAGAATGGGTGCCGCAGGAATTGTTTCCGATCATGCCGCCGAGTGTGCAGCGGCTGTGCGTTGACGGGTCGGGGCCAAACGTCAGCTGATTTTTTTCCGCGCGGTTGCGCAGCGTGTCCAGAACCACGCCCGGCTGCACGCGCGCGAATTGCCCGGCAACGTCGATCTCCAGAATCTTGTTCATGTACTTCGTGAAATCCAGAATGACGGCGACGTTGCAGGTTTGCCCCGCGAGGCTGGTGCCCGCTCCGCGCGGCAAGACCGGAGCGCCGAATTTCCGGCACGCCGCGACGGTGGCGATCACGTCGTTATCGTCGCGCGGCACCACCAGGCCGATGGGGATTTGCCGGTAGTTCGATCCGTCGGAAGAATACAGCGCGCGGCTCCCGCGATCGAAGCGCACTTCGCCTTTCACCGCTCGCTTGAGTTCGTTCTCAAGTTCCGCGGCCTTGCCGAAGGAATCGACAGGCTTCGCGTGCGAGCTGAGAGGCAGCGGTGCCGAAATCTGTACGGTGTCCATATTGTGGTTGGCGCAGCCTGATATTCTGACCGGAGCGCCCGCGCATGGCAAGTAGCAAGACTCCAAACACGTGGGAGCCATCGAATTGATTACAGACTAAACCGGAACGGGTTGAGTGTTTCGCCCGCCTTTCAGGCGGGCATCCGCGCTAGGCCAGAATGCCAGCCCGAAGGCAGGCGCCACAAAACCGGGGGAGCCGCCAGCCGCCGAAAAAAGATTGCTGGCGGGGACGGAGGCGGTGTATATGTGACACACTGCAATCATAGCGACGGCGCGGGCAGCTTGGGAAAGCCCTCAGGAAACCGTTCATTTTAGATTTTCCGCGGGTCATGGAGGAACGGGAATGGAGAAGCACGAAGTGTCCGGGCGAAGCCATGTGCGTTGGGTGGTGCTGCTTCTCCTCTGCTTGATGTACCTCATCACCTACCTGGATCGCGTCAGCCTGGCCAACACCGCGACGCTAATCAGCAAGGAATACGGCTTCAGCAAAGTCACCATGGGCGTGATCTTCAGCGCGTTCATCTGGTCCTATGCGCTGTTCCAGGTGCCGGGCGGCTGGCTGGGCGATCGCTTTGGACCGCGGCGCGTGCTGTCCGTCATCATGGTCTACCGCACGGTGATCGCCATTCTGACCACGCTGGTGACAGGCTTCTATTCCCTCTGGGGAATTCGCTTCATGCTGGGCGTGGGCGAAGCCGGCGCGTTTCCCACCGCTACACGCGCCATGCAGATGTGGTATCCGCGCGACGAACGCGGCTTCGTGCAGGGTATCAGCCACGCCGCCAGCCGCTTCGGCGCGGCGATTGGCCCGCCGATCGCCGTGGGCATCATGATTCATTACGGCTGGCGCTCGGTGTTTTACGTGATCGGCGGTCTGAGCCTGCTGTGGTCGATTTTGTATGCGACCGTCTACCGCAACATGCCGGAGGAAGATTCTCACGTGAGCCGCGCGGAACTGGCGCGCATTCGCGGCCTCGACGAAAAAGGCGAAATCAAAAAGGCCAATGTCGCCAAGCGCCCGAAGGTGCCATGGAGCGTCCTGCTGAAACACGGCAACATGTGGGCGGTGATGTGCGCGTATGCCGCCTACATTTATTCGCTGTGGTTTTTTCTCTCGTGGCTTCCGTCCTACCTGGTCGAGTATCGCCACTTCACTTTGATCAAAACGGGATTATTTGCGTCGATGCCGCTAGCCGCCGGCGTGGTGGGTGACGCCTTCGGCGGCTGGCTGACCGACAAGCTGCTGGTGAAGACGAACAACCTGAGATTTTCGCGGCGATCCGTGGCTATCGTAGCGATGGTAGGCTGCGGAACATGCACCATGTTCGCGGCGTTGTCCGCGAATCCAAACACGGCGGTCTACTGCCTGACGGCCGCGATGTTTTTCCTCGAAATGACCATCGGCCCCGCCTGGGCTGTACCCATGGATGTCGGCGGAGAATTTTCAGGCACCGTCTCCGGCATGATGAACATGGGCGGCCAATTCGTCGGCGCGCTCTCGCCCACAGTGTTCGGCTACCTGGTGTCGCGAGGTTCGTGGGTCGCCCCATTTTCGGTGTCCGCGGGATTGTTGTTTATAGGCGCGGCGATCTGGGCGTTCTGGATCGATCCGGAGCAGTCAGTGATCGATAGGGGTTCCGGCACGACGGGACCATCGGTGGGCGTTGTGCCAACGCCGGTAGCTGCGGGGAATCGATAGGGTCTAGTAGGACAGGCTTCAGCCTGTCAGGTTTAGATGTCAGCCAGGCGCGAGTCTAAACCAGACAGGCTGAAGCCTGTCCTACGCACATCACCGGGCCATCGTCGCAGGCTCGGACTTTTTCTGGGATTCAGTCAAGGAATTCAGCGCCGCCAGCACGCCGCCTTCCTTGTGCGGCACACCTGCCAATTTCAAGCCCATCTCCACGCCGCAAAGCGTTCCTGCCAACATCAAATCGTTGAACGCTCCAAGATGCCCGATGCGGAAGACTTTTCCGGCGAGCTTGGCGAGGCCCGCGCCGAGCGACATATCAAAATGCTCAAGAATTACGGCCCGCAACTTGTCAGCATCGTGTCCCTGCGGCATGAAGACCGCGGTCAGCGAACTGGAATATTCGCGCGGCTCTTCGCAAACGATTTCCAAGCCCCAGGCGCGAACCGCCGCGCGCGTAGCTTCGGCATAGCGGTCATGCCGGCGGAAAATATTTTCGAGACCTTCCTCCTGCATGATGCGCAGGGCTTCTCGCAAGCCGTAGAGCAGGTTGGTCGGCGGAGTGTACGGAAAAAATCCGCTGCGATTGGGCTTCAGCATTTCCTGCCAGTCCCAGTAGGAGCGCGGCAGCTTGGCGCTCTCGCTGGCGCGAAGCGCCTTCTCCGAAATGGCATTAAAACTCATGCCCGGAGGAAGCATCAGACCCTTCTGCGAGCCGGCGACGGTGACGTCGACTCCCCACTCGTCATGGCGATAATCGATGGAGGCCAGCGAAGAGATGGTATCGACGAGCAGGAGCGCCGGATGTTTCGCGGAATCGAGCGCGCGGCGAATTTCCGGGATGCGGCTGGTAACTCCGGTGGAAGTCTCGTTGTGGACCACCATCACCGCTTTGATCGCGTGGCCGCGATCCGCGGCCAGGCGCGCTTCCAGGTCCGCGGCGCTGGCTCCCCGGCGCCAGTTGCCCGGCACGTAATCGACCTGCAGGCCGAACTTCTCAGCGACGCTGCGCCACAGGGAAGAAAAATGCCCGGTTTCGAACAGCACGACGCGATCGCCGGCCGAAAGGGTGTTGACCAGGGCCGCTTCCCACGCCCCCGTTCCGGAAGCCGGATACATGATCACGTGCCCCGCGGTTTTGAATACCGCGCGAGTGCCTTCCAGAACCTCCTTGCCGAGTTCGGCGAACTCCGCGCTGCGGTGATCGATCACCGGGGCGTCCATCGCGCGCAAAACCCGGTCGGGCACATTGGTAGGTCCTGGAATCTGAAGAAAATGGCGTCCTGTGTGGATCATGTCGGCTCCGTGTGAATTGAAACAAAATTGTACATGCCCGAAGCGACCAAGCGCAACTTAAGGCCTGAACGCGACGAGGATCGGCTTTGTAGCGTTCGCCCTCAGGCGGACATTTTGAGGCCTACCGAAGATGCCCGCCTGAAGGCGGGCGTTACAAAATGCGTAAAAGCGTAAAAGATGTTGGCCGTACTGGACCAACGCCCGTGGGATTACAGAAATCATTACCCATCCTGTTAATGACGGCATTTAGTTCTGAGTATATGGTTTTTCCCTCGCTCAAGCCTGGCGCGCGGCAGGTCATAACTCACGTCTTTTGTTTACTGTGGAGGATGTTTGGGTGGCGGAAACCGCGGGGGCCCAGCGCAGACGCGCCAACTCGCCGCCGTTTTCTTCCGGTTGACGAAAAGCCGTTTGGTGGTGTACGAATAATTAAAGCCATATGCATGCAATCCTGCCGTAACAGGTAGAGGGCGTAGGCGTTAAATTCAGAAGAGAGGGTGTCATGGCCACACGGATGAGGGTGTTGCTGTCCGCCGGAGCTTTGGTTGCCGCCGGATTGTTGTTCTGGGTCTCCAGCGGGAAGGCCCAGTCCAAGGATGCGCCAACCGCCGAAATCTCCGGAACTGTAACAGCCAACAGGGATTACGCGCTGAGCGAAGCTTCGGGAAACCATATCCCGTCGCTGGTCGCGGTGCGCGTCCGGGCGCGGGATGAGGAACGCCGCATCACCTACACCGTCTTCACCCAGAAGGGCCACTACCAGATCTACAATTTGCCTCCGGGCACTTATAAGATGTCGGCGCTGCAGGATGGATTTGATTCCAATGGCCCCACGGTCGAAATAAAGTCCGGGGAAAAGAAAACGGCGGACGTCGCCCTAGTGGTGCGGCCGGATCATCTGCGTTCCGAACTCGTGGACTTCGATACGCTCTTTCCGCCCGGCCCGACTCGCGATTACCTGATGCAAAACTGCATGGGCTGCCACGGCTTCGAACACATTCCCTGGCAGCGCATGGGCGGCGGAGTGGGCCGGACTCCGGAAGTTTGGGGAGCCGCCGTCAGCCGCATGTTTAACATGGACGGCACCAGCCCGGTGAACCATACGGGCGTGCCGCAGGTAAATCCCGCGGCGATCCCGGAAGCGAAGCGCGAAGAAATCGCCGCGTATTTTTCAAAGATTTTTCCGGCGGGCATGAAGCGGCGCGATTTCAAGCTCGACGATCTGAAGCTTGACGAAGCGGCGTTGTCGCGCGCCATCTATATCGAGTACGACCTGCCGCCGGTCAAGGAAGGGCCGAAATCTGAGTATTCGGAACATGACGTGTGGCCGAGCAAGATTTCCAACTCGGTATACGTCGCCCAGATGGGCACAGATTCGGTGCAGGCGATGGATCGGAGCCGCATCGACTATCCCGGGCGCTTCCAGACTTTCGTCCTCCCGAATCCGGATGAGGGGCACCGCGTGCTCGGCCCGCACGGCATCACGCAAGCCAAGGACGGACACGTCTACACAGCGGACATCGATGAAAGCGGTGTCACGGAGTTGGATCCGGAAACCGGCAAAGCCATCTACTACGCGACGCCGACTCGCAGCACGCCGCACACGATTCGCTCCGATTCCAAGGGCAACGTGTGGTTCACGGAAATGCAGGGAGTCAGCAAAGTCGGCAAGCTCGACGCCGTCACCAAGAAGATCACCGAATGGGATCCATCTCCGACGGATACCAACGCGCACTATTACGGCATGACCGTCGACCAGAAAGACCGCGTCTGGGCCGTGGGCATGACTTCGCACAAGATTGTCGGCTACGATCCGAAGACCGACAAGTGGTCCGTGTACGCGACACCGACGCAGCCCTCAGGACCGCGCCGCCCCACCGTTGATTCCAAGGGCAAGGTATGGTTCTCCGAGCATATTGGACAGGCCCTCGGCGTTCTCGATCCGGATACCGGCAAGATCACCGAGTACAAGGACCCCTTCAAACTCGGCGGCGGATACGAATGCTACGCCGACTCGCACGACAACATCTGGGTGACTCTCCGAAGCTATGGAGTCCTGGCTCGCTTCGATCAGAAGACCAAAACCTACACTTATTTCCCGGAACCCTTCCCGGACATCATGGGCCGCGAAAATCCCGGACCCAATGGTACGCGCCTCGGTGGACTGTATCCGCCGAAGATCGAGGAAGACGGCAAGGGAACGTTCTGGTATTCGGGAATTCGAATGACGACCCTGACCGCATTCAAGCCGGAAGGCAACGTGCCGAACAACAGCATGGCGGCAGCGAAGTAGGAGTTGTTTCGTAAAAGTTTAGCAGGGATGCACGAGGGTCGCGGTTCACGCCGCGACCCTTTTTGTAGCGCCCACCCGTAGGCCGGCATCAGTTATACGTATAGGTCCGCAACTCATTCGAAAAAAGGAGAAACAGTGCGCAATAAAGTGTGTTTGACGCTGGAAGATGCGAACAAAATCGTGGCCGCGTGCAAAGCAGAGGCCGCGAAAAACAAATGGAACGTGACCGTCGCCGTGGTGGACGACGGAGGATACCTGGTGCAACTCGAACGCATCGATGGAGCCCCGGCGCAAAGCGCGCTGATCGCCACCTGCAAGGCACAGACGGCGGCCGCCACGCGCACGCCGACCAAGACTCTGGAAGACATCGTCAAGGAGCGTCCGGCGACAGTGGCATTTCCGGGCCGGGTGGCCGTGCAGGGCGGATTGCCGATCATGCATCAGGGCGAGTGCGTGGGCGGCGTCGGAGTTTCCGGCGCGAAGTCGCATGAAGACGAGCAAGTTGCCGGAGCCGGATTGAAAGCCCTGGCGTAGCGGCGCTGGAAGCGCGATTAGTGGTTCTCGCCCGTTCCGGGAATGTTCTGTTCGAAGTGCGCGACGCACAGCCAGCGGCCATCCTTCTTGGCGTAAACGTTCATGAAGCGCCGCTGGCTATGCGAGATTTCACCGCGGTAATCCACCACCGATTTGCTGATGCCGGTCAGGATCGCGCTATCGCCGTGCATGGTGACTTCGACATTATCGTGCGCGAAGGACACGAAATGCAGGGTCCTCGCTTTGAATTCCGCCAGGTGCTCCGCCTTGGTGAGCAGCGTTCCGGAAACGTTGGCATAGACCAGATCATCCGAGTAGATGTTTCCGAGCGCCACGGCGTCGCCGCTTTGCAGCGCCTGATTTCTCAGGTCCTCGACTTTCAAGACTTCTGCCTTCGCGTTCTCTGCCGCCGCAGCGCTGGTGGCCGTCCTCCAGCCGATTGCAAGAACCGCAAGAATCGATAGAGCTACAGCAGCCATTCGTCGCCGCATAATCAACGTTTCCCCCGTCTTCTGATCTCGGTGCGATTTCCGTCGGAACATTTCACTAACCTGCTCATTTTTAATAGCATTCGCCGAATCGAGGGTCAAGATCCTATGGCACAGACTTCAGTCTGTGGGGTCCTCGTACTTGCAAAAACTAAACCCCACAGACTGAAGTCTGTGCCACTTAAACCACCGATTTTTCCGGATCGATCAGAAAGATCCAGATCAGCGCGCCGGCAAGCATAACGGCGGCGCTCACCACAAAAGGCGCGACCCACAGGCCGCGGTTGAAGAGACTGCCGTAAACGACGGCCGTGGATGCGCCGCCGAGCGCACCCACCATGTTCATTACGCCGGTGACCGTGCCGCTGAACTGGCCGCCCACATCCATGGGAACGGCCCATGCTGGGCCGATCACCCATTCGAGAAAAAAGAAAGATGCGGCGAGGCAGGCGACGGAGTGGAACTGGCTCCCGGTCATAGCGGCAGGAATCACAAAAACGGCGGCGAGCACGAAGCCGGGAGCGGCGACAATTCGGCGCGCCAATCGAGCGTTGCCCGTGGATTTGAAGATCGCATCGGACAGCCCGCCGCCGATCAGGTCCCCAGCCATCCCCGCGAACAACGGAAGGGAGCCCCAGATTCCCATCGAGCGGATGGACATGTGCAGATGCTCCCGCAGGTAGGTTGGGTACCACGTCAAGTAGAAGTTCGTCCCGAAGAAAAAACAGAAGTAGCCGAGCGAGATGAACCACATGTTGGGCGAGAGGAGAATTTTCTTCCAGGGAGTGACTGGCCGCGCGACGCTGAGGGCTTTGATCGTTCCGTCCGGGTTCACGCCGCGGATGCGCGCCAACTCGGCGCGATTCACTCCTTTATGCTCCTCGGGAAGGTTGCGGTAGAAAAAGCTGAACACCAGCGCCCAGAGGATGCCGAGCGACCCGAAGATGTAGAAAATCGAGCGCCAGCCAAACGCGAGCAGAATGCCCCCGGCAATGAACGGCGTGACGGCCACGGCGAAGCGGCTGAAGAAATGCGTGGTGCCCTGGATGCGCCCGCGCTCGACGCGCGGAAACCACAGTTGCATGCCGCGGCTTGCCACCGGGAATGCTCCGGACTCGCTGAGGCCCAGGAGGAAGCGCGCCCCGAACAGCGACGCGAAGCCGAAGGCCGCGCCCGTCATGACGGCCGTCGCCGACCAAAGCGTCATGATGATGGCCAGCACGCGCTTCGGACCGAAGCGATCGCCAAGCCAGCCTGAGGGAATCTGGCCGAGAGCGTAGGCCCAAGTAAACGCCGCGAGGACCAGGCCCATGGCGCTCTTGCTCAGTCCAAACTGTTTGGCAATTTCCGGCTGGGCGACGGAAATGTTGCTGCGATCCATGTAGGTGATCAGGTACATGAAGCTGATCAGAATCAGAACGAGCCAGCGGGTTGCGGTGGGTTTGGAGTCGAGGTTCTCCAGCGTGGCGGCGGTCGCTGAAGCGGACGTGCGATTCATGTCCGGCATTCTTGCCCCTGTCGTTGCTCGAAACAATTGGAACGAGATTGCCGGGTTCTGTAGCGCCCGCCTTCAGGCGGGCACCTGCCCGGGTCGAGGATGCACGCCTGAAGGCGGGCGCTACACACAACAGAAGCCGGTTATTTCCGCGTCCGTGAGGGCTCCGTCGAGCGAACTCCGACGAAGTCATTTTCGCCAGCGCGGCCGCTCGCCGCGGGCCAGGCAATGTCGATCGGGCGATTCTCCTCGGCGGACTGGTCTGCAGCCTGATACACCTGCATGACCATGCGGGCGTGCTCGGGCGTGACCATCGGCTGTTTTCCGTGGGCCACGCAATCGAGAAAGTGAATGGTCTCCGCTTCCATCGGCCCGGCATAGACGTGCTCCACTTTTTCACCGGGCATGGTGGACAAAGGAAATTCGATGCCGCGCTTCATGGTGTTCACACTGACATCGCGATGAGAATCATCCACCATAATCGCGCCTTCGCTGCCGACCATCTCGATCCACGTGGAGGAAAAATTCGGATATGCCGGCGGCAGCACCCAGCCTGCGCCGATCGTGAATACGCTGCCGTCATCCAGGGTCACCACGATCCAGACGCAGTCTGGAACTCCGTGCGTGGGCTGCATGATTTTGTTGACCATCTGCGCGTACACGCGCACCGGCTTGCGGGGCTCGAAACACCACAGGACGAAATCGATGTCGTGCGTCGCCTCCATGGCCGCCGGCGAAAGCTTGATGCGGCCGCCAATCTTGTTGCCCAAATTGCGGGTGATGTGTCTGCTCACCAGCGCGCTGGAAGGCTGGCCGATGGTGCCGTCGGCGATGGAGCGTTTCACGTAAGCAAATTTTGGGTTGAAGCGCTGGGAATATCCGATGGTGAAGAGCAGGGACTTGGAACGCGCCAAATCGATTAGTTCATCCGCTTCGGCCAGCGTCAGCGCGATCGGCTTTTCGAGCAGCAGATGTTTTCCCGCGAGCAGCGTCTCCTTGGCCATCGGGTAGTGCAAGGTTTCCGGTGTGGCGGAGATGATAATGGCGTTGATCTGGTCGTTCTTCAAAAGCTCGCGGTAATCGGTGGTGGCGGTGACCGGATGCGTCTTGTCCGCCACTTCCTTCAAACGCGCCTCCGCAATTTCAGCGATGTGCAGTTCGCTCACATACGGGCTTGCCGCGCAGGTTACCGCGCGAATACCGCCGCACCATCCCGTTCCTATGATTCCGATGTTCACTTTCTGCATGGCTCCTCCGCCGTCGAATCTTGAATCGTAAAACGAATGCTATATATGAATTGGGACGAATGAATGACCCAGGTAAGGGGTCGTGGTGTGACCCAGCCCCTGGTCTATGGTAGCTGATTTTGCTTTCCGGGCGCGGCATTTTACAACCGGCCCGGCACAATCCTTCTAGCGAGTGGGACGGAGAGCAGTTTGACCGGCGAAGCCGCGCCGTCATATACCACCGCGGCCGCGTATCCTGCTGGCGGATCGAAGGTTGCCACGTGCCAGCGCTCGTCCACTCCCGCGAGAAACTGCGCCGACTCTCCGGGCAGCAGGCTCACGGAAAAGCTGTCGAGCGGCGTTTGCAAACCCATTCCGGTAGCTTTCAGGTACGCTTCCTTGCGCGTCCAGCAACTGAAAAAAGCTTCGATTCTCGCTTCGGGCGGCAGCGTTTGAAGATCGCTCACCTCGCGGGCCGAGAAAAAACGGCGCGCGATGTCCTCACCCGCGGATTCCGGCTTGATCCGCTCAACGTCTATGCCGAGATTCCGTTGGCGGGAAATCGCGTACACGGCAAGTTCCGCCGAGTGCGCCAGGTTAAAGGACAGGCCGCTCGCCGCATTCGCTCCGGCGAGCGAAGGTTTTCCGTAGGGTCCGTAGGAAAATTCCAGGCCGGCAGGCGCTTGGCGGAGATGTTTCCCGAGCAAAGTACGAAGCACGCCGCGCGCCGCGACGAATCGCCGGCGGTCTCGCGCGAAATGGAAGAGGTCCGCCCGGATTCGCTCGTCCGGCGAAAGCGTCGCTTCCAAAGCGTGAAGCTCGTCTGCTTCGCGGTCCAGCCTGGCGGTCCAGACGTGGACCTCGTTCCCGAGCGTTTCCGGTGTCGCTGAGAAATCCGGCTGCAAGTTTCTCCCCTTCCGGCGGTGCGCCGATTTGTCACCGAGCATCCTAGTCCGGAAATCAGCCGGAAGGGAGCGTGAGTTTTGTGAGAATTGCCAGGCGCAAGTGGCACAGACTTCAGTCTGTGGATTTTCATGTGATCTTGGCGAATGCCCGCAGCCCGAGCCTTCCAAGGGAACCCCACAGGCTGAAGCCTGTGCCACTGGGGGGCGTGCCGCCGATGCTCGAAACGAAACATCCATCCTCAATACCAGCGTGAGGCGCTGGCGGCGGCATTTTCGCTGCGATAACATTCTAATTCCCTATGTCTAACTACGAATCGCCATGGATGAATGAGGAACTGCGGATGTATCGCAAGAGCGTTCGCGAGTTCCTGCAGAACGAATTCGTGCCGAGCCAGGAAAAATGGCGCGAGCAGCACCGCCCCGACGCGGAAGCCTGGAAGAAGGCGGGCCAGACCGGCCTGCTGCTTCCGGATGTGCCGGAAGCGTATGGCGGCGGGGGAGGAACGTTCGCACACCAGGCAGTGGTGACGGAGGAGCTGGCGCAGGCAGGAATGAATTTCGGGTGCGGGGTGCAGAGCATCGTCTCGCACTACATCCTGAACTACGGCAGTGAAGCGCAAAAGAAAAAGTGGCTACCGGCGATGGCCGAGGGCGAGCTGGTAGGCGCGATTGCCATGACCGAACCCTCCGCGGGCTCTGACCTGCAGGCGATCAAGACCACCGCGCGGCGCGACGGCGACGATTATATTTTGAACGGTTCCAAGACATTCATCACCAACGGTTTTCATGCCAGCCTGGTCTGCGTGGCCGCGAAAACGGACACCAAAGCCGTGGCCTCCAAGGGCATCTCGATGATCGCCGTCGAGACCAAAAATCTTCCCGGGTACCGCGTGGGCAGCTCGCTGCAAAAAGTGGGCATGCACGAGATCGACACCTGCGAGCTATTTTTCGATGATGTGCGCGTCCCGTGCGCGAACCTCCTGGGAACCACCGAAGGCGGCGGGCTGGCGCAGATGATGGAGCAATTGCGCTACGAACGCGTAATGATCGGCGTGGGCGCGGTGGCCACCGCGGAGCGCGCCGTGGCCATGACCATCAAGTACGCCAAGGAGCGCAAAGCGTTTGGCCAGACGCTCATCGATTTTCAAAACACGCGCTTCAAATTGGCGCAGTGCAAGACCGAAGCGCATGTCGGGCGAGTGTTCATCGACAACTGCATCGCCCGCTTCATCGCCGGGCAGATCGACCCGACCGATGCCGCAATGGCCAAATACTGGCTCACCGAATCCCAGTGCCGCATCGTCGACGATTGCGTGCAGCTTTTCGGCGGCTACGGCTACATGACCGAATATCCGATCGCGCGGATCTGGACAGACAGCCGCGTGCAGCGCATTTATGCCGGCACCAATGAAATTATGCTGGAGCTCATCGGCTGGTCGATGTGAGCCAGGCAATTTAGTGGCACAGGCTTCAGCCTGTGGGATTTCGTCCATGCAAGGTTTCCACGGGCCCTACAGCTCGATTTGCCAGCCCGCACGCTTCAGCACCCTATAGCACTTCCACCTTGGCATAATGTCCCGCCGCGGCTGCTATCTTGCCATCGCAGGATAAAAGAGGAGCGCCGAGCAACTCGGCCAGTGCCACGTATGCCGCGTCATAGGCTGTAAGCGTCGCGCGCAGTTCCCAGATCCGCGGAATCAGGAAATTATGCGGATAGCGGCTTAGCGGGAGGTCGCCAAGATCGTCGAGCGCTTCTTGCCCTCGCTGGGCGGTAATCGTCTTGTCCCGCACATAGCGCCGCAAGACCTGAGCCACTTCGAGATCCAGGAGATGCGGTGCGTGAAGAGACTCCGAACGGGCGAAGATACGCCGATCGATCCGAACTCCGGCCGGGGATTGAAGAAGCCACTCGATGGCAGCGGACGCATCGAGGACGATCACCGTGCATCCCGTTCCCGCCGGACGGCCCGAGCCGACGATACAGGAACTGCAACGGGAGTACGCCGGCGCACGCGTTCGCGCAGTTCCGCAATCGTAGGCCGCTCGGCCAGGTGCCGAATCTCTGCCAGCAAGAAGTCTGACAGCGACATGCCGGCCAAGGCTGCCTGCGCCTTCAAGGTGCGATGGACGTTGTCAGGGACATTGCGAACTTGAATCATTTTTGGCATGCGCTAAGCATGAATACATGTGGGACACATGTCAAGACGTCGCCCAATGACATTTGCCTGGAAGGCCGCGTTCCGCAAAACCTATCCGTGTTTCTCCGATGAATGCTGCCACGTCCCGCCCTCGACGTCGTACTCGGAAGCGGACTCTTCCGCCAGACGCTTCTTGGCGCCTGAAACGGAGGCCATCGGGACAGACTTAGTTTGCTGGGGCTCATCCTGCAAAAAGATGGGTTGCGTGGGTGTTCGCAGGGTCCTCAAAAACCGTCTCCAGACCGCGACGGCCACCATCGGCGCCGTTCCCAAAAGCATGCGGATGGCTTGCCAACGGTGTTTCTTTCTCCAGCAGTAATTGAGGGCCCAAACCGCTGAGAAGCCGCCGATGATCGCGTAGCGGCCGAGGCGCTGGCTGCTTCCCGCCGGGTACCGGCCCTGCCGGTCGAAGCGAATCAAGCCGAAAATTCCGCCGATCACCGCGCCGACGTCCCGAACGAAGTTTGTTTCGTGCATGCGGCGCACCACGGTGGTAGGTTCCTGGACGACGATGCAGGGACCGTCGGCGCCCGCCTTGAAAATAAGGTTGAAATCATCCGACGGAAATGCCGGCTCGCCGCCGTTTCCGTACCCGCCGATCGCGTCGAACACCGATTTGCGGATCACAATCCGGCTGTTGGTAATGCCGACTTCCACGTCTTTCGCCAGAAAATTTTCATATTTCAGAACCTTGACGGGACCCGGAGACGGAGCTCCGGGCGGAACGGTCTGGCCGTCCTGAAAGTAGGCCATGGCCCCGATGATCAGCGCGGGCGAACCGAAGGCGCGGATGATGCGGTCGTAGGTGGAAAGCGCGCACGGTAGAAGGACATCGTCATGGTCCATCATCACCAGATACTCGCCCTGGGCAAGGGACGCCGCCTTGTTCCTGGCGAATTCCGCCCCGGTATTCGCCTGCCGGCAGAACCGGATTTGCGCGCCATACGATTCCAGGATCTGCGGAGTTGCGTCCGTCGATCCGTCGTCCACGATGACGACTTCAAAATCCCGGAAGTCCTGAGACAGGAGCGAATCGACCGTTTGGCGCAGATATTTTTGAATATTGTAGACCGGCATCAGAATACTGAATTGCACCGCCATCGTGTCCCTCCTTCCGGGCTGGATACCGCGCAGGTTCGGCGCGTTTCGCCGTAATCGTATAATAGTAAAGTAAATAAAACGAACGTAATTCTTCGTGCCGGCGGAATTTTTTAGCGGACCGCTACCGGAGATTTAGCTTCGCGCTGCTCCTGCGCGGCTCTCAGGCGGATGGTGAGTTCCTTGCCGAGTTGAACGACATTGGGCAGGGACATCATGTTCTGCTGGTGGCCGGGAATTTCGCAAACGTCGACGTGCCCGGTCAGCACGCCTTTCCAGCCGAGGATTTCATCCACATTCTGTCCCTGCAGCTGCCTGGTGGCGCGGAACAGGATGACGTCTCCGGCATACGGGCGCGGCACGTACTGGTGGAGGGCGCGCTCGTGTTCGACGCCCAGAACTTCGAGAATGTAGTTCATCGGCAGCTTGGACGGGTCCGGGTTTTCCCGCTCGGAGACGCGGTCCAGCAGCATCGCGGCCCGGGCTCCGGCGCGATTCCATAGATGCCGGCAGCGATCCACGATGTAGCTGCCTCCGCGATGCGAGAGGTTTTCCATTTCCAGGTCAATGCGCTTGGCGGCCGAGTATCGCAAGCGTTGCATCCCGGTAATTTCCGGCCGGAACCGGATCGCATCCGGGTGCGTGGTCTGAATCATCACCACCAGGGCAACTTCCTCGCCTGCCGCGATCAGCAATTGAGCCGCGATCAGCGCCAGAGAGCCCCCGAGGCAGAAGCCCCCGAGGTAGTACGGACCTTCCGGTTGGAAACTCCGGATTTCCTCGACGTAAGAAGCCGCCATTTGCTCCATCGATAAACCCTTCACGATCCGGCCATCCAGGCCGCGGGTCTGCAGGGCGTAGACCGGTTGGTCGGCGTCCAACTGGTTGGCCAGCGCGTAATACTCGATCACGTTACCGCCGTGGGAATGCATCAGGAAGAGCGGCGGGCGCGAGCCTCCGGGCCGGATGGGAACCAGCGAAGACCACGGCGGCGTCCAGTGTTCCTTGCGCAGAATGTCCGCAAGTTGCGCGACGGTGGGAGCCTGCAGGAGCGTCGCCAGCGGCAGGCGCGTGCCAAAAAGCTTTTCCACTTCTGCGACGATGCGCACCGCCAGAAGCGAGTGCCCGCCAAGATCGAAGAAATTGTCGTGCAGCCCGACGCGCTTCACGTTCAGCACTTTCGCCCAGATCTGGCAAAGCATCTGTTCGATGGCGTCGCGCGGCGCGGCGGAATCGGCCAACGCATCCACGGGCGGCGCGTCCGGAATGGGCAGCGCTTTGCGATCGATTTTTCCGTTGGGCGTCAGCGGCAGGCGCTCCAGCGCGACGAAGCTCGAAGGCACCATGTACTCGGGCACCGTCTTCTTCAATTCATCGCGCAGCTCGCTGGCCTCCGCGGGCGTGGAGCCTTTCTTGGTTTCGTAGTAGGCCACCAGGCGCTTCAGCCCAGGCTTGTCTTCGCGCACCATGGCAAAGGCTTTGCGGACCGCGGGATGCTTTTCCATCGCCGATTCAATTTCGCCCAGCTCGATGCGGAATCCGCGCAGCTTTACCTGGTGATCGGCGCGGCCCACATAGCGAATTTCGCCGTCAGGGAGCCAGTTGCAAACGTCGCCGGTCCGATACATGCGCGCGCCCTGCTTGCCGCCGAACGGATCGGGCACGAAGCGTTCGCTGGTCAAGTCAGGCCGCCCGTAGTAACCGCGCGCCACGCCTGCTCCGGCAATAAACATTTCGCCCGGAACGCCGATGGGCACGGGCTTGCGATTGGAATCGACGATATAGACCTGAGTATTGGCGATGGGCTTGCCGACGGTGACCGGACTCCCGCGCGGAACCAGCGTGTAAGTGGAATACGTGGTGGTCTCGGTAGGGCCATAGAGGTTGTAGACCCGCTCGACTTTGGTCGCCTCATAAATTTCCGCGGCCAGCGAATCGGACAGCGGCTCTCCGGCGAGGTTGATGGTCTTCACCGAATCCGGAACGCCATTTACGCGCAGCAATTCGGAAATCGCCGAAGGAACGGTATTGATCAGCGTGATTTCGTTCTTCGCGGGCAAGCTCGGAAGATGCAGCACATCCGGAGCAATGATTACTTTTCCGCCTGCCGAGAGCGTCACGAACATCTCAAACACTGACAGGTCGAAACAAATGGAAGTCGAGAACAGCACGCCTTCCAGCTCGCGTGCGCTGAAAACCTGTTTGCCCCACTGGACAAACGAAACCGCGCAGCGATGTTCGAGCGCCACACCCTTTGGCCGTCCGGTGGAACCGGAAGTGAATAAAACGTAGGCCAGATTTTCGGACTTCACGCCGGAAACCGGATTGTCTTCGGGCTGCCCCGCGATTTGAGCCCAGTCCGAGTCGAGGCACACCGGCTTGCCGGTGAAACTCGGAAGCTCGTTCACCACCGACTGCTTGGTGAGAACGATCGGCGCCTTGGAATCCTCCAAAATAAATCCGATGCGCTCCTTCGGATAGGCGGGGTCCATGGGAACGTAAGCGCCACCCGCTTTCAGAATTCCGAGGAGTCCCACGATCATTTCGAGCGAGCGTTCCATGTACAGCCCGACCAGAGTCTCCGGCCCGACGCCCATCGCTTGCAGATGATGCGCCAGCTGGTTGGCGCGCCGGTTTAGCTCGCCATAGGTCAGCCGTTTATTTTCGGACACCAATGCCACTGTATCCGGGGATTGCGCCGCATGATCGGAAAACAATTCGTGCAGCGGGCGATCCATGCCTGGATAATCCGCGGCCGTCTGGTTCCAGTCGACGAGCAACTGGTTGCGCTCGGCGCTTGTGAGCATGGTCAGCTTGGAGATGCCCTGTTCTGGATCATCGGTGATCGCTTGCAACAGCCTTTGGTAATGCCCGCACATCCGCCGGATGGTCGCCGGGGCGAACAAATCGGTGTTGTATTCGAACATTCCTTCGAGTCCGTCGGTGGTTTCCGAGAGCACCAGCGTCAGATCAAATTTTGAAGTTCCTGTCGAGAGATCGCGATTGCCCGCGGCCTGCGACACTTCCGAGACTCCGTCTGGATTGTGGAGAACGAACATGACCTGGAAGACCGGCGTGCGGCTGGGATCGCGTTCGGGCGCGAGGTCAGCGACCAGGCGGTCAAAAGGCAGATCGGGATGCGCGTAGGCGCCCACGGCGCGTTCGCGCGTTTGCTGCAGCAGTGCGTGGAAGTTCATGCGATCGCTGAATTGCGAACGCAGCACGACGGTGTTGAGGAAGTAGCCGATCAAGCCTTCCGTTTCGCTGCGCGTGCGGCCAGAAATCGGAGTACCCACCAGAATATCTTCCTGGCCAGTGTAGCGGTGCAGCAGCGTGGCGAAGCCAGCTTCGAGCAGCATGAAGAGCGTGGCCTGCTGCTCGCGGCTGAGCGCCTTCAATTGTTCGGAGAGATCCTTCGGCAGCTTGAACGATTCAATCGCGCCGTTAAAACCTTGCATCGCAGGGCGCGGCTTGTCGGTCGGCAATTCCAGCACCGTCGGAGCTCCCGCCAATTCTTTTTTCCAGTAAGACTCCTGCCGCTCGTAGGCCTCGCCCTTCAGCCAGTCGCGCTGCCAGGCCGCGAAGTCCGCATACTGGATGGGCAATTCGGGCAGCGGCGAAGGACGCCCCTGCGAAAATGCCGCGTAGAGCTGCGTGATTTCGTCGTGCATCACTTCCATGGACCATTCATCCGCGATGATGTGGTGAATGGTGATCAGCAGCTTGTGTTCCAGGCTGCCAAGATGAACGAGGGCCGCGCGAAAGAGCGGAACTTCGGAGAGATCGAAAGGCTTGCGCCCCTCTTCGCGAACCACGCGCTTCCATTCGCGGTCGCGATCCTCGCCGGAGTAGGTGCTGAGATCGATTTCCTTGAACGCAATCCCGACCGACGGCAGCACGGTTTGCAGCGGCTGCCCGCCGCCATAGGAAAACGCGGTGCGCAGGACTTCGTGCCGGCGCACCAGTTCATCCAGCGTTTTTTTCATCGCGCCAGCGTTGTAGGCGCCCTCGAACCGGATGGCGTCCACCACGTTGTAGACGGGACTTCCGGGGGCGAGGCGGTTCAGGAACCACAACTGTTCCTGGGAAAACGAAAGAGGCGTCGCGCCCGAATGCGCGCGGCGTTCGATGTGCTGCGCGCTTCCGGCGCCGCCCCTGGAATCCGCCAAAACGCCCGCGAGGCCAGCAATGGTGGGGTGCTCGAACAGCGCTTGCGTAGCCAGGTCCGCGCCGAACACATCGCGAATGCGCGAAATAATCTTGATCGCCAGAAGCGAGTGGCCGCCCAGCTCGAAGAAATCGTCGTTCACGCCCGGATTTTCGACCTTCAAAATCTCGGTCCAGATCGCTACCAGCGCTTTCTCGGTCTCAGTCTGCGGCCGAGCTCGGTCGCGCGCGGCGACGCCGTTGCCGTTCGCCGGTTCGACTTTTGCGGCTTCGGAAATTTCGCTGCTCTCCGCGCGCCGCACTCCCGGGGCGGGCAACGCTTTGCGATCGACTTTTCCGTTAGTGGTCAGCGGGAAAGAATCGAGCAGCACAAAATGCGCCGGCACCATGTACTTGGGCAGCTTGGATTGCAGGGATTGCCGCAGGTCGTCCGCCGTCAGCTTCTTGCCATCCTCGGGAATAGCGTAGCCGACCAGTTGCTTGTCACCCGGCTCATCTTCACGAGCCAGCACGGCGCACATTTTCACACCGGCGCATTCCATCAGTGCCGCTTCAATCTCTCCGAGCTCGATGCGGTAACCGCGAACTTTTACCTGGCTGTCAATGCGGCCCAGAAACTCCAGATTGCCGTCCTTGCGATACCGCGCCAGGTCTCCGGTCTTGTACAGGCGCGCGCCCTCGACACCCGAGAATGGATCGGGAAGAAATCTTTGCGCCGTCAGCTCCGAACGGTTCAGATATCCGCGGGCCACGCCGTCTCCGCCGATGTACAGCTCTCCCGCGACTCCGGCGGGCACGGGATTTCTGTGGCGATCCAGAATGTAAAGCTGGGTGTTGGCGATGGGCCGTCCGATGATCACCGAACCCGTCCCCGGATCCTCGGCGCGCACTTCGTAAATGCAGCAGCCCACCACGGTTTCCGTGGGGCCGTACTCATTAATCAACCGCGTTTGCGGCGCCGATTCGCGCCACAGGCGCAGGCTTTCCGCCAGCAGATTTTCTCCGCCGATCACGAACACTTTGGTCATCGCCGCGGCTTCGCTGGGCTTGATCGTCTGGCTGAGCAATTCCAGATGCGCCGGCGTGATCTTTACAAGGTTGCGGCCGCCGCGCCGCAGCGCCGCGAGCAGCGACTGCGCGCCCACGTCTTCTGGCAATAGTTCGATGTTGCCGCCGGCCAGCAGCGCGGGATACATGCTGGTGACGGTGAGGTCAAAAGAAATGGAGGAATGAACCGGGACCGAGCCGCCCTCTTCAACCGCGTAATTGCGAATCGCCCAGGTTAGATAGTTAGCCAGGCCGCTGTGCAGAATCATCGCGCCCTTGGGTTCGCCCGTGGAGCCCGACGTGTACATCACGTAGGCCAGATTGGAGGGCGCGGCGCCCGGCGCGGGATTCGCGGAATTTTCTTTGGCGATGTTGCTCCAGTCCGCGTCCATCAGGATGGTCTTGTCGCCGGCGGAGGGAAAGAGCCGCTGCAGTTCGCTGCTGGTCAGCAGGAATTTCGCCGCGGAATCCTTCATCATGAAGGACAGCCGGTCCTGCGGGTACGTCGGGTCGAGCGGAATGTACGCGCCGCCGGCCTTCCAGATTCCCAGAAGGCCGATCACCATTTCCGGAGTGCGATTCAGGCAAACGCCGACCAGCGTTTCGGGGCCGACGCCGCGCTTGCGAAGGTAATGCGCCACTTGATTGGCGCGCTCGTTCAACTCCTGGTAGGTCAGCGTGCGGCCTTGAAAAATCACCGCGGTCAGAGCCGGGGTTTTAGCCGCCTGGCGCTCAAACAATTCGTGGACGCATTGCTTCGGGTAATCCGCGCGCGTATCGTTCCAGTCACGCAAAATTCGATTTCGTTCGCCCGGGCTGAGGATGCGCAGCTCGGAAACGCGCCTGGCGGGATCCTCACACGCTCCCGTGAGCAGATTCCACCAGTGCTGAATCATTTCCAAAATCGTGGTGCGATCGAACAGGTCAGCGGAATAGGCAATCGCGCCGCGCACGAATTCACCGCGAACCTCGAATGAAAAATTCAGATCGTCCGCCGCGCTATAATTTTCGGGCGATGAAGAAGTTTGCTGCGACACCGAAACGTTGAAAAGGGGATTGCTGCCCGCGGCGCGCCCGGGACGAACTTCGTGTACAACCTCGGAGAACGGTATTCCCGCGTGCGCCAGCGCCTCGGACAGCGCGGCTCCCACGTGGGACTGCAACTCCAGAAAATTCGGATCGGCCGATAAGTTCAAGCGCAGCGCCAGCGGATTGCCGCCGCTCGCCGAGGCGCCGAGGATCATTTCATCCTGCCCGGAGTAGCGCTGCAAAAGCGCGGCAACTCCGGCGAGCAGCGTGACGTAGAGCGAATTGCCGGATTTCTCACCCAGAGCCTTTAGCGCCTCGGCCAGGCTCGCGGGCAACTCAAAGCGTTCCACCGCGGAGGAATGCGTGTCGCTGGAAGTTCTCGCGCGGTCATAGGGCAAGGAAACCCGCGGCACTTCGCCGGACAATTGGCGTCGCCAGTATTCCAGTAGCTTGGAACGGTCTTCGGCGGCATCGCCGGAGCTGGCTGAATTAACCAGCTCGTTGGCCCCAGTTCCGTTAGGCGGGTCTTGGAAGGTTGGCGGCAAGTCGCTGTGCTCGGGTGCGCTGCTTTTCCGGCTCAAGGGATCATACCTTTTGGCCTAGAAACTGTGAATATCGACGGCCGTTATAAGTCCGTCCATGACAACCCGGCGGATTTCCACCCTCTCCAACTGGCAATTGCCATGCCATCCGCGGAGAGGTCGGTCCAGACCTGGCTCGCCGCCAGGGCTCGGGCTAACTCTATACAGAAGAGCGGATTACGTAAGAATCGATCGGTACGATGGTTCGAAGCCAGCGCGAATGCTGGCGGCGTCTCGCAGCGACGGGAAAAGCATTTCCCTATTTGTCCACAAGTGTCCAAAGGAAGCACACTCACCAAATTCACCCCAGAGAAAGGACTTATGCGTTTTTTTTGCCTTTTCAGGCGGATTTGCGGGGTAGACGCGCCGGGTCAAACCGGGTCGCGGCGCGACACCCGATTCGCCCTTCGTGCAGAGGTGGGAGGCAAACCAAAGTCGAGGGTCTTCCCATGAATCTAGCTTGTATGCGACACCTGATGGGAAGCCTGCGGCTCCGCGCTCCCATGAATGGACATAGCGCCCGCCGCGATTGCTGGAACTTCGCCGTGCGCCTCAATGCTCCAACTCTTGGCCATGCGGTTTCCGCCGGCGGTGAGGCAGAAGAACGCAGACAGCTCGATGATTTCCGCGTTGCTGTAGAAGTTCCGGAGTTCCGCGTACACTTCGGCGTCGCGGCCGTCATCCAGGGTCAGCGTTCGCGCGTAGTGCAACGCGGCGCGAGTCTTCGGATCGGGGTGCTCCCAGTTGGGCAGGGCGCAGCTGCGCTTTTCTTCTTCAGTGATGGACGGCGCCAGTGGAGAAATCTGCCGCGCGCAGAATTCGCAGCCGATGATCTGGGCGATTTGAATGCGCGCCAGCTCCTTGATTTCGTGCGGCACCGTGCCGCCGCGATGCAGCATGTCCCAGTAGCCGGCGAAAGCCTTGGCCACTTCCGGATTCTGGCCCATGGTGCGGTACCACTGCGGAGGCGGGCTCTTCGTTACCTTTGAGCGCTCGATGACGTCGCGCAATCCCGGTTCGGCCGACTCCTCTGAGATCTGCGGAACATTTGGAACATGGTTCTTGTTCGACATTCTTAGCCTCCGCATAGCGGGGATGGTCAACCCGGTTTCCGGACAAGTTTACAAAAACTTTTTCGCATCTTCGGCGAGCGCGGGCCGCCAGCCGCCTACTCCATCGGCTGGATGCGCACGATGCGGCCGGTGCTGTAGTCGGCGTACCAGACCGTCGTGGGACTCGTGGTATGGTCCACCCAAACGGCGCGGGAATGGGAATATGGTTCAGGCATGGCGTATTCGGTCCAGTGCCCGGTCTTCGGGTTGTACCTCAGGAACTCCCGCCCGTGCAGTTCGCCGCCCCAGACTTCACCGTTCTTGTCCGGCTTCACGGAATATAAATCCGTGTACGGCTCCACCGGGCCCGGCGGATAAAATTCGCGGATGCGTTTCGCTTTAGCATCGAGTTCCACCAGTGCGCCGTTCTCGCCGCCAAACCAGGCATTGCCCGAGGGATCGAATCCGCCGCGGCGCGCCGCCGAACGGCTATCGCCGGAATCGAGGTTCAACATTTGCCCAGTGCGGATATCGAGCAGCTCCGCGGAATTTCCGGAGGTACCGGAGATCGCGCCGCCGGCCCAGAAGTTTCCGTCCTGCGAAACGATTCCGTCATAGCTGAAGGGAACCTTCATCGGAAATTTCTGAACGGTCTTCCCGGTTTTTGGATCGATTTTTTCCGCGGCGAATCCACCGCCCATGCTGGCCCACAGAAATCCGTCCGGCGTCAGATCGAAGTCCGCCATGCCCGCGGAGTTGATCGGAAACGGGGCAGCCACCGGCACTTCCACCATCTCGCCGTTGCGCGGATCGAGCCTCAGCAATTTGTGCGACCACGGCTCGGAGATCAGGACTTCGCCGTTTTTCTCGACGTAGACATGGTGCGTTCCCGGTTGCGCGCCCGGCGTCAAGGGCGTCTCGTATTCGGTGACGATGCCGGTGCGCGTGTCGAGCTTCCCGAAAATGCGGCTCAGGTGGCTGGTGTACCAGATATTTCCATTCCCATCGCCGTACACGTCATGGGCACTTTCCAAGGCGCGCGGCAACTCGAATTCCGTGACTACCACGCGATTGGATTCTCCGGTCAGCCGCGGGAACGGATACATCGGCGGGTCGACGGTCTCCGGGCCGCGCACTCGCGCCAGCCACTTGGTGACCATTCGATCCGTGGCCTGCGCGGAATCGCTCACCGGCTCCAGCGGATCGTTGATCAGCGGGCCGCCGCCGCGATGCAGCATGCGCGCAACCAGCACCCCCCAACTGCGCTCGTCATAGCGATTCTTAAAAATCTGCTGGAACGAATGGCAGCCCAGCCCGCAGGTATTGTGCAACGCTTCCTTTTCTTCGACCGTGCCCGGAAGATTCCACAATATTTCCTCGCCGCTCAGCTGCGCTTCCACTTCCGGGGTCGCCGGCAACGCGCGTGTCTTGGCGATGCGCTCGAGCACAATGTCTTCCAGCTTCGTCGCACCGTCGATCCGCACCGCATCGCGGCGGTAGGGCTTGAACTCCAGCGGATTGGCGATGCGCAGGGTGTACGCGCCGGACTGCATTTTGGGAAATTCATATTTTCCCGCGTCGTCGGCGTAAACGGTGGTGCGCACGCCGTTCGGCGCGATGAGTTGCACCATCACCCCTTCGGGCGAATCGCCGCTGGCTACGCGCACGATCCCGGTTGCGCCGCCGGAAAGGCCGTTCTGCACGCTCCACTTATTGGTATCTGATTTGTACCAAGGGTTGGCGGGAAGATGCTCGCCTTCCACGCAGCACTTTTCGCTGTGCAGGTAGCTGACGACATCCGCGACATCTGCATTGGAGAGCGTCGTGCCAAAGGACGGCATGCCCGGGCCGCCCTTCTTGATGTGCGCCGCCACGTTTTCTTCATTGACGGCTACGCCGGTAATCAACGCGGGGCGATTGAAAAGCCCTTCGAGCGTCGGCGCAGCCGGCTGATATTTGTTGTGGCAGGCCCAGCATTTGTGCCAGTAAATGTTTTCGCCGCGATCGGCGCCGTGATCGGCCACTTCCAGATATTTGTCGGTGCGATAGGAGCGCTGCAGGTCGTCGTGATAGGCGGCGGGCGTTGGTGTATCCGCAGCGCTGTCGGAAGCGCGTCCGGCCACCGCGGGGTGCGCGGAGGCGATCGTCAGGAGGACAGTGCCAACAAAGGCAGCGGTACCAAGAATGGTTACTCGTCGTCGCCGCATGCTCACCTCGGCCGGGAAGCTCTGTCGGAAATCCCCGATGGAACAGGGAACTTCGCGGAATATCTACCAGCTATTCTGCCAAGTATTCTACAACGGTTTCCATCAAACCCTGTCCGGCTTCGATATCGTAACTGCACGTGCTAAACTTGTCGCCGTTCCATATTATAAAAATTCAAGATGGTCCAAGCGGAGGAGAATCTCGTGAACTACTATGGCGGCAAAGAGCTGGCAGAAAGTTTCCGCACGGTCCGCAAGAATACCCTGGCGATTGCCGAGGATATTCCGGAGGACAAGTACACTTTTCGGCCCATGCCGGACACCCGCAGTGTGGGCGAGCTTTTCGCGCACATCGCCATGGGGTCGGAGTTTCAAAAGCAGGTCCACGGCGTGGAACGGCGCAGCACCCTGGCAGGGTTCGACTTTCCGGCACTGATGCAGCGCATGCAGTCGGAAGAGAAAGCGCCGCGCACAAAAGCCCAGGTGATCGAACTGCTCACCAAGAACGGCGAGGCGTGGGCCAAGTGGTTGGACGGGCTCGACGATCCGTTCCTGGGAGAAGTGGTGACCATGCCCCCCGGAGGCACGCCGCCCGCTCGGACACGCTTCGACATGCTGCTTTCCGTGAAAGAGCATGAAATGCACCATCGCGGGCAGTTGATGCTGATCGAGCGCATTCTGGGAATCACCCCGCACCTCACGCGGCGGATGCAGGAACGGTTTGCCGCCGCCAACGCCGCCAAGAAATAGTGGCCTCCCGGCCGGCCTGAACCAATTGCAGTACGAAAGACAAAGTACGGAAAGAAAAATGGGCTCGCCGAGTTGCCTCGGCGGGCCCATGTTGTTTAAATTTGGAACGGACCCTCTTATTTCCCTCGCCTCTTTTGATCAGCCCCTAAAGTAATTGCCGCTCCCGTCGAAGTTAACGGTACGAGGTGATTTCCATGAGCCACACGATTCCACCAGTTCAGCAAGCCGACCCGCAGGCTGCCGCGCCACGGGCCTCCGCGGCACCCAAGCCCGCACAAAACGAGGCGCCAACCGCCGCTCCGCAGGATAAGGTCACGATCAGCGAAGCATCCAAGCAAGCCCTGGCTAATGCTTCGAAGCCCGCCGCCGGGGGCTAGCCGCCGCACCGGCGGCACGGCATAAGCTTCCTCGTTTCTGTCCCTTGGCGGGCGCTAAAGGTATTTTTTCGTCTGCCGATGTACAGAACGATGAGGTAATCGGCCATGACCAGTTCCGTGAATTCCCTGCAGGCAGCCCACGCCCAGACGCAGACAGAGCAATCCGTCCAGCCACCCAAGAATTTGCAGGCGCAAGCCGCCACACAAAATGCCGGAGTGCAAGACACCGTAACGATCAGCCAGGAAGGGCGGCAAGCCTTGGCAAGCAACACCAAGGAGCCGAGTGGCAGCGACCCGAATCCCAACGGCGACAACCACTGATTCGTTGTGGCACCGGCTTCGCGGGCCGCGAAAAAACTTACAACCGTCATTCCGAAGGGTGGGTTGTGCCCGAGGAATCTGCTTTTTTCGTGTTTGCGGAAAAGCAGATCTGTAGAAAACAGCCTGGTTTTGGCATTCCGAGCGAAGCGAAGAATCTCTCTTGTGTATTTAAATCGAAGAGAGATTCTTCGCTTCGCTCAGAATGACAACGTTTTGATGTTGGCCGCAGCGCGTTAAGCCTGCGCCACAACGTGTTAGCTGGTTTTTCCGGCGTACTGCAATTTCACGCGGGCGCTTTTTTCAGCCACGGATTTAGCCAGTTCTTCCTTGTAGTTCGTCAGCCGCTTGGCCACTTCCGGATCGGCCGTCGCCAGAATTTCCGCCGCAAAGATTGCCGCGTTGACCGCACCGGGCTTGTCAATGGCCATCGCCGCGACTGGAACTCCGCCGGGCATTTGCACGCTGGAGAGCAGCGAGTCGATGCCCGAGAGCACCGTGGTAGCCATCGGCACCGCGACCACCGGCAACGTCGTGACCGCCGCGACCACTCCCGCGAGATGCGCCGCGCCGCCCGCCGCTACGATGACCACCTTCAACCCGCGCGAGACTGCCGTCGACGCGTACTCATGCGTCCGCGCCGGTGACCGGTGCGCCGACGTCACCTCGATTTCGTAGGGCACTTCAAATTTTTCCAGCATTTTCGCTGTTTCACTCATCACCGGCAGATCGGTGTCCGATCCCATGATGATTCCAACAAGCGGCTTGCGGCTGTTCTTCGATTCACTGGCCATGAAGGATTCCTGCCTCCCGTTATTTTTTTATGATTTTGAATCCGTTTGGATCAATACGCACCGGGCAGCGAATGATCGCTACCTCGATTTGTTGCGTGCATCGGCTCTTCCAGTTCCACACGATCGCCCCGGCGGATGCGGCCGGGCTCGACCACCCTGCACAGCAGGCCGCGCCGCCCGCGAAGCGCTTCCTGCAATCCCTGGCGGATTTCATCCATCAAGTGGCACGGCGTGCAGGGCTGCGTGACCTGCAGCACCGCCTCTCCCACGCGCAACCTCTGGCCGAGCTTCAATGCCGCAAGCGCAATCCCGCGCGTCGTAATGTTTTCGCGCGCGCGGCCCGGCACGATGCCGAATTCCTCCAGCGTTTCCAGGTCCATCACCAGAACCTGCCGCGAGCTGGAGCTTCGTCCGTGAATGCAATCCTTGAGTCCCTTGTTTTCGATGGCCAACACTTCATCGAACTCGCGCATGGGTTCGCGGTGCGCCAGGCATTGAAACAGGTGCAGGACTTCACCCACGCGAAGCCTCCGCCGCCACGCGCGCTCGCAGATCGCCTTTGGCCCCAATGTCCGAGCGGCAATGCGCGCCGTCAAAATGAATTTTGTCCACGGCCTGGTAAGCCTGCTGTATCGCCTGCGGAAGGGAACCGGCCATAGACGTCACGCCCAGGACGCGGCCTCCGCTGGTCACGATGGAATCGCCTTCGCGCTTGGTGCCGGCGTGAAACACGGTGACGTCCGGCAGCAGCGCCGCTTCCTCAAGTCCCGTGATCTGCTTTCCCGTTTCGAACGCGCCCGGGTATCCGCCCGAGGCCATGACCACACAAACGCTCGCGCCGGGTTTCCACGCGGGCTTGACGGTGTCAAGCTTCCGCGAGGCCACCGCGTCAAATGCCACCGCCAGATCGAAATCCATGCGCATCATGATGGGCTGCGTTTCCGGATCGCCCAGCCGGCAATTATATTCCAAAACCATCGGTCCGCTTTGCGTAAGCATCAGGCCAAAATAGAGAAAGCCCGTGTAGGGAATTCCTTCTTCGGAAAGCCCCGCGATGGTGGGGCCCACGATGTCCTTGATGATCATCGATTCGTAGCGCGGCGTGATCATCCCGTCCATGGTGTATGCGCCCATGCCCCCGGTATTGGGGCCGCGGTCGCCGTCGAAGACGCGCTTGTGGTCGCGCGTCGGCGCCATGGGTATGAACGAGCGCCCGTCGGTCAGCACTATGAACGAAAGCTCGTCGCCCTTGAGAGCGTGTTCGAGCAGGATGCGCGCCCCGCCGTGTCCCAGCTCATGCTTTTGCATCAGGCGGCGGATGAAGGCCTCGGCTTCCGCGCGCGTTTCCGCGACCAGCACGCCTTTGCCCGCGCACAAGCCGTCTGCCTTGATCACCACCGGCCAATCCACGGCGTCCAGCGCGCGGATCGCTTCGAGCGCCGAATCAAAATCGCCATAGAGCGTCGGCGTGGGGATCTCGTAGCGGTTCATGAACTCTTTTGCGTAGATCTTGCTGCCTTCGAGCCGCGCGTCCCGCTGCGAAGGACCCACCAGGCGCATGTGGCGGCACTCAAACTTGTTGCGAATACCGGCGACCAGCGGCGCCTCCGGCCCCACAATGGTCAGGTCCGGCTTCAGGCGTTCGGCCAGGGACACGAGGCCGGCCACGTCGTCCGCGGCAACGGGAACGCACTCGGCGATCTCCTCGATCCCGCCGTTGCCCGGCGCGCACCAGATTTTTTCGACTTCCAGCGACTGACGCAGCCGCCAGACCATCGCGTGCTCGCGTCCTCCGCTACCGACCACGAGAATTTTCACAGTAGGCTCACGATAGTCGGCGGCCTCTTTACTGTCAACCCTTGGCAGCGTCCTAAATTGGAAATCGCCGCCTTGCTCCTGCTCGAAAACGAGTGGCGCATGCTTTAGCTTGCGGAGCGGAGGATTTGGAGCTATTCCAGGCTAGTGCGGCAATGAAACTCCGCAAGCTAAAGCATGCACCACCGCCCGCTACTCAGTAAAACACCCGATGTTTTCGCGACTTGAATTCAGATAAATTGCTCGGCTAACGGAAGCAGCGCTGGTTTTGCGATTCGAGAAGCCGAAATCAGAATCGAACTCAAGCCGGCGTGGATTCTAGTACTACCACAACGAGCACATTAAAGAACGAGGCCCAGCCATGGAAAACAACCCGAACGACGGGACATCAAAAAACGATTCGGCCCGCAAGCCGGATCAGGAAATACAGCGCGCGACCCAATTCAATACCGCTGAGTACGAGAGGTGGTCGGCCGTTCTTCGCAACCGCCAACTCTCCCGCTCGGACGGACGAATGGCGACTTAGGCGGAAGTCGGTCCGTGGATCGTGCCGTCCCGCGTCATCCGCGTGGATACGGCTCCTTGAAAGTGCGCAACAAGAACTGGGGGCAAGGAGGAACTCCGTGATATCGAAGCCATTTGCGGGCGCTGGAAGAGGACCGATCGTGAGGCTCTGGGATAAATGTGTGGCGCCGGCCAAGGCCATTCTTTCCGCGCTGGCGGAAGAAGAAATGCGGATTCACCAGCAGGAACCGCGGCGGGCGATCCCAAGACCACCGGAGAATCGCGTCGCCCAGGAAACGGCGGAATTTTCGGAATAGGCGGAATCAAGTAGGACAGGCTTCAGCCTGTCTGGTTTAAATTTCCGCATGACGCTAGCCAAAACCAGACAGGCTGAAGCCTGTCCTACCGGGCCTACTTCGTGATTCCCATTTGCGACAGCGCGAACGCGTAATCGAAGGCGGTCTCACGCAACGCGTCGTAGCGGCCGGACGAGCCGCCGTGGCCCGCTCCCAGGTTGGCCTTCAGCAGCAAAACATTTTTATCCGTCTTGGTGGCGCGCAGCTTGGCGACCAGTTTGCTGCCCTCCCAGTACGGCACCTGGCTATCGTTCAGTGAAACTTCCACCAGCATGGCCGGATAGTTTTTCGCCGTGACGTTGTCATACGGCGAATAGCGAATCATGTAATCGAACGCCGGTTTTTCGTTGGGATTGCCCCACTCGATGTACTCGGCAGTCGTGAGCGGCAAGCTGGCGTCCAGCATGGTGTTGATCACGTCTACGAACGGAACCTGCGCGATGACCGCCTTGAACAAGTCCGGACGCAGGTTGGTTACCGCGCCCATCAGCATGCCGCCCGCGCTGCGGCCCTGAATCACCAGGCGATCGGAAGAGGTGTATTTGTTTTTTACTAGATACTCGGCGCAATCGATGAAGTCGTAAAACGTGTTCATCTTGGACATCATGCGGCCGTCATCGCGCCACTCCTCGCCCATCTCGCCGCCGCCGCGGATATACGCCATGGCAAAAATAACGCCGCGATCCAGCAGCGCCAGCCGATTCGAGGAAAAATTAGGCGCGTACGAGAGGCCGTAAGAGCCGTAGCCGTTCAGCCACATCGGCGCCGTGCCGTCGAGTGGAACACCCTTCTTGTACACGATGGAAATCGGCACCTTCGTTCCGTCTCGCGCCACGGCCCAGATGCGTTTCTCCTCATAGCGGCTCGGGTCGAAGCCGCCCGGCACTTCCTGCTGCTTCATCAGCTTGCGGTCGCGCGAGTCCAGGTCGTAGTCGTAAATCGAGAGCGGCGTGACCATGGACTGGTAATTGAACCGGATGGCTGGAGTGTTGAATTCCCGGTTGTCGCCCAGCGAAATGTCGTAGTCCGATTCGTCGGTAGTGATGCGGTGCGACTGCCGGGTCCTCATGTCGATCACTCGGAGGTATGCCAGTCCTCCTTCGCGCTCCGAAATCACCAGGTGGCCGGCGAATGTTTCCAGGCCGTCGATTTTTATTTTGGGATTGTGTTCGATGAACGGCTTCCAGTTTTTTTCGGAGGGATCGCTCACCGGGGCGGTGACCACGCGAAAATTTTTGGCGTCCTTGTTGGTGGTGATATAGAACTGGCCTTCGTAATGGTTCACGTCATACTCGTGCCCGGGCTCGCGCGGCGCGATGATCTTGAATTGCCCGCCGGGATTATCGGCGGGTAAAAACCGGTACTCGTGGGAGGTTTTGGACTCGGACTCCAGGAAGATCATTTTCTTGTCCAGAGAGCGCCCGACGCCGAGATCGAAAATCTCGTCCTTCTCCTCAAACAGCAAGTCGCTCTTGTCCGAACCGAGGGTGTGCCGCCAGAACTTGTCCGAGCGCTTGGACACCGAATCTTCGGTGGTATAGAAAAGCGTTTTGTTGTCGCCGGCCCACGTGACGGAATCCACGCGCTCGATGTGCTCGTCGAGCGTTTGGCCGGTGCGCAGATCCTTCACGTACAGAGTGTATTGGCGGTAGCCGGTCGTGTCGGTGGAATACGCCAAGAGGTTGCCGTCATCGCTGACGTGGAATTCGCCGAGGCCCAGGAAGCTGTGGCCCTCCGCCAGCTTGTTCAGATCGAGCAGAATTTCTTCGGGCGCATCGAGGCTGCCCTTTTTCCGGCATTGATAGGGATACTGCTTGCCCTCCTCGGTCCGGGCATAATAAAAATACTGACCCTCGCGCGCCGGAACGCCCAAATCGGTTTGCTTCAGATGGCCGAGCATTTCCTTGTACAGTGACTCTTGAAGGTCGGCGGTCGGCTTCATCACGGCTGCGGTGTAGGCGTTCTCTGCTTCCAGATACTTCATCACGTCGGGATCTTTTCGGTCGCGCAGCCAGAAGTAGTTGTCCTTGAGCGTTACGCCGTTTACCTGCGTGGTATGCGGAACTTTCTTAGCCACCGGAGGTTGCAGATTCGCATCCTGCGCCAGCACTGCCGGCGCTAGAAGCGCAGCGGCCAGAACCGGCCGCAGCAAAATCCCGCTCTTAATTCTCATATCATCCTCATGCAAGTCTTCGTCGTTTTCGGCCATCCGATGGTTGCACAGCACGGCACGCGTAATTGGCTCGTCCCGAGGCACCAGATTACCACGCGCACGAACCGGAAAAGCCCGCAGGAACGGCGTGGTTGCCGCTCCGACACGTTCCATTGGATGTGCTCGGGTGGGCCTGTTTTGCCTGAAATTTGGAAAACAAACTAGATGGGAATCCGCACGGACCGGGCGGCCGGGGTCAAACTGGAACAGTTGTAAACCATTGATAATGAGCTAGTTTTCGGAATTTCGGTCCGGACTTCTGCGGCCTAGCACGGCTGTACCATTGGTTTGACGCAGTTCGGTCCCTTACCCTAGGTCCATTCGAGTCGGAGCACCCTTCGGAGCAATCCGAATCTCGCCCGTGCAAGCGCTTCTTTCGGCGGCGTGCTCATGATCGTAGTCGTTCCATCTCACGCACCGAGGAGAGCTTGTGGACAGGTACATCATCAAGTGGAGCCATCGATTGGGAGTCCTGGCACTGGGGCTGGCGTTTTTCGTCCGCGCGGTAGATATCGTCGATCCACGATTTAGCCTGATTCCCACCGGGGGCGATAACATCGGATACCTGGCGTTCGTGCACGCCGCCGTCCTGTTGTTCCTCACCACTATTGCAACTACCTGCTACACCTGGGCCAGCCAGCAGGAATCCAAGGCCGAGTCCAAGGTGCGCGAACCGAAAGCTGACGGCGCGGGCTCGAAGTCAATGTCCGAAGAGATCGCTTAGTGCAGCGGCTTCAGCTCCGGTTTGTCGCCGTCCGGTAGCGGGTAACGATCCACGTTCAGGATCATCGAAACAAAATGGTAGTAGCCGATGGTGCCGATCAAGTCGACCACGGTGCGCTCGCCAAATTTGTCCACCGCGGCGTGGAAGGCGGAATCGCTCACCTGGTGGGTGTTGACCAATTCCGTCGTGAAGTTATAAACAGCCTCTTCGTCCGGCTGCATTCCGGCAGGACGCTTCCCCGTGGCGACCGCCTCGATAATTTCCGGCTTCAAACCTTCCTTCTGCGCTGTTTTGCGGTGGGCTGACCATTCATATTGGACGTTCAGCGCGCGCGCGGTAATCAGGATCGCAAACTCGTTCAATTTCACCGGGACCGTGGTGTGAAAGCGCAGGTACGCGCCAAGATTCTGCGCCAGGTCGCCCATTTCCGGGCTGCGCAGCAGGACGTTGAACGGCCCGTTGAGCGCTCCGCGCGGGCTCGACAGCAAGTGATCGACTAGCGTTTTTTGTTCCGGCGTCAATTCGGCGGCCGTGAGCGGGCGGAAGCGATCGCCGCGCAGGTGCAGATCGGTCGCGGTGGGTGTGTGCGCGGCGGCAGCGGCGGCCAGAAATAGAATGCCGGTAAAAAGAAATCGAAGTCGCATGGCGTGTCCTCTTTCCGTTGTGATGTCCGTGTAGTCGCCCAAGCATACACGATTCCGATTCGATATTCCGTCGTGGCGCATGCTTTAGCTTGCGGAATTTCAGCCCACCTTCGGACGGGCCGATCAAGTAGGACAGGCTTCAGCCTGTCTGGTTTTGATTAGCGTTATGCGCAGGTCCAAACCAGACAGGCTGAAGCCTGTCCTACATTTGACATCGCTCGACCGCCAGCATATAGAATTGACACGCAAATCCGTACCTCTACCGCGGCGGTGACATTTGAAAATCAGCACTTTGATTCTTGCGGCGATTCTCGGCGTGTTGTGCGCGCCGCGCGCCAATTCTCAATCGGCGGAAACAGCCGCTGCGCTCCCTGCTCCGGGCTTCCATCATCTCCATCTCAACTCCATGAATCCCGACGCGGCCATCGATTTCTACATGAAGGAATTCCCGAGCACGACGAAGACGACCGTCGCGGGCTTTCCCGCCCTGAAAGCGGGCAAGGTCTACGTGCTGTTCACGAAAGTCAGCACGCCGCCGCCCACCGAGCCGCAGACCGCCATCTGGCACTTTGGCTGGCACGTCGTCGATGTCCGCAAAAATCTCGCGATGTACAAAGAGCGCAAGGAAGTAAAACTCCTGCCGCTCTATACCTCGGAAGAAGGCGGATCGGTGCTCGTCAGCAGCGACACGTTTCCCGGCACCGGCGGAATTCTCGGGCTCACCAAGTCGCAGCTCGCTGAAGCGAAAGCCGCGGGCGTCAAGCCGCTCGGCGGGGCGGGCTTCGCCTACATGCAGGGACCCGACGGCGCCATCATTGAGTATCAGGGAAACATGCCCGTCGAGCGCTTCAATCACGTGCACATGTACCAGGAAGATCCGTATTGCGCGCAACTGTGGTATCAGAAGCACCTCAACGCGACCGTGCCGCCCGCGGCGCCCGGCGCGGTGCAGCACACCGAGGCCGACTGCAAAGTGGAGCGCAGCGAACCGAGCTGGCCAGGCCTGGAGATACAGGGAACGATCCGCAAGCCGTCCGCCGGCGTTCTTTTCGATGACGTGGCCATGATGTGGTACGAGCGCCAGGGTGACCAGCCGCTGGTCAGCACCCGCGGGCACCTGGCCGATCACGTCGGCCTCAGCGTGAACAATCTGGACGCCTGGATCGCCAAGCTGCAGAAAGAAGGCGTGAAGTTCCTGCAAAAGCCGTACAAATTTGGCGACACCCGCGCGGTGATGATCGAAGGCCCGAGCCGTGAGGCGCTGGAGCTGGTCGAAATAAAATAATTCACGGCGCAGACTTCGCGGACTACGACCAACCAAAAGCGTTGTCATTCTGAGCGAAGCGAAGAATCCCTCTTCGATGCAAGGACGAGCAAAAAAACAAAGAGAGATTCTTCGCTTCGCTCAGAATGACAGCGTTTCGGGTTTTGTCACCTGTAACGTTTGAATCGCAAAACGGTCCGGCCCCGGGAGGCCCGAATGTCGGTTCGCTCCAAAATTATTTTCGTGCTGGCCATCGTCCTCTTCGCCGGCACAATCTCACGCACGCAGCAGCCGCGCTTTCACCTTCAGGAAGCGACGATCGACGATGTTCACCGGGCCATCCGCTCGGGGCAACTTACCTGCAGCGCGCTGGTGAAGCTCTACGTTAATCGCGCGAAAGCGTACAACGGCGTGAGCAACGAACTGGTCACCCGCGATGGCGCGCCAATTTCTTCCGTGCCAGGAGTGGTGCGCGCCGGCGCGCCGCTCAAATTTCCCACCGAGACCATTGCTATCTCCACGCTCCTTCCCAATTTTGATCAGTACGCCGGGCCGCCGATTGAATTCGGCAGGATGGAACCGACTGCGTCCGATCCATCGGTACAACAACAATTCGGAATGACCGTCGGAATTCCCAGCGCCGGGCAGGCCAACGCCCTGGGCACCCTGAATCTGCGCGGCGAACGATCGGTAACCTGCAAGGGCGATCGTGACAAAGCGCCGTCACAGGGTCCGCTGCCCGCCGGTTCGCCGCCAGTTTGCGAGGAATTCCGCAAACAGCCGGATGCCCTCGAACGCGCCGCGGAGCTCGACGCGCAATACGGCCGCAATCCCGATCTGCGCGCGATGCCCATGTACTGCATTCCTTTTTCGTTTAAGGATCCGTACGACACCAAAGACATGCGCAGCACTGCCGGCGCCGACGCCAATTACGACATCGATTTTCCGGCCCGCGACCACACGCTGGTCGCCGAGCTGCGGAAAAAAGGCGCCATCATCTACGCCAAAGCCGCCAACACGGAATATAACGGCCGCCCGGTGCCGGCGATTCGCGGCGGCTTCGATGAAAATTCCCGCGGCGCCAACCGGCCGACGAAAATTTTTGTTTCCACCGAGGGCTACCAGCGCAGCACCTGGGCCGGCAATCCCAGCGACGCCTATGACACGACGCGCGCCGCATCGCTCGGCTCCAGCTCCGGCCCGGGCGTTTCCGTCAGCACGAACCTGGTGATGTGCGCGCTCTGCGAGGAAACCAGCATGTCCTGCCGCGGTCCGTCGAATCACAATTCCGTGGCCTTGATCCTGCCGCACAAGTCGCTGATCTCATTTCTGGGCGGAGCGATCGGTGCGGACATTTACCTCGATCGCGCCGGAATCATGTGCCGCACCGTGAAGGATGCGGCCAAAGTGCTCGACGCGCTGAGAGATCCCACCAACGGCTATTACGATCCGCGGGATATTTTCACCACCGTCCCGCGCTCCAGCGTCCTGGCCGCCCCGTATGCCGCGAGCGCGGCTTCGACCGGCGCGCGCGGCTCGCTGCGCGGCATGCGCATCGGAATCATTCGCGAATCGATGCTCACCTTCCCGGGCATCAAGGCCGACGAACCCATCACGCAGGCCGCCGCGAAGGAAATCAAGGCCACGCTCGGCGATGATCTCGGCGCCACGCTGGTGGAGTCCGTCGACCCGCTGTGGCCCGGCGATCCCGGCATGGAAAAAATGAAGCCGTCCTACACCGACGCGCTTACGCAACTCGTCCCGGTATTTTTTCCGGACATCCTCTACCGGCTCACCGCCGCGGGCCAGCCGCAATTTCCGGAGTTCGCCGCGAAAATCAAGCCCACCGAATTTGCGCCGGGAAAAATCTTCGGCTCCGGCACCATGAAGCCGATCGATTACATGGTGGAGCTGGCCGAGGGCCGCGTGCCGGTGCCGAGAAATTTGAATATTCGCGCCATCGAGGAGGTTGTTGAGTCCAACGCGTTCACGTTTCACTTCAATCAGTACGCCTTGCGCCGCGCGGCGGACTGGAAGGCTCGCGGCTACGTGGAAACGCTGACCGATTTCGCCAAGCTTAACGCCCGCTCAAAATTCTGGGGCGACGATCAGCGCGCCGCGTTCAAGGATTGGGAAGAGATGGATGACATGCGCCAGAAGCTCGGCGAGCGCCAGGGCATCGACGAACACATCATGATGCGCGAGCTGCTGCGCCGCGTGGAGATGAAAGTGATGTACGAAAATCATCTCGACGCCGTGGTTCGCCTGCACTACTCGCTGCCGCCCGGCAAGATCGGCCTGGCTGCCCAGCCGCGTCCGCCCGACGACGTGCGCGGAGAGCTGCGCATGGGCCCGTTTGCGGGCGTCACCGAAGTGTTGATTCCGGCGGGGTATGTTCGCACGGCGTACGATCCCGTCTTTACGTTGAGCGCGGACAAGAAAAGATATATTCCGACCAACAACAACACGCCCACGGAACTTCCGGCGCCCGGCCTGCCATTCTCGCTGGTGTTCCGCGCGGAGCCGGGAAAGGAAGATGTCATCCTGAAAATCGCGTCGGCCTACGAAGCGGCTTCCAAAAGGCGCGTGCCGCCGCCGGCGTTTGGTCCGCTGCCCGGCGAGCCATGAGCGCGGGCCCCGGCGGAGCAGTCGGCTACCCCAATCGAGCTTGGTATTGGTCGTCGGTGACTTTTTCCAGCCAGTCGACGGCTTTGCCCTCGAGCTGCTCTTGAATCGCGATGTGGGTCATGCCGGTGGTCAGAGCGGCGCCGTGCCAGTGCTTCTCGCCCGGTTCAAACGAGATCACGTCACCGGGCCGAATTTCCTCGACCGGGCCTCCCCAACGCTGCGCCCGTCCACAGCCGGCAATCACGATCAGGGTCTGGCCCAGCGGGTGGGTGTGCCAGGCCGTCCGCGCGGCGGGTTCGAACGTGACACTCGCGCCGAACGCTCGCGCCGGACCTTCGGGGTGAAAAAGGGGATCGATTCGTACCGCGCCGGTAAAATATTCGGGCGCTCCCTTGCCGGAGGGCTGTGAACCACTTCTCCTGATTTCCATTTTGCGCTCCAGTGATGCTGATCTGTTTTTTTGCGAACGTGATTCAGACACTCTAGCAATCCAGGCGTGGAAGGTCGAGCCGCACGAATTTGACGCCGCGAATTGCCCAGACTACCATTCGCCACGCTATGCCGGAAACTTCTCCGCGCCGTTATCTTTTTCCCACGCTGCTGGCCTGCTTTTTTTTGTCGGGCGCGGCCGGACTAATCGACCAAGTGGTGTGGAGCAAGGCGCTCGGACTGATCTTCGGGCACACGGCGTATGCGGTGGCGACGGTGCTCGCCGTATTCATGGCCGGACTGGCCGCGGGCAGCGCATGGATCGGCGGGCGAAGCGAGCGTTCGCAAAAGCCCATCGCGCTATATGCCTGGCTGGAATTCGGTGTGGCGGCGACCGCTGCATTTTCTCTTTTGGGGCTTGCCGCCGTTCGCGCGGCGTACGTGGCCGCGTATCCGCATGCTTCGGGCAGCGCCGGCATTCTGTTGCTCTTGCGTTTTGCAGGCTCGGCGCTGGTTTTGTTTCTTCCCACATTTCTGATGGGCGGCACGCTGCCGGTGCTGGTGCGGGGAGTCACCCGGACCGCGGCGGATTTGGGAGCGTGGGTGTCGCGGCTCTACTGGATCAACACCGCGGGAGCGGTAGCTGGAACGTTTGCGGCCGGATTTTTATTTTTGCCGGCGCTGGGCCTGCGGCTGACGCTGGCCATCGCGGTGACGCTGAATCTTGCCGCGGGAATACTGGCGTTGGCGGCCGGGCGCGAACAGAGCCGCCAAGCAACGTCTCCTTCCCATGCGCCGGAATTCCCGGAGAACGCGCAGGCCCCCGCTGGCTCTTCATTTTCACCACCCGCGCCATCTACATTCTTGCTGGTCTCGTTTGCCATCGTCGGCGCGACCGCCATGTCCTACGAGATTGGCTGGACGCGGCTGCTCTCGACGCAACTGGGCAGCTCCACTTACGCGTTCACATTGATGCTGGGAACGTTTCTCACCGGAATTGTCCTGGGCAGCGCGCTCTTTGAGCGATGGAGCCGCCGGCGCGTTCCGGACTCGCGGACTTTCGCCGCTACGCAGACGCTTACGGCGCTCGCAGCGCTGGCCTTCCTGATATTTTTCACTCGTCTGATTGAAGTGCTTCCGCCGATCCTACGCGCCACGCACGAATCGTTTCGCGGCCTGGTGCTTGGGCAGCTCGTCACCAGCGCGCTGGCCATGCTGCCCACCGCGGTGATTTTCGGATTTAATTTTCCGGCGGTGGTCGTGCTGATTGCCGGACCTCGGCCGGAGGCCGGAACCGGCGCGGGCGCCGCCGTGGGCCGCGCTTATGCCTGGAACACGCTGGGCGCGATCGTAGGCGCGATCGCCGCCGGCTTCTGGCTGATGCCGCGCCTCGGAAGTTTTCACTTGCTGGCCGCGACCGCCGGTGTGAACCTCGTGCTCGCCGCCGTGATTTCCCTGGCGTCCGAGCAGCGGCAATCGCGAAGAATCTTCGCGGTAGCGGCAAATTTACTTCTGCTCGCCGCCGCCGGCTTCATCGGCTTTTCCAGTTATTTCAACGATCCCGCCGTAGCGTCGTTCAACACGCTGATGTACTGGAATCTTTATGACCGCCCGCTGACGCTGCGAGAAAACGCGCACGCGCTGGACATCGTCTATTTCCGCGACGGCCTGAATGCCAACATCTCCGTGGCCCGCACCGACGATTACGTTGCGCTGCGCACCAATGGAAAAGTGGACGCCTCAAATCATGACGCCACGACGCAGCTTCTGGTCGGCCATCTTGGCGCTCTGGCGCATCCGCCGCGGCGCGTGCTTCTCGTGGGCTTTGGCAGCGGCATGTCGGCCTCCGCGCTCGTCGGCTATCCGGAACTGGAACGCCTGGACGTGGTGGAAATCGAGCCGGCCGTGGTGGCCGCGGCGCCGCTGCTTGCTTCGCTCAATCGCGGCGTGCTGAGCGATCCCCGCGTGCACGTTACCTTCGATGACGCGCGCAATTTTCTTTTCACCACACGCCAGACCTACGATCTGATTATTTCCGAGCCGTCCAATCCGTGGATTGCCGGCGTCGCCACGCTCTTCACGCGCGAATTTTATGCGGCGGTGCGCCGCCGCCTCGCGCCGGACGGCGTCTTCGTGCAGTGGATGCAGGCCTATTCGCTGTACCCCGACGATCTGCGCATGCTCTTCGCCACTTTTCTTTCCGAATTTCACGGCGCGACGGTGTGGCACGGCGACGCCCCGGACATGATCGTTATGGCGCCCAGCCCACCTTCCGCGGAAATTCTTCAGCGCACGCGGAATTTATTTCAGCAGCCCCGTCTGCGCGCGGATTTTCAGCAGTTGGGCATGGAAGACGCTGCCGGCCTCTTCGGTTTCTATCTTCTGGATGACGCCGGGCTGCGAACATTTTCCGCCGGCGCGCAGATTAATACCGACGACCGGACGCTGCTGGAGTATCATGCGCCGCGATCGCTGCTGGTACACGGCCTCGAGGACAAGAACCGCGACGCGATTCTTCGCGAACAAAGCAACCCGCTGCCGGATGATTTTCCGCCGGGAGAGCGTGACGCTGCGCTGGCCGCTTCCGCTGCAACCTCGGTCAACCAGGACGATGCCGACGGCGCCGACCGCTTTTTGCTGGCGCTCGATAACCGCCCCGTTTCCGCCGCCATTGAGACCATTCGCGGGCGCGCGGCGCTGGCACGCTCCAATTTCCAGACGGCGTTTCGCGCTTTCGACGCTGCGCTGGCCATCGATCCGAATTCCCTCGAGGCTGCGTGGGGACACGCCGAAGCCAACCGACACTTCGGCAACAACGAAAAGGCGCGCGGGGAATTGCAGCAAATCCTCGCGCGCGATCCCGGAAATTTACCGGCGCTGGCATCACTCTCTAAACTCGACTTGGATTTTTCGCGCTGGACGGAAGCCGAAGAGTTGCAGCGCCGTGTCATTCGCGGCAACGACCGCGGCGACGCCCCGGGCGACTCTCGCGGCGATTTCCGTGGCGATTTCCGTAGTGGGGCCGCGGCGGCCGCGCGCGCGCAACTCGCCGAAATTTTGCTACGCGAGGAGAAACTGGACGATGCGCGAAACGCCATGCTGGATTGCCTGGCTGTGGATCCCTACAACTATCAAACGCAGCTCAATCTAGGCGAAATGCTGGCCAAACAGAAAAACTGGGTGGAAGCGCGCCGGCATCTGGAATTCGTGATGCGCTATTTTCCGGACGAGGATGCCGGGATCTATCCGCTCCTGTATCAAGCCGACCAGGCGCTGGGCGATCCGCGCGCCGCCAGGAGAGCAGTGCGCTTTGGCCTGCGGCTTTTCCCGGACAATTCGGAATTGCAGCGCTTGAATTTGATGCAAGGCAGGACAGGCTTCCACCTGTCATTTCTGGGTTGGTAAAAAAACTCAAAGCGTTGTCATTCTGAGCGAAGCGAAGAATCTCTCTTCGATTTCGGCGACGGCAAAGAAACCAGGAGAGATTCTTCGCTTCGCTCAGAATGACAAAAAAAAGGGCCGCCGCAGCGGCCCTTTTTCATGAATCAGCGACGCGCGGAAGCGCGCCGGTTGTTAGTTCGCTTTCGCGGAAGCCGCGATGGCCTTCGGTGCGCTGAGGTAGCCCGAAATAGTCTTGTCGGTCACCTTGTTCACCACCAGTTCCATCGGCTGGCGCGATCCGCCGGCGTAGAAGTAGACCGGTTCGTTGATGGCCTTGTTCTTCTTTTCCAGGCGCATATCGTCAACGTAGAGGTTCACCGTGTACTGGTGCTTCTTAGCGCTGGCGCCGCGCAGTTCGATCTGCGTCTGGCCCACATGTTCCTTCTGTCCCTTGGAGGTCAGCGTGAATTCGTAATAATCGCGCTCGCCCATCCGCTTCAGTTGCTCGAGTTCCTCGTGATTGCGGGCGATCAGTTCGCCGTGCTCGCCGCGCAGTTGCTCGATGTTGCCCTTGGTGGAGTCGAGATCGGTCTTCACGCCGTTGACGTCGGTTCCCAGCGCCTTGACGTCATCCGTGCTGGCCTTGGTGGCCAGCGTCGTTTGCACGTCGTTCAGCTTCTTGGTGTAGTCGGCGCGGCTCTGCTTCACCTGGTTGCGGGCTGTCGCCAATTGATCCTCGGTAAGTTTCAGTTTGTCACCTTCGAGGTTCACTTCGGCCTGCAGCTCCGCGTTGGTGCGCTCCGCCTGCCCGATCCGCTGCGTCAACGTGTCCTGTCCCTGCTGAAAAGTTTTCGCTTGAGTGGCGAGCGCCTGCTCGGCATCTCGTGCGTGGCCTCCTGCATTCCATGCCAAACCGACACCTACGAGAGAGACAATCGCCAGAGCGACAACCGCTATGCCCATCCAGCGCGGTGAGCCTTCCGTGGGTTCCTGGTAGTTCATGTTCTCGTCCATTTCAGTAATCTCCTTTGCGATTTCCCTCGCGATCTTGAGAGGTGCATGCGTAGAACCAATTGCCGCCGGAGGCCCACGAGTCCCCCTAAGTTAATGATTACAAATATTTTCCTGCACTTCGAGGAAGCCACACCGGCCGGCTCACACGGACCAGGAGCGTGTAAGTTTTACCTCAGCGATCAGGTGTATCCCCGATAATGGCTTGAATTCATTGATTTTGGCGGAACCCACGAGGACGCACGATTTTATACAGGGGAGTGAGGGAGGGGTAACTCTAACGACAGCAGCCTATTAAGCTACTCGCGAGCGGTCGGCTTGCGGCACTTCCAGGACGCGATCGAAATAGACTTCCAGGGTGAGTGCGGCGGCGTCAAACACCGTCCGGCAATTGGGGCAATAGCTCAGATGGCGCTGCACTTCGCCAGCGACTTCCGGTGCCAAGCGGCCTTCCAAATATTCGCAGATCAGTCTGATGGTAGCCTTACAGGTCATGCTCATGACGGTTCCCCCGGAGCCGAGCAACCTTTAAACAAGCACGCCGTGAGCCAAAACGCTTCGAGAGTTGCAATTTATGTAAACATCATCGAATCAGCAGGCTAGAGTATTTCGATACGCCGGGAGGGACTCGGCAGGTCGCAGGCTAAGTGAGAATTTTTTCTACCGGGGAATCATTATTACCGATACGAGACGCCGCGCTCGATTAATCCCATAAGTTGAAGTAACTCTTTAATTTACCGAGTGATAGTCAGATTGCGCAGAACCGCGATTCGCTCCGCCAGCGGCGGATGGGTGCTGAACATTCCGGAAAAAATCTGTCCGGCGGTTAACGGCGCAACGATGAACAACGATGCCGTTGTCGGCGACACATCCATGGGTATGCGTTTGTTGTACGCGCCGAGCTTTTCAAGGGCGCTGATCAAGCCGTACTGATTGCCGACCATGCGGGCGCCCGAAGCGTCCGCGGCATACTCGCGCTGCCGCGAAAGTCCCAGCTGGATCAGAAGCGCGGCGATCGGGGCGACAAAAATCATGAGCAGTCCCGCCAAGCCGCCGCCATCGCGGCGCCGCGAGCTGCCGTACCCGCCGAAAATCATGGCCCACTGTCCCATCCGGGCAATCCAGGTGATGGCTCCCGCCAATGTCGCAGCGATCGACGTAATCAGAATGTCGTAATTACGGACGTGAGAAAGCTCGTGCGCGATGACACCTTCCAGTTCGTCGTCGTTCATTAGTTCCATGAGTCCCGCGGTGACCGCCACCGAAGCGTGCGAAGGATCGCGGCCGGTGGCGAATGCATTCGGCGCGGGCTGCGGAATCACGTAAAGCTTCGGCATCGGCAGTTGCGCCTTGGCCACCAGCCGCTCCATCACCTGATACAAGCGCGGAAGCTGTTCGCGGGTTACCGGCTGCGCGCCGCTCGAACGCAGCGCGATCTTGTCCGAGAAAAAGTAGGCTACGCCGTTCATTACCACCGCAATGATCAGGCCAAACGTCATTCCTTGCTGGCCTGCGATCGCGTCGCCGCCGAGCACCAGCAGGATTGTCAACGCGGTTAACAAAAATAATGTCTTTACGGCTCTCATAATGGCCACCTGTCTGTATTACGCAAAACCAGTCTAAAAGTTTCGCACGTGGCACAGACTTCAGTCTGTGGATTTTAGGCCTTGCAAGGACCAACCCCCACAGACTGAAGTCTGTGCCACCAAAGCCTATCGCCGGCGGCCGGATTTCCCCGCGGACACCGCATGTTGCGCTGCTTCGGGCTTGGCCGCCGCCGGTTCCAGTTCTTCCTTCTGCGCGATCGGCTCGAAGCGCATGGCGTCCGAGTTCGGATCGATGTCGACACGCACCACGCTGCCCGGCACCACGCTTCCGTCGAGAATGCGCATCGCCAGCGGATCCTGAACCAGCCGCTGCACCGTGCGCCGCAGCGGGCGGGCTCCATACGCCGGGTCGTAACCGTCGCGCACCAGCCGCTCGCGCGCCGCGGGCGTCAACTCGATGCGCACCTTGCGTTCGGCCAGCAGGCGCATGACTTTCGCCAGCTCCAGGTCGATGATCTTGTTGAGCTGTTCCTGGCCCAGTGGATTGAACAGAACAATGTCATCGATGCGGTTGATGAACTCCGGCCGGAAGGCCTGCCGCAACGCTTCCATCGCTTCCTTGCGCGCTCGTTCAGGATCGCTTCCCGCGAGATCGAACAGCGCGGCCGATCCGACGTTGGACGTCATCACCAACACGGCGTTGCGGAAGTCAACGGTGCGGCCCTTGCCATCGGTCAGGCGGCCGTCTTCCAGAATTTGCAACAGAATGTTGAACACGTCGGGATGCGCTTTTTCAATTTCGTCAAAAAGAATTACGGAATACGGATGCCGGCGCACCTGCTCGGTGAGCTGCCCGCCCTCTTCGTAGCCGACGTATCCCGGAGGCGCGCCGATCATGCGCGACACCGAATGTTTTTCCATGTATTCGGACATGTCCAGGCGAATCATGGATTTTTCGTCATCGAACAGGAATTCCGCGAGCGCGCGAGCCAGTTCCGTTTTCCCGACGCCTGTGGGTCCCAGGAAGATGAACGACCCGATGGGCCGGTTGGGATCGGACAGCCCGGCGCGATTGCGCCGGATGGAGTTGGCCACGCGTTCCAGCGCTGAATCCTGGCCGATGACGCGATTGCGCAGGCGCGTTTCCATGGTCACCAGTTTTTGCGCTTCGCCTTCCAGCAGCCTCCCGACCGGAATACCGGTCCACTTGCTCACCAGCTTGGCGATGTCCTCTTCGTCGACTTCTTCCTTCAGCATGCCGCCCTTTTTCTGAACCTCTTCCAGATTCTTCTGCGCGGCCGCCAGTTCGCGTTCCGCGGCGGCCAGTTTGCCGTAGCGGATTTCCGCGACTTTCGCCAGATCGCCGCTGCGCTCCAGGCGCTGTTCTTCCACTTTGAGTTGCTCGATCTGTTCCTTGCCGCTGCGGATTTTGGCGATGGCGGTCTTCTCCACCTGCCACTGGGCCTTGCGCGCGTTGGATTCCTCGCGCAGTCCGGCCAATTCCGCTTCCAGAATTTTCAGGCGTTCCTTGGAATGCGCGTCGGTTTCCCGCAGCAATGCCTGCCGCTCGATTTCCAGCTGCAGGATGCGCCGCTCGATTTCGTCGATCTCCACCGGGAGCGAATCGAGCTGCATGCGCAGGCTGGCGCCGGACTCGTCGATCAGGTCGATCGCTTTATCCGGCAGAAAACGGTCCGTGATGTAGCGATGAGACAGCGTGGCCGCGGCCAGAATCGCAGCGTCCTTGATGCGCACGCCGTGGTGCGTTTCGTAGCGCTCTTTCAAGCCGCGCAAAATGGCGATGGTGTCGTCGACCGATGGCTCGGCGATCAGCACCGGCTGGAAACGCCGTTCGAGTGCGGGATCTTTTTCGATGTATTTCTTGTATTCGTTGAGCGTGGTGGCGCCGATCGCGCGCAGTTCGCCGCGCGCCAGGGCCGGCTTCAGCATGTTGGAAGCGTCCATCGCGCCTTCAGCGGCGCCCGCGCCGACGAGGGTGTGCAGCTCGTCGATGAACAGAATAATTTGCCCGTCGGATTCGGTGATTTCCTTCAGCACCGCTTTCAGGCGGTCCTCAAACTCGCCGCGATATTTCGCGCCGGCCACCAGCGCGGCCAGATCCAGAGCGACCACGCGCTTCGGCCGCAGCACTTCCGGCACGTCGCCGGCCACGATGCGCTGCGCGAGGCCCTCGACCACGGCGGTTTTTCCCACGCCCGGCTCGCCGATCAGCACCGGATTGTTCTTGGTGCGGCGCGCCAAGATCTGCATCACGCGGCGGATTTCGTCATCGCGGCCGATGACCGGATCGAGTTTGCCGCGCCGGGCTAGCTCGATCAGGTCGCGCCCATATTGTTCGAGCGCGCGAAATGTGGACTCCGGATTTTGCGACGTGACGCGGTGGCTGCCGCGCACCGACGTCAGCGCCTGCAGGATCGCTTCCCGTGACGCGCCGTGCTTCGCCAGAAGCTCCGCCGCGTCATCCTTGCGGATGCTGGCGATGGCCAGCAGGATGTGCTCGGTGGAAACAAACTCGTCCTTGAACTGCTCTGCTTCAACGAATGCGCCCTCCAACACTTTGTTGCTGGCCGGGCTCATCTGCTGCTGCACCGCCCCCGTGACTTTCGGGATGCGCCCCAGCCGCGTTTCGATCTCGCCGGCCAGGGTGTCCGGGCGCACGCCGAGACGCGCGAGAAGCGGCGGCACCACGCCGTCGTGCTGCGCGACGAGGGCGCCGAGCAGGTGCAGCGGCTCGATCTGCTGATGATCGTGGCGCGCGGCGATGTCCTGCGCCGATTGGATAGCTTCCTGAGCCTTCAATGTGAATTTGTCGAAGCGAACCATACGATGTTTACCTCTCAATCCAAAAAATCAGCCGTAAAAGACAGGGGCCGGTTTTCCTGGCCGGCCCCGATGGCAGTGCGAAACGAGACTCTGCGAAACGGCCTCCGTGCGTGGTCGATTACTTGCCGTTGGTTGCGGCGTTCACGGTCAGCTTCACCTGACGCGGTTTGGATTCCTCGCGCTTCGGGAGAGTCACAGTCAGGACGCCGTTCTTGTACTCGGCGCCGATCTTTTCCGCGTTCACCGTGCTCGGCAGCGAGAAGCTGCGGCTGAACGACCCGTAAGTGCGTTCCACGCGCAGGAAGTTCTCCTCGGATACGGACTTCTCAAACTTACGCTCGCCGCGAATCGTGAGCAAGTTGTTCTCGACGCGCACGTCGATGTCCTTCTCATTCACGTCCGGCAAGTCCGCCTTGACGACGAGCTCGTTGGGGGTCTCGTAGATGTCGACCGCCGGAGCCCAGGAGGTCAAAGCCGATTCCTCGGAGGGGCTGCGGAACTGTTCGTTAAAAAGGCGGTTGAACTGGTCTTGCAAAGTGGAGAGCCCGCGAAAGGGCTCGAGCCGAGCGATAGTAGTCATATCGAATCCTCCATGCCGTTGCCTTTAATATTTAACTGCATTAGAAGCATAAAATATTAGTGCAATAATGTCAAGAATTTTCACGCTGACTTTTGCTTTTCAGATATACGAATATGTTTAATATTACCAATAATTTACACGATTCAACGGAGAGCATTTGCGCTTCCCGGCCGGAATGGCTTATAGTCTCGACACTCATATATATGCGCCTTGCCGACTTCCACTTCGACTTACCCTCCGAGCTCATCGCTCAGCAGCCGCTTCCGGAACGCGACGCCTCGCGCATGCTGATCCTCGATCGCAAACTGCAGCACTGGGAAGACTCGGCGTTCCGCTCGTTGCCAGACCTACTGAGGGGCGACGAACTAATCGTGGTGAATAACGCGCGTGTCATTCCGGCCCGGCTCTTTGGCCGCCGGAAAGGTGTTCGCGCCGAGACGCCGGGACACGACCGCCGTACGGTGCGCGAATTTTTGTCCTCTGAAATCGAGGTGCTCCTGACCCGGGAAATCGCGCCGCAGCAATGGGAGGCGCTGGTGCGTCCGGGACGCAAGATTCGCGTGGGCGAGGTGATCGAGTTCGGTGGCGGGGAACTCAGCGCCGAGGTCATCAGCCGGGGCGAGTACGGCCTGCGGCGCATTCGCTTGTCCGCAAACGGCGACGTGACCCCGGCCATCGAGCGGCTTGGACACGTGCCGCTGCCGCCGTATATTTCGCGCGAAGACAGTTCGGCGGATCGCGAGCGCTACCAGACTATTTTTGCGAACCATCCCGGCGCGGTAGCCGCGCCGACCGCCGGCCTGCATTTTTCTCCGGCCATTCTCGAAAGGCTGCGGCAGCGCGGAATCGAAATCGCGCCCATTACGCTCGACGTCGGCCTCGGAACGTTCCAGCCGATCCACGAGGAAGAGATCGACCAGCACAAAATTCATTCCGAGCGTTACGAAATTTCCGAAACAACAGCCGCAGCGATTTGCAAAGCCCGCGGCGAAGGCCGTCCGATTCTCGCGGTGGGAACCACCGTGGTGCGCACGCTTGAAGACGCTGCGGAAAAGTCCGCGGTGCGGCGGGGCGAAGTGCCAGATGCGTCAAAACATCTCGTCGACCCGGGATCCGCGGAGGCCGGAATTTTCATTAAGCCGGGACACCAATTTCGCGCCGTCGATCAAATGATCACCAATTTCCATCTGCCGCAATCGACACTCCTGATTCTGGTGAGCGCGTTCGCCGGCCGCGAATTCGTTCTCCGGGCTTACCGGCACGCCGTCGAGGCCCGCTACCGGTTCTACAGTTACGGCGATTGCATGTGGATCAAGTAGAAGGCCGCAGCGCGCCGAACGCGCGGCGCGAAGGATTTCCTATCCCGGGCGTGCGCGATCTCCGATTTCGTCTATAATCGGGGCGGGTTGCGGGTATGCTTCGGGCCGGTCCAATCGGCGGCGTCATTTTCCGGTTCATCAGGAACGATGCGATTTCTTCTGCTCAGCGATATTCATGCCAACGTGACCGCGCTCGACGCCGCGCTCGACGCGGTGAAGGGCCGCTGGGAGCGCATCTTTTGCCTCGGTGATATCGTCGATTACGGTCCTGACCCGAACGAAGTGACGGCGCGGGTGCAGGAACTGGCTCCGGTCATTATTCGCGGAAATCATGACAAAGCGGTCGCCGGCCTGAGCGACCTCGAGGACTTCAATCCCGTGGCGCAGATCGCGGCGATGTGGACGCGCCAGCAGATGCAGCCCGAAACTCTGAAGTATGTGGCCAAGCTGCCCGCCGGCCCTTTGACCGTGGACGGCATCACCATGGTTCACGGAGCCTACGAGGATGAGGACGAGTATGTTTTCGTTCCCGGCCAGGCTATGGGCGGACTGCTGGAATCGCCGACGGACGTCACATTTTTCGGGCACACGCATCACCAGGGCGGTTTTTCATACCGGGCCGGGCAAATCGGAATGATTCAGCTGCGCCCGGACCATGGCGCGAGCTTCGGCGCCTTGCGCCTCGAGCCGGGCACACGCTATTTGCTGAATCCCGGTTCGATCGGACAGCCGCGCGACGGCGACCCGCGCGCCGCGCTGGCCATCTTCGATCTGGACCACCAGATCATCGAATTCTGGCGGGTGCCGTACGATATTGCCGCGGTTCAGAAGCGGATGGAAAAAGCCGGACTGCCGTTTCCGCTGATCGAACGCCTGGGAGCGGGCCGCTAGCCGGCCTGCTGCGCCGAAAAAATAAAGAATTCCGTTGAATTGTGTTTGCCTCGCGGGATAAAAACTCCGGGGGGCGGCAGGAATCGCCACGGAAGAGAACAAGGAGGACTTCCGATTTGATTCCCACAGAAGAACGCAGTCGGTTGCCGGTCGCATTCATGATCGGCATCGCCATCGTGGCGGTGCTGGTGGGCGTAGCCCTGCTCGTCAGCAAGTATTCGACTCCGGCCGGTTCGGAAGTAGAAAAACCGCTGCCTACCGGACCGGCGGAACTGGCTTATGCTTCGCAGATCCATTTTCTAGAGCCCAAGATGAGCCGCGCAGCGAACTTCCTGAATCAGGAAGTGACCTACGTGTTTTGCACCGTGGAAAACAGCGGCAATCGCAAGATCCAGCAAATTGAAATTACCGTTGAATTCCACGACCCTTTCAATCAGGTCATCCTCCGCGACAAGCAGCGCCTGTTTCTGCCCACCGCTCCGCCATTCCTTCCCGGCCAGCAGCGGGACGTGCAGATTCCCTACGAACATATCCCCGCGCAGTGGAACAACGTTTTTCCATCGATTGTGGTCAGCGGCCTGGCGTTCAAGTAGACGCCCTCCTTCGCCCGTGGCGCATGCTTTAGCTTGCGGCGTTTCATTGCCGCGGTTGGCAGGCTGCCGAATGATCCTCCGCACGCTAAAGCACGCGCCACAGTGTGTCACGAAAAATGACTTTCTCTTTTAGCCCTCCTGTTCGATAATTTGCGCGCAATGGAATTGGCTGCGGAGTTGCGGCAGGCTCTGGCCGGTGTGTGCAGCGGCGGTGCGCCCGAAGTGCGCGAAAACGGGGAGTGGCTGGCGGAGCTCGACCAGGTGCAATACGAGGTGAGCGCGCAGGGTGATGCGGCGCTGCTGCACTTGTGGAGCGCGCAGCAATCCCTGGTGCGCCGCGTCGTCCGCGTCACGGAGCAGTCGCCCGATCGCGTCGCGTTGGAAGTGAGCCGGTTCGGATACGCAAGGAACGCGCAGCTGGAATTCATCGGCGGCGCGCCGCGCGAAATGCGCCGCGTGGAGCGCGAACAGTTTTCCAGCCGTCTGCGGAGCATGCTGGCGCAATATTTTCCCGACGAAACCCTGGAATCGCTGGCGTCTTCGGCTGACCTGCGCCATTCCATTTCCGGTTCGTACACGCGAGGACTCTTGCGGAGAGGATCACAAGCCTACGCCGTTCTGGCGGCCTCGCCCCACGAAGACAGCGCCACGATCGACGGCATTCTGACGTTTGGCTTGATCTGGCTGCAGCACGCCCGCGATCGCGCCCGCCGCTACTCGGTCAACGGGCTGCGGTTGATCTTGCCGCGCCGGACTTCCTCGATTACCGCGCATCGCATGTCCGCGCTGGCCGGTCCGGAGGGTTTCGAGCTGTACGAATATGAGCCGGTTTACTGGCGCGTCCGGCGAATCGCGCGATCCAACGCCGGAAATCTGGCTACGTCGATCGTGGCGCGACGGGAGATCGAGCAAACCATCGCCGCGGCGATGCCGGCCGCCGAGCGCATCCAGCGGCTCGCGCCCGACGCCATCCGGATCGGAGTGGCGGCCGCGTCCCAGGAAGTCACGCTGCGCTTTCGCGGCCTGGAATTCGCGCGCTGGAGGATGAGCGAAATGTGGTATGGCCTCAGCGATCACCAAGTGGTCCTGACGCCGGGAGGGTGGCCGGCCCTGGAAGCGTTGGTCCGGCAACTGGAGACGCACCGCCACCCACTCGCCTCGGACACCCGGCACAGGCTCTACCGCGGGCAGCCGGAACGGTGGCTGGAAACTATGGTAGCCGCCGACCCAGGGCGGATCGACGCACGGCTCGCCCCCGGGCAAATCTACACGCAGGTTCCGGCGTTCTCGTCCGGGGATCGCGGAATCATCGACTTGCTGGGGGTCACCCGGGACGGGCGGCTGGCGGTTCTCGAGCTGAAGGCCGGCGAGGACATTCAACTGGCGCTGCAGGCGGTCGACTACTGGCTGCGGGTGCGCTTTCATCACCAGCAGGATGATTTTAGCCGCTATGGCTACTTCCCGGGGGTCAAGCTCAGCGCCAAGCCTCCCCTGCTGTTCCTGGTGGCTCCCGGGTTTCGGTTCCACCCGTCCATGGATATCGTATTGCGATACTTATCCCCGGAAATCGAAGTCGCGAGAATTGCTCTGGCGGAAAACTGGCGGCGTGGACTGAAAGTGGTATTCCGGCAGTAGCAGGGCTAAACCGGCGCTGAAGAAGCCCACAATCCTCGCGTTTACAGGGAAATAGGCCTAAAAAAAGAGAAGCAGCCTTGGCAGAGCCAACGCTGCTTCCCGGGGTGTGTCCTTGAAGTGGTTTGTATAGTTAGACGCAGCAGAAACGAAAAGGTTGTACAAATTAGAAAAATTTTAAATGAGGGCGGAAAATTTTGTTTGCCAGGGAAATCTAAGGTGAACGCCGTAGAGGATTCAGCTAGTAAAACAAATACTTGCGCCACTTTTCGTCCTTGTTGCCGATGAGCCGCATCAGCTGGCGGGACGTATGCAGCGTGAAAGGCCGGGGCCTCCTCGCCAGCGCCAGTCCCGCTTCTTCAGGAGTGCGGTCGCCTTTCCGGTTGTTGCACTGGTAGCAGCAGGCCACCAGGTTTTCCCACGACGACCGGCCACCGCGGGAGCGTGGCACAACATGGTCGAGGGTCAGTTCCCCGGCGGGAAGAATGCGCCTGCAGAACTGGCAGGTGTTGCGGTCCCTAAGCAGAATATTCTTCCGGGAAAGGGCGCGAGTCTGCTGCGGAATATGCCGGTAGGCCAATAGACGAATTACGGAAGGCACCTCAAGCGACCGCGAAGCCGAATGCACCTTGGTGTGGTTGATTTCCTCTGCTTGCGCCACGCCCTTCAGCATCAGGACCATGGCCCGGCGAACGGCGGTCACATTGATGGGCTCGAAAGTGGCGTTCAGTACCAGCACCGGCTCCTGCATGATGGCCGGTTTCCGTGTGGCAGGGGGGAGGGAGCCGGGGGGACGCAGGTCGCCTCGGGTTTCCGGCTGGAGCTTCGGCCGGGGAGGCCTACCGAATTGACCCGGTGGTGTCATTCCCCAAAGTCCTGCTCAAGCAATTCTGGTTCCGGTACTTCCGATCGAGGCAACGCCCGCGCCAGGGTAAGACCTACCACCCGGGCAGCCCCTGCACCTTTCAGTGCCCGGGAGCAAGCGTCTAAAGTGGCCCCAGTGGTAAATACATCATCTACCAGTAAAAGCCGCAGCTTGTCAACTTTCGCCATTTTAAGCGTAGCATAAGCGCCACGAACGGTTTCCCAGCGTTCCCGGCGGGTCAGCCGCAGCTGGCTGGGCCGCGGGCGGGTGCGAACCAGCAGATAGGGTCGAAATGGGATACCCAGCAGGCGGGCCAGCGGCCGGGCGATCCGCTCCGCCTGGTTATAGCCCCGTTCGCGCAGCCGGCCGCGGTCGAGAGGCACGGGAACCACGGCATCCGCGGCAAAGTCCTGGGGATGAGCCCCAACGAACGCCGCCAGGCGGTGCGCAAACCATTTCCCGAGCGGAGCGACGTTCGCGTATTTCAGGAGCAGAATTGCGCGGGACATTCGCGGGCTATAAGGGCCCAAGCTCCTCGCGTGATCGAAGGCGTAGACGCCGGCGCGGCAAAGATGGCACAGCGGTGGCGCGTTAGCATCGGCTACGGCTTTCGAAACGATCGGGCGGCCGCACTGCCCGCAAAGCGGGGCGGGAAGCTCAAGCGCGATTGCCGCGAGGCAGGCGTGGCAAAACGGGATGGCGCTCCCGGTGTCCAGAATCGCGCCGCAAATCCGGCACGGCGCGGGAAGCACCAGCGAAGCCAGCGCCTCGCACATTCCGCGGAAATGGGTTCGCAGGGAATCGTAGGCTCGGTCCACGATGGACCAAGGCTACGCTGAGACGGGCTCCGAGGGAAGCAAATTATGTCACGTATGGTGACAAGCTTTCGCTATCGGCTGGGCTTCTTGCTTCCGATTCAGGTTGCTGCGATCACTGGCGTTAAACCAGACAGGCTGAAGCCTGTCCTACTTTGCGGCGGATTGAGATTCAGGTGTGCGCAGGTTCTTACAGCAGCCCTTGCTCATGCTTTTCCGCGCAGGCTACGCAGTGCCGCGCCCAGGGAACGGCTTCCAGGCGCTTTTGCTGAAGTTCCTCTTCGCACTCGACGCACGTCCCATAACTGCTGTCCTTGATGCGTTTGAGCGCTTCGTCGATCAAAGCCAGCATGGACCGGTCGGTATTGGTCTGCCCGAACAGAAATTCCTTGGTATAGGAATTAGCCGCCTTGTCCGCCAGATCCACCGTGGGATCGTCGTCCGCGGTCCGGCCCTCTTCCTCGGTCCGCGCGATCGTCTTGATCAGCTCCTCGCGCCGGGCCTGTAACTTTTTTTTATAATAATCGAGACGCTTCTTATCCATGGTTCAGGTTCCCACCATCCACCCAATTGGCACTAATGCAAACGGGTGATTGTAGGCCCGCTGTTCGGAACTGTCAAGGAAGGGGGGTTGCGACGCAGGAAAGCCAATTCTGACAGGGAGATAGGATGATCATTTGCGAACCTCTGCTAAAACACGGTATTTGTTCAGCTGTCTTGAAACTACGTGGTGTAGAATGCCGCTGTGAGAATCTCGAACGAGGACGCTGATTAGCCCGATGCCTCTAGCGTTTTCCGACCACGTAACCCTAAGTCCCGAAGTGATGTTCAGGGCAGTCGGCGAAGAATCCGTGATTCTTAATCTGAAGACCGACGTCTACCTTGGCCTGGACCAAGTCGCCACCCGAATGTGGGTCGCGCTGACAACGGCGCAATCGGTACAGGACGCCTACAATTCTCTCTTGGCGGAATTCGAAGTTGGAACCGACGAACTTCGGCAGGATCTGGAAGAGTTTTTAGGCCAGCTGTTGGCACAGCAGTTGGTCGAATTGCATCCGGGTGAGAACTCGGCCAGCCAAGCCTTGTCATGAGCGGAATCGTCGGAATCCTGAATTTGAACGGTTCGCCCGCCGACCTCCGACTTCTTCAGCAACTCACAAACTCCCTAAAGCCCCGCGGCCCTGACGCTCAACACGTGTGGAGCGACGGACCGATTGGATTGGGCCATACCCTATTTATTACCACCGAGGAGGCCAAGAACGAACTCCAGCCGTTTACTTTGGGGGACGGCACGTGGATCGTCGCTGACGCGCGTATCGATGCACGGCGCGAATTGCTCGAGCAATTCAGGATTCAGGGCCAATCGCCCGCGGTTGGCGCGAGCGATGCCGAGTTGATCCTGCGCTCCTACCGCGCCTGGGGCGAGGACTGCGTCGAACACCTGCTGGGTGATTTCGCGTTCGGAATCTGGGACAGCGCACGCAAGAGCCTGTTCTGTGCGCGGGATCAGATGGGTGTGCGCCCGTTCTATTATGCGCAGGTCGGTTCGTTTGTGGTCTTTAGCAGCGCGCTTGACTGTATTCGGCAGTGCCCTTCGGTTTCGGACCGGCTGAACGACCTCGCCATCGCCGATTTCCTCATTTTCGGGCACAATCAAAATCCCGCCACCACCTCCTTCGCTGACATCCAGCGGTTGCCCGCGGCGCACTGCTTGACTTGGTCGCTCGATGGAGTCAGAACTAAACGCTACTGGACCATGCCAGTCGACGAACCGATTTTTTACAAGCGCAAAGACGATTACTGCGACCGGTTTAAGGAATTGTTGCAGGAAGCCGTCGGCGACCGGCTTCGCACCTCCCGCGTTGGAGTGTTCATGAGCGGGGGCTTGGATTCGACTTCTCTGGCAGCCACTGCGGATAGAGTGTCGCGGGAACGTTATGCGAGTTTCGATTTGTTTGCGATCACCGACATTGATGACATCAAACCCGAAGAAGGGCACTACGCCGAGATGGTCGCGAAGCACCTCGGCATCCCCATCTACTTTGACAAATGGGATGACAAGCCGGTAAACGCGCAGTGGGAACAAACTCCATTCCGCACCGCGGAACCTTGCGTTTCTCCCTGGGACGTTCTCTCTAACAGGGCATACTGGCGCGAAGCTGGAAAACGAAGTCGTGTGTTTTTTTGGGGCGAGGGTCCCGATAATGCACTCCTGTTGGAATGGCGTCCGTATCTTTCCTACCTGAGGGAAAAGCGTCGTTATGGGCGGATTCTTTCGGCAGTCTCGTCGACATTGTTTTCGCAGTCGAGTCTGCCATTCTGGGGGAGAATTTCCCGGAGGTTGAGCCAAGTCAGGAGAGGGGACGCCGAGACCGCGGATTCGTTCCCGGGATGGTTGAATGCGGGATTTGAGTCACGCCTCGATCTGCGCTCCAGGTGGCAGGAACGACGCCGGGCGGAAGTTACTTCAACGCATCCATGGCGCCCGCAGGGTTACGCGTCCCTCCACATTCCTCTTTGGACGATGCTATTCGAGGGAGCCGACTCCGGAGAAGCGGGAACCCATTTTGAACTGCGACATCCCTTCGTTGATCTTAGAATGCTGCGCTACCTGCTTGCTGTACCGGCGCTGCCGTGGTGCCGATCAAAGTATCTATTGCGGCGCGCCATGCGTGGTACCTTACCGAATCCGGTCCTACGGCGCAGAAAGAAAGGCCTTTCCGGGCAATTGGTTTCGAATCGCTGGGCAAGCTTTGGTACGCAGCCCTTCTTGCAGACTCCAGGCATCTCACACTATGTAGATCCAGGCAAAATCCCTAACATTGCCGTTGACGACCAGTGGGTTTTCGGTGGACACTTGCGTGTCAGAAGTTTAAATCACTGGTTGCGGTACTCGCAGAGAGAATCACAATATAGTTCCTTGGAGGGTAGTTCGAATGAATGCACCCCAGAGCCCGTTGCCGACAGTAAAAAAACCCTATAAAAAGCCCGGAATTCAGGTTTATGGAGATCTGCGGGAAATTACGCAGCACGTAAATAACACGCACGTGACCATTGATCCCCCTCCTCACGTTTCGAATTTTAGGACCTAAGGTTTGGTCCGTGATTCCGTACTCGCACGTCTTGCAAGCCCGAGCGGATTTCAGGGTTCACCTGGGGCAGCAACAGTCGCAACGAACCAAATACATCAAAAACGGGTAGGATTCACCAGCGACAGCACGTGGTTGTAGACGATCCATGCCCCCCCTTTCTTTCTTCCGCGGACTAGGCCTATTCATCCGTGAGGATTTTTTCACCCTCGCAAGGTGCCTGGAACTCCAGACTCAAATCTCTGGAGCCGATTCCGAAAGAGCCACAGTCGTCGGACTAGAAACAGGGCAGGACTATTTAGACGAGAATGTACGGAAAGTTCTCAGTGCTAAAGCCGAAGATTCAGCTGTGAAGGCCGTTTGGGATGCCATTTGGGATCTGAAGCCGAGCCTGGAGGACCACTTTCGCGTTTCGCTGCGGGCGTCCGAATGCCCTACGTTCCTACGATATGGGAAAGGGGCCTTCTACAGACCCCATAAGGACGGGAATGCTGATTCTTCCTCGAGTACAAGGAACCGAAAAGTATCACTCGTAATTTTTCTGAACGGTACGTCCGGAGAGGACTCTCCAAACTGCTACGGCGGTGGAGCGCTAAGGTTTTATGGATTGATGGACGGGCCGACGTGGGAGAAATGCGCATTCGCCTTGGAAGCCAAGCCGGGCCTGCTAGTCGCCTTTCGATCAGATACCGTGCACGAGGTTCAGCCGGTGACTTTTGGGGAACGCTTTACGATCGTCAGTTGGTTTTCCGTATAACTGTGGCCGAGAGTATCCCGACGATTGGTCCGTTTTCGCCTAGAACCCGTCGCTGAACTAAACTCCGGTCCCAATGCGCGTGAGCTGGTCCAAGAGCTGAGTGCAGGCGGGGGAAGTCGATAGGCTCAGGCGGCGGTCATATTTGAACTCTTTATGCGGGCCGTCCTTATCGACATAGTGCAAGAACACCTGTGCCGAATGCTCGCCGGGAAAGCTCTCTCTCCAGTGTGGCACCTCGATCCCTTTGTAAAGTAACGCGTCCGAGGGTTCCAGCAAGAGACTACTGGTGACACCTCCGGCTTCAACGCAAATCGGCCAAGGCGCGGCGGCCTCATACCCCAGATTCAGGGTCACACTAATCTCACAGGATGGGCGGTCGCGATGGCGATGCAAAACGTCCCCGCACTTGTAGAGGCGCAGATAGGAGTAGGTGGGAAAGAGATGTCGTCCGCTCTCGCTTTCTACGCGAGGAAGAAGCAATTCCAGCAAGGACTCCGTAAATGGATCCCCGTAGCAGTTGGGCGTGCCGGGTACGCCGGAATCGCCCGTCCCAAATCTTCCAGCTCGGGCTGATTTGAGAACATATTCATACAGAAAGGAGCAAACATTCTGGCTCAGCAACCCGGGCAAGAGCACGTATCCAGCTTCCGCAAACCCCTGCGACCTCACGCTTAACCTTTCCACAAGGCATCTCCTGGGTCGGTGCCGCTTCCAAGCAACTCATTTTACGTCAAAAGCTATCCTGGCGAATATAGGCGCGATCCCAGCGAACAGAGCCGTTGCTGAATCACCTTCCCTACCTTGCTTCGATAAAACCAATCATGCATGATGAGAACCGGCGAAGGAGACCGCTCGGAACTGTGCCTTTTTCCTATCCTGTTTATGGCCTTCATTTGTCAGTCAACCTCCCCAGTCCGCGGTTGAGAGAGTTCGCACCTTCCTCTCCTGCAGATGTCCAGGTGACGCTGGGGTCTCGACCACCGTTTGATGATTCGGTGAAAACCGAAGAGGTGAGCGTTTACCGAAGCGAAGAAGTGACGCCCGATGGCGTCCCTCGAGTCGAATTGTCGAAGTCTCTCACAACGTCTTATTTTCGGCTTCAATACGCCGAAGGTGCCGAGTTTTTCGTGGATAAACGCGGCACGCAAGTGTGGGGCAGCTGGCTTGAGACCCTCGCAGTGGAAGATGCTTGGGTCTACCTTCTCGGACCGATCATGGGATTCGTGCTTCGCCTGCGCGGTTTCACTTCTCTACACGCGAGCGCAATTTCTGTACAGAATCGTGCCGTCCTGTTTGTTGGACCTCCAGGTGCCGGAAAATCCACCACGGCGGCGGCCTTTGCCGGATTCGGCTATCCTATCCTCTCGGATGACATTGTCCCTATCTTCGAATCCGACAGTTCTTTTTGGGTTCAATCTGGTTATCCTTGCTTGTGCTTGTGGCCCAAGTCGGTACGCTCTCTCTTCGGTTCGGCTGATGCTCTTCCATCATTGACTCCGACATGGGATAAACGCTATTTGGCATTGGGAAACAGTCGGTACCAGTTCCAGCGCGAACCGTTGCCTCTTGGCGGCGTCTATTTTTTCGGAACCCGGGAAGACGACTCGGCGAGGCCTTTTGTCCAAGCGATACCGACCGGACCTGCCCTCATGGGGCTTATGGCCAATACTTACATGAACTACCTTCCGGATGCGGAGGTGGAGGCGCGAGATTTTAAGTTATTCGGTCGCCTGCTTCGGCGCGTCCCGGTACGCCGAGTACAGCCGCACGCCGATGCCGCGCACCTGGCCAGACTTTGTGAGGTAGTTATCGAAGACCTTCGCAATCTAGAGTCTACAGGCGCTGTCGGGGATTTCGCGCCACAAAACCAAACCTTCTAGTTTGCAATCGCACCTCGAAGGTTCAGTGGAATCAAGGTATTCGGCGTGAACGTATTCAGCGTGGACGTTGCACGACCCTGGTGAGCGCATCCACTTTCAAGGTTCGTCGTCACTCACGCATGAATTCCCATCCTGTCTTTTTGACGGTTGCCTTCCCGCCGCGATCGGCGCATCAAAGCGCGCGTAATGGCGATGCACGTCGCTGCCGTCGTTCAGGACTTCCCCGCGCCATTCCACCCAGGCGTGGGCCTCAAAGTTTGCGCCTTCCTTGCGGGCGCCGATGTGCAGCTCTCCGGCTATGCCTTCGCGCCGCAACAACCACCACAACGTCATCGAGCGTTCCAGGCAGTTGGGATTGCTGGGGCCATGCAACTGGACGGAACGGACGGCGCGCGCGGAACGCTCTGCGGCTTGCCGCTGCTCTTCCGCCGGCAGGGATGGCGAGCCTTGCGGGGCCAAGGCAAACTTCTCGATCAGCTCTTTCCAGCGCTGGAAACCAAACACGCGCAGTCCGAGTTCGGTCAACGGCAGGATGACGGCGGCACGCAAAATGAGCCGGCGGTCTTCCGGCGGGCGATTGCGGAATCTGCGCCATTTTTCAGACAGTGGTTCGTGCCCTTCGGTCATCGATCGCTCGTCGAGATGCAAGCGGGCCCGGAAGCTTTGGGGCGCTCAGTGAAATGTAACAGATTTAGCGGAAGATTCCGTGATGCGGAGCAAGTACGCGGATCACTGCCGGTGCGCCAGCCTTTTCCGGATTGCAAGTGCGGGCGCTGCTCCCCGGACGTTCTGCCAGGTCCCCCGGCAGCCTAATGGGCGTGAGAAAAGCTCGTCAGTCCCGGGATCCTTCCTTCACTTCGATCAGGCCTTCCGCGAGAAGCTTTTCCAGCAAGCCCACCAGATCCCGCGCGCACTGTTCCGGTTCGACCTCATATTCATTGGTGATCGCATCCTGAATTTCGAGGACCTTCCGCGGCTCCTGCACCAGGTTCCAGATGCGCGCTCCCACGGGATCGAGGCCGTAGTACACGCCGCTCTTGATGTTCAGAATGGCGGCTTCCCCGGCCAGGTCGCACGATACCTGGTCCTTGGCCGCTACCACTACGGAACGATCGGAAATGGTTGAGCTCATCTCATTCTCCCGTCTTTGCCGGATCCACAAGATGCCTGGGCAGAGGGTTCGCGCGCCGGGCTGCGCTCGAATCCTGGCTGGCGGGCGCCCACGCGGATGGCGTCCGCCAACGCGCGAAATTGTAACGACTGGCGCGGCGAACGGCAATGCGAATCATGTTCCCGCCTCCCCGGGATACCCGTGGGCCTTGTTTCATGCGGTTCGGCAGGTTATAACGGCGGTTGGTGAAAAACTCCGCGCTGCACCTCGAAAATGTCGAAAAATATTTTCCTCCGTCTTTGTCTGGCTGGCGGGCTTTTGTGCATCCCGTTTCCCGTCTGACGGTTCCTGCGCTGCGCGGCGTTTCGTTCGAGGTGCCGCCCGGGGAGGTGTTCGCGCTGGTTGGCGCCAACGGAGCGGGGAAATCCACGCTCCTAAGAATTCTGACCACACTCCTGATTCCCACACGCGGGCGCGCCCAGGTGGGCGGATTCGATGTTGCGCGAGAGCCCGCGAAAGTCCGCCTGCAGATCGGCTATCACACGGGCGGGGACGCCTGCTTCTACGCGCGGCTCACCGGGAGAGAAAATCTGGTGCTGTTTGCCGGCCTCAATAATATCTCCCTGGCCGCTGCTTCCCGGCGCATCGACGAATTGAGCGAACCGTTTGGCATCGGCGAATTGCTGGAACGCCAGGTGCGCACGCTGTCCACTGGAAACATTCATCGGCTGGGACTGGCGCGGGCCATGCTCCACCGGCCTTCGATTCTGATTCTCGACGAACCGACGCGCAGCCTGGATCCGCTGGCGGCCGCCGAATTCCGCCGATTCCTGTTGGAACAGATTGTCGGCGCCCACGGAACGACCATGATCTTCGCTTCTCATACGCTGGCCGAAGTCGAACAGCTGGCCGGGCGGATCGCCGTGCTGGAGGGCGGGCGCTTGCTGGCTTGCGACACGCTGGCCGGCCTCAAGGCAGCAGCCGGCGCGGGCACGCTCGAAGAATCGCTGGAAATCCTGACTCGCCGCGCGCCGCGGGAAAACCCATGAACGACTCGCCGCAGTTTCTCTTGACGCTGCGCAAACTGGAACTCCTGTTTCGGAGGGATTTTGCGGTGGCCAGCAGTTACCGGGCCGCATTCCTGATTGAGATTTTCCAGGCGCTCTTCGGTTCAGCGAGCTTCTACTTTCTCTCCCAATTCGTTCAGAGTCCGACCCTGGAGAAGGCGCTGCCACGGGGCACCGACTACTTTTCGTTCGCCCTGGTGGGCATCGCGTTCTTCGATTACTTGAGCATGGCTCTCACGACGTTCGATGCCAGCCTGCAGGAAGCCCGGCAAAACGGCACGCTGGAAAATTTGCTGGTAACGCAAACGTCACTTCCGGTAATTCTGGCCGGTTCGAGCCTCTATCCATTCGTCCTGCTGTCGCTGCGCACGGCGATTTACATCGGGTGGGGAGCCTTGCTGTTCGGCTTTCCGCTGCGGGGAGCCAACTGGCCCGGCGCGCTGCTGGTGCTCGCGGCATCGATTCTCGCTTTTTCCGGGCTGGGAGTTTTGAGCGCCAGCTACCTGCTGGTCTTCAAGCGGGGCAATCCGGTGAACTGGGCCATCCTGGGCCTTTCGACCGTGGTGGGAGGAATGATGTATCCGATTTCCGTCCTGCCGCCCTGGCTGCGCTACTTCGCGTGGCTCACTCCGGTTACTTACTCCCTGGAAGGAATGCGCGCCGCGATTCTGGGCCATGCGCCGATCCGCGAATTGCTGCCATCGATCGGCGGCTTGCTGCTATTTGCGGCCGTTCTTCTCCCGATTTCCTTCGCGATTTTTTCGTGGGCGCTGCGAAGGACGAAAATCACTGGCACGCTGACGCATTTCTAGCGGGGTTCATTGCGCGGGAGAAGATATTTCCGCCATAAATGAAACTGCGGGATGAGCCGGCCAGTCCGGCTCATCCCGCAGTGAGTTACGCAAATAACTGTTACTTCTTTTTCCCCTTCGGCGGCGCTTCGCCGACCTTGGTGGTGATGCCGACGCCCATCGCCTGCAGCGAAGCCAGTCCGTCCTTGGCCTGCTGTCCAATCGGCCCGTTCGGATCCAGATCGATTGCGTGCTGGTAGGCTTCCACCGTGCCGGGCTGCATCACGGGAGTGATCTTGTCGCCTTCCGTCTTGAATTCCATCGTGTTCACCAGCGCGATACCGAGGAGCAGCCAGGCGGTGGCATTCTTCGGATCGAGCGTGGTGGCCTTTTGCAGCGGATCAATGGATTCCTTCATGCGGTTGGAGTTATAGAGCACGGTGCCGAAGTTGCGCCATGCCAGCGCGGCATCGGTGGGGTTCAGGTCCACATATTTCTGATAGGCTGCCCGCGCATCGTCGACTTTCCCGAGCTTCGCCAGGTCATTCCCGAGGTTGTTGTAGTTGGCGGCGACATCGGGCTTCAAAGCGATGGCTTTCTGGTAGGTATCGGCGGCTTCCTGCCATTTGCCCATGGCCTCATAGGCTTCACCCAACCGCGACAGCACGATCGGGCGATTGGGATCTTCGGGCTTTTCCAGTGACAACGCGGCTGACAACTCGGTGACGGCTGTGCCGCCCGCCTGCGTAATCTGCGCCTTCACCGGATCCTGTTGATCCTTGGGAGTCTGCCCCAGCTTGGTTTGCGCGGTCTTCATCTGCTCGATCGCCGCGATACCTGCGTCATAGTGCGCCTTCAATTGTTGAAACTGCTGCTCCGCTTCCTGCTGCTTGCGAATGGCCTCGATGGCGGCCAGCTTTCCGGATTCCTGCAGTTCCTTCAAGTTGATGTCGAAGGTGGGAATCGTGCCAGCGGCGATTTTGATGCCGGCCTGGTAGAGGAGCTCATCCTTGCCGTCTTTATCCTTGCCTTTTACGTCGACGTTATAAGTTCCGGGACCCAGTCCGGGCACCGAATAATGTCCTTTGGCGTCAGTGACTGAATCGGTTTGTTTATTCGATTCCGTGTTCTTGACCGAGACGGTAATGTCCGGATCGGGCTTACCGGTTAAGTCAAATACGGTTCCTGCCAGTGTTCCACCCTGTGCAAAGGCGGCAGGAGTCAACCACGCCGCCAGCGGCCCGGCGACCAGCGCGAGCAAGGCTGCCATCCTGATTGTCTTCATTCGATTCATGACTTTTGCTGCCTCCTGGCAACGCAGTTCCGCGAGGGAGTTACCCTCACGGTTCGTTATTATCTCTCAATTCGGACCCGATAGGCGATAGGATCGCCGATCCCTGCTTCGGCGAACGCGCTGAGCCGCAACCGGCAGCTCTCGCACGCGCCGCACGCCGCATCTTCAAACTGGTAACAGGACCACGTTCGGTCCAGCGGCGCTCCCAATTCGATTCCCCGCTTGACGATCTCCCATTTTCGCATGGCGATGACCGGCGTGACAATTTCGATATGAGTTTCCGGCCGGGTACCTTCGCGCACCAGCTGTTGAAAGACTCGGTAGTATTCCGGACGGCAATCCGGGTAGCCGGAACTGTCTTCCGCCACGGCGCCAAAGAACACTGCGGTTGCTCCGATGACCTCCGCCCAACTGACCGCCACGGCCAGGAAGTGCGCGTTACGGAATGGGACGTATGTGGAGGGAATTGCGTTGCCGGGAACCGGCGCGGCGGTTTCCGCCTCCGGCACCGCGATCCGGGTATCGGTCAGCGCCGACCCGCCGATCTTGGCCAGGTGGTCGAGTTGGACGGCCAGGCGTTGCGAAACGCCGTAAAAATCGGCGATTTCGTCGAATGCCTGCCGCTCGCGTTGCTCGGTGCGCTGCCCGTAGCTGGCGTGCACCAGCGCGAGGTCGTGGCTCTCGCGCGCGATGGCCGCGGTTACGCACGAGTCCATACCCCCGCTCAGCAGGACGACCGCGTTGGGTCTCCGACTCATCGTCTGGCTACCGCTTCCTCTGTGGAATTAGATGCAATCCCGAACCTCGAAGTCTATACGCCCCGCGTGGCCGGATGCCAGATGAATTTGTGGATTTGCAGTCCTAGCCGTACCGGCAGGCCGTCGGCCAGGATCCACTCCACCAGTTCTTGTGCGTCCATTCCCGGCCATGTTCCGTTGGGATCGGCGTGCACTGGGGAAAAAATCACCTGATGAACACGGCGCGCGAGATCGTGCCGCAACGTGAAATCGCGGGCGAACTCATAATCGCGCCGGGTGGCAATGACGAATTTGATCTCATCCTTGGCGTCCAGCGCGTCCAGATTTTCCATAAGAAACGTGTCCGGTTCGCCGGAATCTGGACATTTGACGTCCACGATCTTGATGACGGCGCGCGGCAGCTCCGACACCGGGCGTTCGCCGCTGGTTTCCACCATCACGCGATAGCCATTTTCCAGAAGTTTCTGAGATAGCGGGACAATTTCCGGTTGCAGCAGGGGTTCGCCGCCCGTGAGCTCCACGAGCGAAAGCTTCCGTGAAATCTCCGTCGCGCCGGATTGCTGCCCCTGAGCCGGGGCCAGAGACAATTCGTCCACGCGCGCCGCGACTTCTTCAACGCTCATCTTGGTGCCACCATGGAATGCATACGCGGTGTCACACCACGTGCACCGCAGGTTGCATCCGGTGAGCCGCACGAAAATGCAGGGCAGCCCGGCACGTGTGCCCTCGCCCTGAATCGACCGGAAAATTTCGGTGATCACCATATTGCAGCTACGAGTTTCCCCGGGAATTTTTTCGCCGCTGGCGGCGCTGCACCAGAATCACGGCGGCGATCAGGATCACCGCCGCGCCCACAAAACGCATTGGCTCGAGCGTCATGCCGAGAAAATGGAACATGAACAGGTAGCCCAGTCCCACGGCGATGGCCGGCACGATGACGATGAGAAAGGATTTATTCATGGCAAAGCCGCCTCGCACCGAAGCGGTGGTTCAGAGCCGCCGGCATCAAGACCAGTAGGTGGCCGAAGTGGTGTCCGTCTCCCACACCGTGACGCGAGCGATGCGCGCCCCGTCCGGCGCCGCGTTCATTTGCCGCGAGGTTTCGTCATAAAAAAACTTGGCCAGATTTTCCGCCGACGGGTTGATGGTATCGAAGGGCGCCTGATCGTTCAGAAATTTGTGATCCACCCCCGCAATGATCTCGCGGAGCACCCGCTTCAGATGCGTAAAATCGTAAAGCAGGCCGATGGAATCGAGGCTGGGCCCCTGCAGGATGATCCGCACCTTGTAATTGTGCCCGTGGACGTTCTCGCACTTTCCGCGGTAGCCGCGCAGGGCGTGCCCCGCGGAAAAAGTTTCCTCAACGCTGACTTGAAACATCGATTTTCCCTTAGAAGCCGAGCGTCACGAGCCGGGCTGGAAGGCGCTTCGGGGCTAAAGCCCCTATTTTTCTGACCCTGAACGTCGCGGCTGAAGCCGCGACCCACAAAGACTCTTCATGAGAAGCCGGCTCATAACTTAATTTGTCTAGTTCGATTTTCGCATGAATCGTTCGACTGCGGCGATGTCCCTGGTTGTTGCGTACGCCGGAAGCGATTCCATAAAAATTTTACCATACTGCATGCGCTGGATGCGGTTATCGAGAATGGCCAGCACGCCGCGATCGGTGCGCGAACGGATCAGCCGCCCGAATCCCTGCTTCAGCGCCAGAACCGCTTCGGGCACCTGGTATTCGGCGAAGGCGTTGCGCCCGTCCTC
>DATGJQ010000119.1:0-24993 GCA_035295105.1 Candidatus Acidiferrales bacterium | reverse complement strand
AACGGCATCGGCGAACGCGCCGGCAACGCCGCGTTGGAGGAAGTCGTCGTGCTGCTCAGCGTCCGGCAAAACACTCTGGGCGTAAAAACCAACGTAAAACTGAACCAGCTGTTCGCCTCCAGCCGAATGCTGACGGAAATTACCGGAGCGCAGGTAGCGCCCAACAAAGCGGTAGTAGGCGCGAATGCCTTCGCGCACGAAGCCGGCATCCATCAGGACGGCATCCTCAAGAATCCTCTCACCTACGAAATCATTTCCCCCGAAGCGGTCGGCGTCCCCAAGCGTTCGCTGGTCCTCGGCAAACACTCCGGACGCAACGCGCTGCGGGCAACGCTGGTCGATCTGGGTTTCCAGCCGTCACGCGAAGAGCTCGACGAATGCTACAAGCGCGTCGTCGCCCTGGCCGACGAATCGAAGGACGTGCGCAATCGCGACCTGCTAGCTATCGCGCATCAGGTGATGCGCAAGCGCAGCAGCGAAGCCCCAGTCAGCGCGGAATAAGGTTTAGTGGCACAGACTTCAGTCTGTGGGGTTTCGTCACCATGCCCAGATTTCGCGCGCCAGCCAGAATCAATTGGAATTCCACAGACTGAAGGCTGTGCCACTTTCCTCTGGACAATTCAACTCGAATAGACTTCCATAGCCCCATCTCAAGCTCTGAGGGGGAATTCGCATGCGCATTAAGCTGTCTCTACTTGTGTCCAGCATTCTCTTTCTTCCGTTCTCGGCGGCCCAGGCACAACAGCAGCCAGCGCAGAAGAAGCCGCTCGATATCTATTTCATGGACACCGAAGGCGGGCAGGCCACGCTCTTCGTTTCTCCCTCCGGGCAATCGATGCTGGTGGACACCGGCTTCCCGGGCAACCAAGGCGCCGCGACGCCTGCCGAATCGAGCGCGCAGGGAATCACGCGCGACGCCGATCGCATCATGGCGGTCTTGAAGCTGGCCAATGTGAACGTGCTCGACTACGTGGTGATTACGCACTTCCACGGAGACCACGCGGGCAACGCCGCGGAACTCGCCCATCGCATTCCCATCCGCCATTTTGTGGATCACGGACCGTACACGGTGGAGATGCAGGCGGGACGCGACGCGCCCATGCTTTCGTACCTGCCGATTCGCGGGCATGCTCACGTCACCACCGCAAAACCCGGAGACCGCATTCCGGTTGAGGGGCTCGACGTGCAGGTGGTGTCGTCCGCGGGCGAATTGATCAAGGAACCGATGGCCGGAGCGCCGGGGGCCGGAGCGCCGAATCCATTTTGCCGCGATGCCAAGCTGAAGGAACAGGACGCCACGCCGGAAAATTTTGAGTCGGTGGGGATCGTGGTGCGCTACAACAGTTTTCGTCTGGTCGATCTGGGCGATCTGACGTGGAACCAGGAGCACGCGCTGGCGTGTCCGAATAATCTGGTCGGAACGATGACCGTGTTTCACACCACGCGCCACGGCGATCCACATTCCGGCGCGCCGCAATTCATGCACGCCCTCCACGCGCGCGTGGCCATCATGAATAACGGAGAAAGAAAAGGCGGCTCGCCCGAATACTGGCAAACCGTTCACGAATCCCCGGGGCTTGAGGATTTCTGGCAGATTCACCGCTCGGCCGACGGCGGCGCGGAACACAATTCACCGGAGCAGTTTCTCGCCAACATCAACGAAACCGATCACGGGCACTACATCAAGATGTCCGTGCGCGCCGACGGCAGCTTTACGATGACCAACGAACGGACGGGATTCACCAAGGATTATCCGGCGCGAAGCGCCAAGCCCGCTCAGTAGGCCAAGCCCGAGGCGCTAAACAACGGTGAGGAGTGGGAGCCGGAAGTATTTCCCTCGGCAACCGCTTTGATGCGGAACATAAGTTCGCCCCACGTGGTGGTGCATGCCACAAAGTAGTCCGTCTCCGCCTGCCAGCCCGCATGCGTGAAGCGCAGCAGGGTCTGGCCCTTCTGCTCGGACAGATCGAAGAGCAAACGGGTGCCGCTCCATTCCTTTCCCGATTGGCAAAGCCAGTGCGCCCGCAGCGGAACGGCGATTTCCGCGGGATGAAGTCCGTACACCGTCGCGCGATTGAAGAAACCGAGTGTCACATTTCCGGTCGCACGATCTTCCGTTACGTCCTCCGCCCACCATTGTTTAAGGCCCGCGGCGGAAGCAACCAGCGGATGCACGCGTCCCGGCGCCGCGGCAATCTGAATTGCGTGCTTGATATCGGCCATTCGTGAATTCTCCGTTACTTGCTTGTGTCCGGCGAAGCTGCGGGCGCCGACAGGGAAATTATCGGACTGCCTGAGTCCGAACCGTAGAAATGTTTCGGCATCCAGTTTTCACGGCCTTCGGGAAGCAAATCGAGAAGATGCCACACCGCCGAAAACGGATCGATCCCTCGATGGTGCCCCGGAAAGCGCGACATTTCCGTCGTGTACGTGAAATGGATTTTGCCGCCGGGGCCGCGGCGAAAGACGCTGACCGCCGGCCGCTGCCCGTTTTCATCCTCGACAAAATAATCGGCGTTGAAGGTGTTGTCATGGCTCGAAAGCAGCCGCATCTTTTCCCAGCCGCGCCGGCGGCCCCAGTCGCGGAGGCGTCCGATTTCGACTTTTGAGACCAGAACGAAATTCACTTTGTCGCCGAGGTGCGGGGCGATGGATGAGTACCCGTCGGCCCACATGTTGCACATCCGGCAAGGCAGTTCGTCGCCCGGACTCCACATCATGTGATCCACAATGAGGCTGTCCTTGCCGGGAGCGAAAAGTTCCGAGAGACGCACATCGCGAATCTTGCCGGGCGAGGAGTCGCGAAGATCGAGCGGGCCTTCGCGGAAGACGTAATCGGTTTCCACCACCGGGCCGGCGGGTAACTGGCGGCGAAGCACCGCGACGCGTTCGGTCTGGTCCTTCAACGCGATTTCCGCTTCCAGCAGCTGGTTGCGCAACTTGCGATAGTCTTCACTCTCGCCCTTGATTCGCACGTTCATGGCGCGCTCCTTTCGCTCTTTACGAGAACGGATTTTCATCCGCGCTGGGACCGTAGATCGACGGCACCGGCACATCGAGCAGGCGAAGGTAAACGGAAAGCTGCCCGCGATGATGATAGAAATGGTTCAGGACCACGGCGCGAATGAAGCCGATGCGCGGCGTGGACATCAGCACCTTTCCAGCCCGGGTTGCGGTCCACGTGCCCATCATTTTCGCGTCGTCCAGCTTGGCCAATGTTTGCTTGGCGCTGGCCGTGCTCTGTGCGAAGGCATCCAGGATTTCTTTTTTGCTTTGCGGCTCAGGCTGCGACATGTTGCCGATTTCAAACGTATCCTTGCTGACCGCGTCCGCCAGAAAACCCTGGCCGCGCGCGATGTGCAGTCCCAGCTGGCCGAGCGAGTAGGATTTGGAGTGCGGCTTCCATGACAGCTTGTCTTCCGGAATGCGCTCCAGGACCCGCTGAGTGGTCTTGGCTTCCTGGTCCAGCTCCATCAGAATCGAATCGACGATCGCCATGGTTGCTCCCTCTGAAGTTTTGGATTGAATTCCAGTCGCTCGTAAAAGTCGCGATGGCCCCACTACATGTTTAAGTAATTAGACAGATGGTTCAGGCAGCCTTCCCACCCGTGTTCGTGCTTGTCGCGCTGCTCGACGTTTGGCAGATGCTCGTGCGTGAGCAGGATTTCCGTCGACGGCCCCAGATCAAAAAACTCGACGGTGACCAGCGACTCATTGGCGCTGGGCTCATGATCCCAGAGCCAGGTGAAGGCGATCTTTTCGGGCGGCTTGATCTCCCGGTAGATTCCGGACACGCGATGAACATTGCCACCCTGGTGGTGGATCTCCAAACAATATTTTCCGCCCACCTGCAAATTCAGCTCGGGCACCAGCGCGTGGTATTCATCGGACGGCGCGAACCACCGCCCGAGTTCCACGGGATCGGTCCACGCGCGAAACACGCGCTCCCGCGGCGCCCGAAAAGTTCGCTTCACTTTCAGCGTTGTTTCTGGGGATAGCTGTTCTTTAGCCATGCGGAATCCTCCGTCGGTGATTGAGCTAGATACCGGTCGAGGGCGTCAAACTGCGTTTCCCAGAACGCGCGGTACTGCGAAATCCAGGCCTCGGCTTTTTTCAAGGGCCGCGCCGCCAGCCGGCAGCGCTGCGTGCGCCCGTGCTTTTTCTGCGTCACCAGGCCGGCTCGCTGCAGAACGCGCAAATGCTTCATCACCGCGGGCAAGCTCATGCGGTGCGGCCGCGCCAGTTCGCTGACGGAAGCCTGGCCGCGCGCCAGGGCGGCGACGATGGCCCGCCGCGTGGGGTCAGCCAGGGCCTGAAAGGTGGCGTCCAGTCCTCGGTTATGGTTAACCATTCGGTTTAGTAATATAGAATCGCGCGATTCCTGTCAAGTGGAAATTCCCAGTAGGACAGGCTTCAGCCTGTCTGGTTTAGATTTGCGCAGAACACGAATCAAAACCTGACAGGCTGAAGCCTGTCCTACTTAGCTCGCCTAGGACTGACATGACGGACCATCCGGACTATACTGTTTTGCCTTGGGCCAGCTCGAAATTGCTGAATGGAGCTCGACTTTTCGGCACACGAAGGATCCTGAACGGCCGGCAAGAGTAAAACATGACCAATCAAACCAGAAAAATTGTTCTCCTCCCGGGCGACGGCATCGGCCCGGAAATCATGCGCGCCGCGGTGCGTGTCCTGAAAGAATGTGCCGCGGAATTCGGCCACGACTTCGCGTTCTCTGAATTCCCTTTCGGCGGCAGCGCCATTGACGCGACCGGCGAACCGTTGCCGGCGGAAACGCTGGCGTCCTGCCGCGCAGCGGACGCGATTCTCCTCGGCGCTATCGGCGGCCCCAAGTGGGACTCCGTGCCGCTCGCGCGGCGCCCCGAAACCGGCCTGCTGGCGGTGCGCAAGGCGCTCGGTCTGTACATCAATCTGCGACCGATTGATTTGCACGCGCCGCTTGCCGGCCTTTCGCCGTTGCGGGCAGATCGCGCCAGCGACGTGCACATCGATTTCGTGCGCGAACTGGCGGGAGATGTTTATTTTGGCGAGCATCGCGTGGAAGCCGATCCCAGCGGCGAACGCGCCACGGACGCCGGAACCTACACCACGGGAGAAATCGAGCGCGTCGCGCAATACGCCTTCGCGCGCGCCGAGTCCCGCAAGGGCCGCGTCGCTTCGGTCGATAAGTCCAATGTGCTGGCGATGTCGCAACTGTGGCGCAAGACCGTAACGCGTCTCGCCGCAAGCCATCCGGGCGTGAAGCTCGAACATCTCTACGTAGACAACGCCGCCATGCAGCTGGTTCTCGCCCCCGCCCAGTTCGACGTCATCCTGACTTCCAACATGTTCGGCGACATTTTGAGCGACCTCGGCGCGGCCCTCGCCGGCTCGATCGGCTTGATCCCGTCCATGAGCATCGGCCCCGGCCCTTCGCTCTACGAACCGATCCACGGCTCCGCGCCCACGCTGGCTGGAAAAGATGTCGCCAATCCCGTGGGCATGATTCTTTCCGCCACCATGATGCTGCGCGAAAGCTTTGGACTGAAGCGCGAATCCGAATGGATCGAATCGGCCGTGGACCGGCTGTTTGCGAATGGTATCCGCACGCCGGATACAGTTCAGCCGGGTACGACGAAGGTGGGTTGCGTGGAATTCAGCGAACGCCTGTGCGCTGAGATGAGAGCCGCGTCGCAAAGATCGCAACGCGCCTGACGAGGCGGTTAGCGGGACTTCTTCGACCGGATCAGCTTCTTGATTAATTGAATCTGTCCCGCGTGGTAGACATCATGCAGCGCGATACCGGCAATCAAGCGCCGCGCCACGCTCTTGCTGCCGTGAACTTTTTGATCCAGATCGGCAGCCGGAAACGAAGCGACCGCCTCCCGCAGCGACTGATGTTCCCGATCGAGTAGCGCCAAATCTTCGCGCCAGGCCTTCTCACTGCGATCCACGGGCCGGCGGAACCAATTGCTCCCGGGAAGCGCAAACGATCCGCGCTTTTCCCCGACCAGCCGCCGTTTCACCGCGTATTTCCAATAGGCTGCGTGAACCGCGAGCTCCCAAATGTTATGCCGGCCAGGCCGCGGAGGCATCGCCGCCTCACGGGCCGTGACCCCGCGGAGCGAGCCGCGAAGATTGGGCCCGTGCCATGCAGCCCGATGGTAAGCTTCGTCCAGCAAACCCAAGAGTTGCTCAATTTCCGGATGGGCCACGGTTCCCCCCCAGAACTTGCGGGCGGTGCTGCCCGCTTGTTTCGCGCACTATATCAGAACCGCGCCCGGGCCGGAGGGGCACCGAAGGACCTTACCGCAGCGGAGACGTAAATGCGCCGGATGACCTACTGGCGGCCTCGGCGTCCTTGCTTTGCAACACAATCCGGCCCCCAAACCCTTGCGATTCAGGGGCCGAGAGTGATAGCTTCAATCTGGCCAGACTGGGTGATTCTTCTTTACCTCATTGGAGTGATTCTAACGGTTGAGTAATCGGAGCGCCCAAATCAGTTCGAACGGCCATCGTGTTCCGGGGGGAACGTCCGCACCTTTGTCGCCGCAGGACGTCAGCAGCCTGACGTTCTGGCGGGTGGAGGGCAGCCTGGTCGCGCTGGGCGCGGTGCGCCCGGTGGCCTACTTTACTTGGAACTCCCACACGTTTGCCGGACGCTGGGCTCGCAGGGGCGGTACGCTTGCGCTGGCGCTGATTCGGCCGCTGCTCTATGCCACCAATCGCGTTTTTGCGACCCGGGTGCTGCACACCCTGCTTTCCGGAGTCACCAGGGACCGCCTGGATTCCCTCGGCGAGGAATACTTCGAATACATCCTGAAAAAGCAGCTGAAGACCGAGGGCGTGGAGCGGCTGAAGGCCTGCCTGGCCGAGCAGGGTGCGGAGAAGGTGGTGCTCGTCAGTCAGGGCCTGGACCATGTGATGCGGCCCTTGGCGCAATATCTGGGTGTGACTCGGCTGGTGTCCAACCGGCTGGAATTTCGCGACGGCATTGCCACCGGCCGCCTGCTGGACCCTGTGATTCGGCCGCGCAGTCCGCGAGCGTGGGCATTCCAGAGGAGCGGGGATGGCCGCGTTTCTGCCGCTAAGTTATTGAAAAACCTTGGATTGGCGGATCATTCGGAGCAGCTCGAGCGTGCCATACTCCCCGCGGCGCGGCCTCCGTCCGCCGACCACCGGGCTCTGGTGGTCTTCAATGGAAAGAAACAATCCGAGCCACTCCTGGTCCGCAACACCCTTGCCGGGAAGAATATTCTGCTGATCGGCGTGACCGGTTTTATCGGCAAGGTCTGGCTGGCCCAGCTTTTGAACGAGGTGCCGCAGATCGGGAAAATTTATTTGCTGGTCCGCCGGCAACGCTCCACCAGTTCGCAGCGGCGGTTCGAGAAAATTTTTGAGGAGTCGCCGGTGTTCGATCCGTTGCAGGATCGACTGGGCGGCCGCTTCGCGGAATTCGTTTCTGAGCGGGTGGAAGTGATTGAAGGCGACGTGAGCCAGTCGGGTCTCGGAATCGCGCCGGAAATTCGAGAGAAACTGGCGCGGAGTCTCGATCTGGTGGTGAATAGCTCCGGACTGACGGATTTCAATCCGGACCTGCGCGAAGCTCTGGCCAGTAACGTCGCGCCGGTCATGCACCTGATTGAATTTTTGCGCGCGTCAGACCATGCCGCGCTGATGCACCTTTCCACTTGCTACGTAGTGGGCGGCAAGGATGGCCGCGTGGTGGAGGAAGTTCAGCCCAATTACACGCCGCTGGGCGTCGAGGATTTTGACGCCGAGCGCGAGTGGCATTCACTGCAGGAAGTGGTTGCGCACGCCGAGGCGCGCGCCGAAAGCCCGGAAATCACTGCGGCGCTGCGCCGGCAGGCGCTGGGAAAGCATCGCGGCACGGAAGAACCGGCCGGGCCGGAGCTCGAGAATCTGATTCGCAAAAACCGCCTGCGATGGCTGCGCAACCGGCTGACTCGGGCGGGGACGCGGCGCGCCCGGCGGCTCGGTTGGCCGAATACCTACACGCTTTCCAAGTCGCTGGCCGAATCCCTGCTTGTGAAGCACGGCGCGGGACTGCCCATCGCCATCGTGCGCCCTTCCATCGTGGAGACTTCCACCGACCAGCCGTTCCGTGGCTGGAACGAAGGGATCAACACCTCGGCGCCGCTCTCCTACTTGCTGGGCACATATTTTCGCCAGTTGCCGACCAACGAGCGGAAGTGCCTGGACGTAATCCCGGTGGACATGGTTTGCCGAGGAATGACGCTGATCGCCGCCGCCATTCTTGAGCGGCGGCACGAGCCCATCTACCAGCTATCGACTTCCGCCAGCAATCCCTGCGACATGGGACGCTCGATTGAGCTGACCGGCCTGGCGCATCGCAAGCACTACCGCTCGCAGCAGAGCCTGGAAAACTGGATGCGCATGCAGTTTGACACCATCCCAGTATCCAAATCGCGCTACGAGAAATTTTCCGTGCCCGCGCAGAAGGCCGTGGTGCAGGGCATCAATCGCGCGGCTTCCGCGCTGCAAATGAAAAAACCGCCGCTGGCCCGCGCCGAACGCGACCTCATCCGCGTGGAAAAATTGATCGAGCTCTACGAACCTTTCATTTTGCACAACGAACAGATTTTTGAGTCGCAGAATGTGCAGTTGCTTTCGGAGGCCCTACCGCCGGAAGAGCGCGCGGCGTTCGGCTACGATCCCTCCGCCGTTGACTGGTGGGATTATTGGATTAACATCCATGTCCCGGCGCTGCGCCGCTGGGTTTACCCGCTGATTGAAGGACGGCCGATGGAAGAGCGCCCCCGCCGGGCGTTTTCACTGTCGCATGCGGGAAACGAAGAGAATGGAACCGAGCGCCCGGAAGGCTTTCCGCGAGCGGGCGCGGCGTCGAGTTCAGGAAACCAAAACTAATCCATGGCCATCTTTCTGACCGGTTCGACAGGCTACATTGGCGCGCACGTCGCCTCGATTCTGCTGGAGCGCCACGCCGACCGCTTGAATTTGCTGGTGCGCGCGAAGTCCGAGCAGGAAGCGAGCGAGCGCCTGTGGCATGCCATGCAGCTGCACATGGATTTTCCGCAGTTTCGCGACGCGCTGGAATCGCGCATCACCATTTTCCGCGGAGACCTCACCGATCCTCATTTCGGCCTGGATACTGCCGATTACACGCACCTGATGGCGACAACCGAGTCGGTCATTCACTGCGCGGCGTCGCTCAATCGCAAATCTGAGAAATCCTGCCTGAACGTGAACCTGCGCGGCACGCTGGAAGTCGCTCAACTGGCCCGCCGCGCGCAGGATGCCCACGGGCTGCGGCGCTTCAGCCAAGTCTCGACGGTTGCCGTCGCCGGACATCGCAGCCACGAAGTGGTCAAGGAAGATACTTCCATCGACTGGAACCGCTCCGACTACGATCCCTACGCGCGCACCAAAAAATTCTGCGAGCACATGGTGCGCGAACTTCTTCCCGATGTTTCTCGAACCGTGTTTCGCCCGAGCATCGTACTGGGGGACAGCCGCCGCGCCGAAACCACGCAGTTCGACATGGTCCGCGCGTTCGTATTCCTGGCAGGTCTTCCGGTGCTGCCTTTCCGGCCTGCCGACCGCATCGATATCGTGCCGGTCGACTATGTGGCCGAATCGGTGGTGGCGCTGCACCAAAAAGCCAAGCCCGAACATGAGATCTATCACCTTTCTTCCGGCACTGGCTCGGAAACGTTCGGCCAGCTGACGCGGGCTCTTGCCGATTCCGCGGGAAAAATGCAGCCGCTGTTTTGGCCGGGGCTCGAGCGGAACTTCACCGCTGTCGTAAACTGGCTCTCCAATTCGCGCGGCCCGGTCGGCCGCAGCGCTTCCTTGCTGAAAGTTTTCATGCCGTATCTGGTGTGGGATACGGTCTTCGAGAATTCGCGAGTCGTCGCGGAAATGGGCCGCGCTCCTGAGCCATTTTCCAAATACTGCTATCCCCTGCTGCGGTTCAGCCGCGACCATCGTTTCTCGTATCCCTACAAACCCTGGCCTGAATCCGCCGGCAGCTTGCTGCGCGAAGACGTCGCCGCGGCCGCCGTGGGAACGGCGGGAGGGTCGCATCCATGATGGACCTCGTCCTGGAAGGCTGGACCAGCGCGTACATCGACCTCTCCAGCATGCTATGGAAATTCGGGGCGGGCAGCGCCTGGGAGCCCGGCGAAAAACTGAAACTGCTCTTCGCCGGGTACAACGGCACGCGCAATACCGGCTCGGACGTGCGCGTCGAGGAAATGCTGCGGCAGATTCGACGCGTGTTGGGCGAGGAGAATCTAGCCCTCAGCGTGATGTCCCAGAATTTTGACTCGAGCCGCGGATATTTTGGCGAGGCGCGGCAGGTATTTCTCCCCGACATTTACCCGCCATTCCTGTTCCGCGAAGTGCGAAAACATCACGGCGTGGTGGCCTGCGAAGGCTCCATGTTCAAGAGCAAATTCGCGGACGCTCTGACCACCATGTTCATCGGGGCGCTGGGAATCGCATCGGCGGAAAATAAATTGTCGGTGGGCTACGGCGCCGAAGCGGGCTACATGAATCCCATGCTGGAGAAAATGTGCGCGCGCTATTGCCGCCGCTCGCTGATCATCACGCGAAACGAGGAGTCGCAGGCCGTCCTCAGCAAACTGGGCGTCGCCAGCGAAGCCGGCACGGATACCGCGTGGACTTTCGAGCCGCGCCCTCAGGAGTACGGGCGCAAGGCGCTCGTCGATGCGGGGTGGGACGGCGAGACTCCGATCCTCGCGGTCTGCCCCATCAATCCCTTCTGGTGGCCGGTGACTCCCTCGACGCCGAAATTCCTGGCGCACGCCGCGTTTGGCGCGTACAAGGACAGCCACTACCGCACCATTTATTTTCACAATTCGGGCGCCCAGGTGGATGCCGCGTACAAGAAATATCTGGCGGGACTCGCTCAGGGAGTGAAAGCGTTCCGCGGCAACCATCGCGTGTTTCTGATTCTGGTGGCCATGGAGAGCCTGGATACGCGGGCGTGCAGGGAACTCGCGCCGCAACTGGGTGGCGCGCCGGTATTCAGCTCCGATGACTACGACATGTACCAGCTGGTGAGTATTCTGCGCTGTTCGAGTCTGATCGTTTCGTCGCGCTATCACGCTATGGTCACCACCATGCCGGCCCTGGTGCCTTCGGCGGGCGTGACGATGGACGAGCGCATTCGCAACCTGCTGCGCGAGCGCGGCCACGACGATTTGCTGCTGACGGTGGAAGATCCGGATCTGGGGGAAAAACTCGCCGTGGTTATGGAGCGCATGGCGCAGAACGCCGACGAAGTGCGCGACGGCATCGCCCGCTCCGTGGTGCGCAATCTGAAAATCATGGCGCGCATGGGCATGTACCTCGAGCGCGCCGTTCACCGGCAGTACCCGGAATTCCCGGTCCGCTCCGGAGTGCATGGCTGGGAGGAATATCTTCCAGCGCTGGATTCCAATCTGGAAAACTTGCTCAACAACTATGAAGGAGCGGTGGCCGCCGCAGCGGGAAATTGAAATTCCGTGGCGCAGGCATCAGGGGCTCCGGACAAGGTGTTTTTGTTGTCATTCTGAGCGAAGCGAAGAACCTCTCTTCGATTCAAGCGCATGAAAAACCGCAGAGGGATTCTTCGCTTCGCTCAGAATGACAACTCCTTGAGTTTTTCGCGGCCTGTTTAGCGTGTGGGTTTTGTTTCTGCCGGGGAAGCAATTCGTTACGGGCAGGCCCGCGACAGGCTGGAACCTGCTTCACTCGAAACCATGAATTTCCTCGAAAATATTCTCTCCCGGCTGCAAGAATCCCCGGGCCGGACCATCCTGGTCGAGGCGCACGCGGACGGCAATCGCACCGCGACCGGCGTGGAACTTTTCACACAAATCAACACGGCGCGAACATTCCTGCGAAAGTCGAGGCTCACCAAGGGCGACCGCTGCGCTCTAGTCGCGCCGAACAGCATCCGCTGGGCGGCCCTCGATCTCGCCGTCATCGCGGAGGGCTTGATCGCCGTTCCCATGTATGCGCGCCAGGCGGCGATGGAACTTGCCGCGATGCTGCGCGACGCCGACGCCGGCTTGATCTGCTGCGGCGATGCGGCGCTTCGCGATGCGATTTCCGCCGCATGGCCGGATACGGGAAATGCGCCGCGCTTTGTGCTGTTCGATGAGATTTTCAGCGCTCCTCCATCCTCCGCGCAGGTTGCGCCTCCGCCGCCCGCTGGCCTTTCTTCGGGTGACACGGTGGCAATTCTTTACACGTCGGGTACGTCCGGCGAAGCCAAAGGGGTGATGCTGACGGTGGGCAATCTCGATCACATGCTGTCCTGCACCGGCGCGCGCCTCGATCAATTGATGGGGCCTGGCACGGTGCCCGACCGCGTTTTTCATTACCTGCCGTTCTGCTTCGCGGGATCGTGGATCCTCCTGCTCTCTTGCCTGTCGCGTACCAGCGTGCTCACGCTCTCGATGGATCTCACCAAGCTGGCCGATGACATCCGCGTTGCCGCTCCGGACTATTGCCTGAATGTGCCGACGCTTCTGGAACGCATTCGCACCGGCGTGGGTGACAACATTCACAAGCGCGGCGGCTTTATCGCCAAGGTTTTCGACCGGGCGAGCGCCGCCTGGCTGCGGCTCGACGCCCAATCCCCGCAGACCTGGGATTTCTTCTGGCTGGGACTCGCGGGCCTTCTGATTTTTCCGTCGATCCGCAAGCGCCTGGGACCGAATCTTCGCGCCCTGATTTGCGGCTCCGCGCCGCTGGCTCGCGAGACGCAGCTTTTTTTCATGATGTTGGGAATTCGCGTGCTCCAGGTCTACGGCCTCACCGAAACCACCGCGATCTGCACTATGGACGATCCGCAGCACGTCGAGCCCGGACGCGTCGGCCCCGCGATTCCCGGCATCGAAATGAAAGCCGGCGAGAACAGCGAGATCGTGGTCCGCGGTCCCAACATTTTTCCGGGGTACTGGCACCGTCCCGAGCAAACCGCCGCGGTGCTGCGCGACGGCTGGTTTCACACCGGGGATCAGGGCGAAGTCGACGCCCGCGGAAATTGGCGGATTACCGGCCGCTTGAAAAATCTGATCATCCTGAATTCGGGCCACAACATCGCGCCGGAGCCGATCGAGGAAGAATTGTTTCGAGCCGTTCCCGGAGCGCAGCACGTGATGCTGGTCGGGAATGGACGCAGTTTCCTCGCTGCCATCATTACGGGCGCGGACAGCGCCGGCATCGATTCGCAATTGGAAAGATTGAACGCCGGCCTGCCGCACTACCGCAAAATTCGCAGGTATCACGTCGCGCAGGAATTGTTTACCATCGAAAACGGCTTGCTCACGGCCAACGGGAAATTGCGGCGTGATACGATCGCCGCGCGATTTGCGGCCGAGATTGAAGAGATGTATGCGAAACAAGAATAGAAATAGATTCAGAGGTCGGGGCTTCCCAGTCTGTGTGAGAAGCCAGGCATGACTCGTGTTCCGGGCATTAAGTAGGACAGGCTTCAGCCTGTCTGTTTTAGTTGCGCGTCATGCGTGAATTTAAACCTGACAGGCTGAAGCCTGTCCTACTTGACGCCCCGGTTTTCAGGCTGGGACAGTGAGCTCCAAGTCGACTGTTTCTGCTGTATCGAATTCAGTTCCGCACGAGGGCATCGCGTCGTCGAAGGCTGAACGGATGAACGACTACCAGGGAAAAACGCTAGCGTGGCGGCTGTGCGACGGCGTCGTGGAGCTTGCGCTGAACCGCGCGCCCGCGAACGAAATCGGCCTCGCGATGCTCGATGATTTGGAGCGCTTCGTGTCCGCGCTGCCAGCCCTCGAAAGCAAGGCCAGCGCACTCATTCTGCACAGCGAACAGAAAGCGGGCTTTTCGGCCGGCGCGGACCTGCGCGAATTGTACGGACAAGCGCAAAAAATGGATTCATCCGCCGCGGCGAAAGGAGTGCGCGAATTTCTGGAGCGGATTCACGCTGTGCTCAACCGCCTGGACACTTCGCCGCTCACGACGATTGCCGCAGTTCATGGCGTATGCTTCGGAGGAGGGTTCGAGCTGGCGCTGGCCTGCGACTTGATCGTTGCGGACAAGATGGCGCGCTTCTGCTTTCCCGAGCTGCGCCTCGGGCTGATCCCCGGCTTCGGCGGAATTCCGCGGCTGAAGCGCGACATCGGCAACGGTGTGGTGCGCGATCTTCTGCTGACTGGGCGCAGCATCAATGCCACCAAAGGGCTTGCCGTGGGCCTCGTGAGCCAGGTCGCAGCGGAAGGCGAAGCCCTGCGGCTCGCGCGCGCGACAGCGGCGCAGACGGCAAAATTCGATCGCGCGACGGCGGCCGCTGCGAAGCGCTTCATTAAGCCGCTGCCGGCGGAGGAATTGCGGCGCGAGATCGATCTCTTCTGCGAACTCTTCGCGCGCCCTGCGGTGATGGAGGGTCTACGAAAGTTCGTGGAGAACGCCGGCCCGCATCCGTATCTTCCTTGAGGTCGGGGCTTGACCCCAGCCGACCCCGTGCAATAGCCAGCAAACAAGTTCTTCCTGTAAAATAAAGTTACCCATGAAAACGATCGAGCAAACTACCGACGAAGTCCTGAATCTCGCCGCCACCCACTTCAAGGTTGCACGCGCGGAACTCCAGCCCGGCGATGACTTTTACAAAAAGCTCGGCATTGATAGCCTGCAGGCGCTGGAACTGCTCACGCGCCTGGAAAACCATTTCGGCGTCGAGCTGCCGGACTATGAGGTCCAGGGCGTCAGCGATTTCCAGACACTTGCCACGCGTATTCAGGCGCGGCTGTAAGCAACACACCGAATAAAGCGCTGCGCTGCAATGAATTCCTCATATAATCTTGCCGTTCCGCGCAGCGCTGCGGCTGCGTGCGGCCATTCCAATGCTTGATTTGGCCAAATTCGATTCGCTGGGAGCGGCGCTGCGTGAAGCCCTCGCGCACTGGCCCGGCGAAGTCTGCCTGATCGAAGCGGACCGCGATCACGAAAAATCCCGCCTCACCTACCGGCAATTCGGCGAAGCCGCCGAGCCCATCGCAGCGGCGCTTGAAGAATCGGGATTTGCGGCGGGTGATCGAGCCGCGATCATCATGACCAACCAGCCCAAGTGGCTGATTTCGGCCTACGCCATATTTTTTGCCGGTGGCGTGCTCGTTCCGCTCGATTACAAGCTCACCGCTGCCGAGCATCTGCAACTGCTGTCGCACTCCAAAACACAGGTTCTGTTCGTGGAGTACCCGCTGTGGCGCGCGATCACTCAATCACCGGCATTCCACGAGCATAAACTGCAAAAGGTGCTGGTGACCGAGGCGCCGCCAAACGCCGATCTCGCGGGGGCGATGCGCTGGGAAGAATTTCGCGGCGTGAACGCGCCGCAATTCCGTCCGCGCGCGCGAACCGACACGGCCTGCATCGTCTATTCGTCCGGCACAGGCGGGCATCCCCGCGGATGCGTGCTGACGCACAACAATTATCTGGAACAGTGCGCCGCAGTGACCCCGGTGTTTCCGTTTTCACCTGGCACGCGTTACCTGAGCATCATTCCCACCAATCACGCCATCGATTTCATGGGCGGCTTCGTCATGCCCTTCACGGGCGGAGGGACCGTCGTTCATCTGCGCACTTTGCGGCCGGAATTCATTCGCGAAGCGTTCACCAAATACAAAATCACCTACATGGCCGTGGTGCCGCTGATCCTGAAAAATCTGCGGCGCGGCTTGACCGAAAAATTCGCGGCGCTTCCTGCGGGAAAGCGAAAGATGCTGGATGCGCTGATCGGCGTGAATCGCGCCCTCACACGCGGAAAACCGCGGCCGGGATTGAGCCGGATGCTGTTGAAGGACATTCACGCCGCTTTCGGAGGCGAGCTTCGCGCGCTGCTCGTCGGAGGCGCGTTTACCGAGCCGGAGACCATCGAGTTTTTTCACGACATCGGAATTCCGATCTACAACGGCTACGGATGCACCGAGGCCTGCACCGCGATCACCCTGAACGACCTGCGGCCGTTTCGCCCGGACACCGTCGGGAAACCTGTGCGCGGGATGGAAATTCGCATTGCCCAGCCGGACGCTGACGGAATCGGTGAAGTTTCAGTGCGCAGCAAGACGGTGATGTCTGGGTATCTCGATGATCCGGAAATGACCGCGGAAACCCTGGTGGATGGCTGGCTGATGACCGGCGATCTGGGGCGCGTAGACGCCAGCGGCCATTTGCAGCTCTTTGGCCGCAAGAAGAACATGATCGTCACGGCCGAGGGGAAAAATATTTATCCGGAAGACATCGAAAACAAATTCGAGGGCGCCGCGGTGAAGGAATTCTGCGTGTTTGCGGCAAACTATATCTGGCCGCAGCACTCCATGACCGGCGAGCAACTGGTCCTGGTGTTTCATCCCGAGCCGGGAGCGCCCGGAGCGTCCTTGAACGGCAATCTCCTGCAGGACCTTTCGCGGCGGAACGCGCAGCTTCTGAATTACAAGCGCGTGGCGGGCTACGTCGTCTGGGACCAGGATTTTCCGCGCAACGCAGCGATGAAAATCCGGCGCGTTGTCCTGGCGGGCCAGATCGGCAAGCTACTCGATCGAAGCGCGATGGTTCCCCTGTGAACGAATCCTATTTCACCATCGTGAATCCCGCGGCAGGCGGCGGACGCTGCGGGAAGCTAGCGACGCGCGCGCTCGAGCGGCTGCGCAGCGCCGGCCTCGCGCTTGAAGTGCGCGAGACGCGCGCCCCCGGAGAAGCCACAGTCTACGCCTGCGGAGCCTACGCGGACGGCTTCCGCAAGTTCATCGCCGTGGGTGGCGACGGCACGGGGTTCGAGATCGTCAACGGACTTTTTCCGGATGCGGCCACGAAAGGCCGCGCGTCCCTCGGATTCCTTCCCCTCGGAACCGGCAATTCATTTCTGCGCGACTTCGTGACAAATGGCACGGACCTTGCGGAATTCGGCATTCAGGCGATTCTGGAACGCCGCACCCGGCCCTGCGACGTGATCCGCCTGGACCACTCCGGCGGCTCCATTTTTTATATCAACACGCTGAACATGGGTTTCGCCGCGGACGTTGCCACACTTACTAATCGCCGTTTGAAATTCTTAGGCGAGCCCGGCTATCTCGTGGGCGTGCTGGTTTCTCTGGCGCGCTTGCGGCGCCGCCCGTTTCCGCTGCAAGCGGACGGACAGCGCGACGACCGCCGCTGCCTGTTCGTTGCCTTTAGCAATAGCAAGTACACCGGCGGTAAAATGATGATCGCGCCGCAAGCCGCGATTGACAGCGGCACCATCGAATACGTGCACTGGGGGCCGATCGGCCGGCTGGGACTGGTGAAAAATTTGCCGACGCTCTTTACCGGCTCGCACATTCGCCACCCGATGGCCTCGCGCCGCACGGCGGCTCGGATTCAATTCGATCTTCGGAATCCGGTCGATGTGGTGGTCGATGGCGAGGTTCTCACTCTGGAAGCGGAGTCCCTGGAAGTGCTGCCCGGCGCGCTCGACGTGATGGTATGAAGGTAGAAAGCCAACAACCAGTTTCCGCGCACCCAGCGGACAACGCCACCAGCGGCGAACATGGCTTGCGCCGGGCATGGGCCATTGCCCGCAGCACGTACCACTGGGTGCTCTCGGCGGCGTTTTTCTTTCCGGTGTGCAGCTTCCTCATCTTGCTCGGCATTGTTGTCGATCCCCGCAGGAATGACTGCGCCCAGCGCATGCTCTGCCGGATCGTCATGAAACTCGCCGGAGTGAATGTGGTGGTGCGCCGTGCGCCCGGTTTCGATCCCACCCGCACGTGCTTTCTTCTTTCCAATCACGTCAACTTGTTCGACCCGTTTCTCCTGTACGCCGTGGTGCCGCAATTTTTTCGCGGGCTGGAACTGGAATCGCACTTTCGGATTCCGGTCTATGGCTGGATGATGAAACGCTTTGGCAACGTGCCAGTGCCGGATGTGAATCGTCCATCGGACCTGAAACGCATGTGGCGATTGACGCGCGCGGCACTCGATTCCGGCGTCAGTCTCGCCGTGTTCCCCGAAGGACAGCGAACCCGGGACGGCCGGGTCAGGCCGTTTAAGGACGGAGTCTTCCGGATGGCCCTGCAATTCGGAACGCCCATCGTTCCGATCAGCGTGGTGGGCGCGTTTGAATTCAACAAAAAAACGAGTTGGCTGATCCGGCCGGGCACGGTGACCGTCTATTTGCACGATGTGATTGAAACGAAGGATCTGCGAAAGGAAGATGTCCCGGCGCTGCGCGATCGCGTTCACGCGATTATTGCGCGGCCGGTGAATGACGCCATGGCGCCGGCAGAAAAAGGGGAGAACGCCGCGTAGTTCTCTTCGCCCCGCTTATAGCGACAGGCGGATTCCAGGCAACGTCCGCCCGGCCTTGGTTTCCTGCCAGGTGTGCACGATACGGTGGATGACGGTGAGCGTGGCGACGATGGCGATGACCCACAGCGCCGGCGCCATGCGGTTGAACAATCCGCCGAGGATCAGCAGAACCATGCGTTCCGGCCGCTCCATGAACCCAACCTTGCACAGCGGAATCAAGGACTCCGCGCGGGCGCGCGAATAGCTGACCATGACTGAGCCGGCGGTGGCTACCGCGGAGAGAACCACGTACGAGGTGCGCTGGGATACCGCGTAGTACACCAACAATCCCATGTACAGCGCCATATCCGAGTAGCGATCCAGCGTGGAATCGAAAAACGCGCCAAATGCGGTCACGCGCTTCTCGCGGCGCGCCACCTGACCGTCCAGCATATCCAGAAACGCGGCAAAAAAAATCACCAGGGCTGCGGACCGGAATTTTCCGATCGCGAACAGGAAGGCTGCCCAGCAGTTCACCAGCAGGCCGAAAAATGTCAGCAGGTTGGGATTGATCCCGGTCGAAGCGACCAGGTCCACGATCTTTTCGAGCAGCCAGCGGCCGCCTTCGCCAATTTTACGTGTGATCATGGGTTGATGCGCCGCAGCGCTGCGCCAGGCGCGAGTGAATCATACGCTACGGGATGCCTGGGCCTCAAGCGCAGGAGTGGCGCATGCTTTAGCTTGCGGTGTTTCATTGTGGCAGCGGGGCGGGAATACCAAAGTGAACAACCGCAAGCTAAAGCGTGCGCCACCCACGGCCAACTGCGAAACCGTCCGCACTGCCTTGACTCCTCAAGCTTCGCCAGCGTAATCTCAATTCACTGCTTTCATATCGGACCGGAATGTACAGAAATCCAATAGAGGAGAATGGAAAATGAAGCGACGGATTGGAATACTTGCGACTGTGGTACTGATGCTCGCCGCGGCAAACGTGTTGTTGGCTCAGGAAAATCCATTCGTGGGAAGCTGGACGCTGAACGTAGCCAAATCCAAGTTCAATCCGGGCCCGGCGCCGCAGAGCGGCACGCGCACGTGGGACGCTTCAGGAATGGTCATGGTCAAGGGCGTCAACGCCGCGGGAAAAGAGACGTCTTACGGCTACACGATCAAGGATGACGGAAAAGAATATCCGACCATGGGTGCGATCCCCAACACCGCCGACAAGATCAGCGCGAAGAAAGTGGACGCCAACACTTACGAGGCGAAATTTACAAAGGCCGGAAAGCAGGTCGAAACCACGTCCTTTAAACTTTCCAACGGTGGAAAAACTCTGACCATCCACGCCAAAGGCACGAGCCCGGCCGGCCCGTTTGACAACTTGCAGGTCTGGGAGAAGTAGAAAACGCGCCGACATTTTCGCGGTGAGGCAGCAGCCTGAATCGCTGCTGCCTCGGCCGCTCGCTAACTGTTAGCCAACCTTAAGAAGAGAAGAGAATCGTCCTACAACTCGCGAAGCGGAATTGCACTTGCACGTTCCCTCAGTGCGAGCGCTCGTCCATCCACTCATACAGCCGCCGTACTCCCCGCACTTCGGCCCCCGGCCCTTTGATCTGCGGAAAATCCGCGCTGTGCGACGTCAGATCGATCTTCTGCGCCGTCTGTTCCGCGGTCAGTCCCTGCTTGCGAAGCTCGGCGCCCTTGGCCATGAAATCCGTGAGGTAACTCTGAAACGCCGTGATGAGCGCCTTGTCATGAAACGGCACGCCGTGCCCCGGCAAATCGGTGGTGAAATCCAACTCCTTGAGCGCATCCAGCGTCTTTAGCCATTCATCGAAGAGCGCGTCGCCCATATAAGCAGGCTGCGTTTCCATCAGGTCTCCGCTGCACACGATTTTTTCCTTGGGCAAGTAGACGACAGTGTCTCCCTGCGTGTGGCCGCGTCCAAGGTGCAGCAGCTGAATTTCCCGCTGGCCCTGGTAGAGCGTCATTTTAGAGGAATAGGTCATCGTCGGCGGCGTGGGCTTGATGGTCTTTAATTCCTCCCAGTCCGCTTGCTTCGCGGCCAGCTGCTTTTCCAGATCGGCGCGCTTGGCGGCATCCTTCTCGTCGGCGATTTGTTTTTTCAAGGCATCCACTTGAACTGGCATGTTGGCCATGGCCGTCTTGAACGGTTCGCGATGCAGCACGTCCAGATCGGCGATGACGTGGCGGATGTATTCGTGGCCGATGATCTGCACCTCCGGCCCGAAAATCGAGTTGCCGTCCGTGTGGTCATAATGGAAATGCGTGTTGACCACCCAACGGACCGGCTTGTCGGTGATCAGCTTGATATCCTCAAGCAAAGCCCGCGCGGCGGTGGGCGTGGTCCCGGCATCCACCAGAAACACATCGCGATCGCCGACGATGATCGTGTGATTGCCGCCCACAGCCATCAGGCTACTGGAGGTCGAGTAGTACACGCCATCGGCGATCTTTTCAAACGAGTAGACTTTTCCGTTGATCACCTGACCGGCGGATTTCGTCCCGCTTGCGCCCTGCGCTGCTGCTGGCACTTCGGTGGCAATAAGCGCGAACAGCGCAATGGCCAGGAAGCTGGCAGCCGTGCGTATCCTTAGCTTCATACAACGCCTCCCAAGACGGCTCGAAGGGCCGCCAAAAACCGGATTTCGATTTTGTATTTCGGCTTCCGGGCAATATACACCTGAAGTTAACCGGGGCGATTGTGAAAATAGTGCAGGCAAGATCTTACAGGGCTGGTACACAAGTGAAATCGATTTATGTGCATCTAGGGCGCGTCAGCGGTCTTTTGGGGATCGCGAATCTGATCTTTGCTTTCCACGGAAAATATTTTGAAATCTGTGAAGACATGTTTTCGGTAAAAACGGCGGCCGAGAAAATTCATATAGACTTCAGCGCTGGACGGGAGCCAGAGTTGTGCCGCATCCGTGGGCGATTGGACCGGGTGATACTCAATGCTCTGGTGCTCCAGGTAAAGTCGCAGCTTGGGGATGGAGTCCTTTAAATCCGTCTCCAAGCGCGCGATCTGAAATGAATCCGCAAGAATCCAGGCCCTGCCCCGCAGGTTCACGGGGAATGTTTCCGGGCCCAGAACGAAAGACGACGTAAGGTTGGGCCGGTCCGCGCGCTGCGCAAACCGCACTTGCCACGCGGGCTCACCATGCCAGTGCCCCAGACCTTCGCACGTCATCTCAAAATTGTTGATGTTTCGCGGGTGAAAAATCAGGACAAGGCTGGGGGTGCCGACGGTGGCGATTTTACCCGGAAATCCATCGTGCGAGAGGCTTCCGTTTCGGTATTCATTCACTCTCAAGTAGCCTGTTTCGCTCGGCGTGTAGGCCACCAGGTAGTTGAATTGGACCGCGACAGGAGTCCCCAGGTGGCCGGAACGATCTACCGCCTGGTGTACCAGCATCTCTGTCGCTGTAAAACGGTCCACATTGCGAACGAGTTCCAGAATTCTTTGGCTCGCTCCGTCGAGCACGGCCTGCTGGGGGCAGGACACTCCGGGGGCCAGAGGCAAATCGGCAGGATTAAAGTCTGCCGGAACCCAGCTCGTATCCGTCTCTCCGAGTTCAGCCATGGAAGCCACGGTTCCGCCTGCGGACCAATCCATCGGAGTTTCGCCATCCGGGCTATCGCTTGATAATCCCGACTTCGCAACGTTCTTGGCGATCGGTCCTGCTTCAAGCTCGGCCAGATATTTGGCCAGTGCATCTCCCTGAACTCGATTGCTGGAGTGTTTTACGGCCAGCCGTAAATAGGTGGCCTCATTAACCCGGTCACCCTCGGCCTCATAGATTTGGGCTAACAGGATGTAAAGGGGCGAGTAGCTCCGGTTGCTATCGATCTCCGCGGCATGCAAAGCGCTCTTCTTCGCGGCGACAAGATCCTTGCGATTCAAATAGGCCATCGCCTGGTAGTAATACGCGTACCCATTTCCATCTGCATTGAGGCCCAGGGCAGCATTCGCCAGGGTTAGCAGCTGATCCCATTCTCGGTTCCGGGCTGAAAACTCCGCCGCGCAGAGATAAGCGGGCAAATATTTCCCGCTGATGATGCCGGCATGCGAACAGGCGTCGCGCGCTTCTTGCTCCCGGTGTTGCTCATCCAGAACCACCCCTAACAACACCCAGGCTGCCGGATAATCTTGGGACTTGGCAATTGCGCCACGCAAGTGCTGCTCGGCTTCCACAAATTTCTTATCGTGAAACGCGTTACATGCCTTTTCATATTCACTCCGCGCCCCTGACGAAACTTTCAGCATTGGAGCACTCACCAGGGAACCTGGAACGGTCGACGAATTCCAGGGAAGACATTTCTCGTCGTTGATGGCTGCAGGCTTTGGAAATGGCGGTATGTCGGGCATCGGCGTCGCCATGAAACAACCTTTCTCGGTCCCGGTTCGACACCCCCCTCGGTTCCCGCCCCCTTGCGTAGTTTGCGCGTGAATCGTCACAGCCGGCCAAGCCATAGCCAAAGCCAACAGAGACACTTGGCTCAAGCCCGCAAGTAGGGCAATTATCTGGCGATGGGGTCTGGGTGCCTGGCTGGTCTGATTGCGCATCATCTCATCCGATGAGGTTCGCGGGACAGCGGGCCGTACTGGGAACAGACCTAAAACACTCACCCGGTGGCCTCGAGTCTGTTGTTCATGCAGTTGAGGCCCTGAATGAAGTCAGAAATCTGAAGGACGCTAGTTTTTATTGACGCCCGACACGTCTAATTACCGGGGAGTTTTAACAGACTAATTTAACTACACTATCACAAAAATTAGGGCCATCTCCAAGATGGTCGCGATTTCATTGGAAAAAGGAAACAGCCCCGGCAGTGCCGAGGCTGTAACGCTTTTTGGTCCGCCCTGGGTGCGATCTGCGTGACGCGCCTAGGCTTGACCCTTCCCTCGCCCGACCGCTATGATGCAGGGTACTGTTTTGCAGCTGCACTTCCGTTGGGCCTGTAGCCCGCACAACATTCGTTGAGTCGGCTGTGCTTACGGGCAAAAACGCCCTCCCGAAACATCACTCTCCAGCACACCAGTGCACACCAGTTCTTTGAAATACGACAGCACGACAATCCCAAGACGAAGCAGCAAGTAACACGGTCGCACTTCGCGGCGGCGGTGCTGGAGGGTCGCGCCCTAGTGCCGTTGAAGTAACGATGACTTTTAGCTCCTTGCTAAAGTAACCAGAATTGCATACGGTTCTCGCGGCGGGCATCGCTCTGCTGGAGTGTCCGCCAGTACGATCAGAGAGGCGGGCGCGGGCATCCCTGCTCGCGTCCCGTCTTAAAATTACTAGATTTACGGTATATCAAGCAGTTGAGCGTTGTGTTACCAAGGATGGCGAAAGCTTCCTCGACTTATCCAGCAGATAATCCCGGAAACTTCCTTAACAGATTTTGTTTGATTTTCCCGTGCGCGAATAGTCGCCGCGCTGCGGGCTGCGGCACGAGTGTGTTCAAACCTCGTTGCTGCCCACTGGGGGAACGCGCGTCGAGGCTCGCGGCTGCGTTCCTCCAGTGATTGATCTTTTGCCGGAGCTGCCGCGCAGGTGCCCGGCTGAGGACCCGGCTCGCTTTCCAATCGGCGGGCCGGGTATTTGATTGGAGGAACTATGAAAGTTGATTTGAGCAAGGCTGAGCTGAGGATGGTGGCTTTGAAGGATTTGAAGCCACATCCAGATTCCCGCGAGGTGCGGCACCAAGTGGTAGAAGCTTTGGGGAAGATGTACGAAGCGAAAATGGAAGGAAAGCCTTTCGAGTCACCCGGCGAATACCTAGGCGACCTCGAAATCGGTCAGGACTTCCTGCTGAAGCACCTGACCAACACCAACCGATTCCAATCCAGCATCGGGGACATTCCTCACCAAGCGTATCTGCTGATTGCCGACTTCGATTATGACGGCGATGGTCACTTCATGGGGCTGCGACTCGTGGCCAGAGTCTCGGAGCCAATGACCAAAGCCCTTGGTGCTTGATGATCTTCACGAGCGGTGCATCGGGGGCGGGTTACCAATCCCTGCACACTCGCGTGGTCGGGCGGCGGTGCGATGCATCCCGTGCCGCTGCCCGGCGAATTGATTGGAGGAGGCCCCTGAGGAGAAATGAGGAAGGAAAAAAATGTGCAACGACAGCGAATACGAAGTGGTTGTTGATCCGAAAGACGTGAACGCTGAATATCCGAGGCTTGAGCGGCGGCACCGTGGTGGCAGTCACGGTGATGACCAGCCGGGTGATGGTGATCCTGAGGATAAAGGCGAGGACGAACCGGAAGATGAAGAGGGGGATGAATGAGCAAGCCAGAAAATAGCGTTCTAGTTACGCATACACTCGACGCGGAAACGATCCAACAGATGAGGGAAGCTGAGTTCCAAATCTTCTCTGGCTCGCCAGAAGGCATCGTGAAGAAAATGACCGCGATTGAGGCACTGTTGCCCCAGTGTCCTCTTTTGCAGAACATTTATGTGCTCCCGACTGAACCACCGGAAAATAAACCGACATTCGAAAATGCGATCCGTGATTGGTGCAACCGTTGCGGCTTCCGACTCACGACGGAAATGTTGAAAGGCATGCCAGCAGTTGTGCTCGTGAGGGATGTGTCATGACCATTGAAACTGTTGCGGCACCAAATCTTGCAGATATCGAACGCGCAATTCG
>DATGJQ010000118.1:0-17380 GCA_035295105.1 Candidatus Acidiferrales bacterium | reverse complement strand
TAACTTTTCCGCCGACCGGCACGGTATCGGCTAGCGTGACGTGCAATTTCAGGCCGGAGCTATCATCGCGATCGTAGCTGACCGGCTTGCCCGAAACGTCGCGCACGGAGTTGACGCGCAGATTCTGATTCAGTTCCACGTCCACCACGCGGGCGGCTTCGCTGGCCGCAAAGTCCACCTTGGCCTGCGCATTCATCACCTGTCCAACGGTGTCCAGCGAGGCTCGCACTTCGTAATTGGTGGCATGAAATGCGTTGCCGGGAAGGGTCTGGACAGGCGCGACTCCGCGCGCGGGTCCTTGGGGCGCTCCGGGAGACTGCGCCCAGCAGGGAACGGCAACAAGTGCCAAGCCAGCCAGGAATATAAAGGGTCGGAATTTCGGCATGGGCTTCAGGTGCCTTCCTCCGGCGGAGAACAGGTATCACATCTAGGATACCAACTTGGCCCGATGAGTTGCCAGTGCCTAGTAGGACAGGCTTCAGCCTGTCTGGTTTTCCGCAACACTGAGGAAAAAGCAGATCCCTCGGGCAAACCCCGCCCTTCGGGATGACAGTTCTGAGATTTTCCGCAGCCGGTGAAGTCGGCGCTGTCGGGACCCAACATTATTTCGCCCCCAACTCGTTCAGCATTCCCGCAATCAGATCTGCCGCGCGATCCACGGCGCCGGGCGGCCCCAGCTTCTCCCGCACCTTCGCCAGTCCGCGGCGCATTTCGGCGCGCGCGTCCGGCGAATCGAGCAGCCGAATCGCCTCGCTCGCCAGCCGCTCCGGCGTGAAATCCTTCTGCACCAGTTCCGGCACCACGCGCTCGCCCGCAATCAAATTGACCATGGCGAACATGGTCGTGCGCACCAGCGATCGGGCAATCGCGGCCGTGAGCGGGGCGAGGCGATAGACCACGATCATCGGGGCATCCATCAGCGCGGCTTCCACAGTCGCCGTCCCGCTGGAAACGATGCAGACATCCGCAGCCCCTAGTGCGTCATAGGTGGCGTCTTCGACGACGTGAATGGCGATGCCGGCGGGGAGGTACTGGCTGATCTGCGACCTCTTCACGCCCGGCGCGAGCGCCAGCACGAATTGCACCGCGCGTTCTTTTTGGATCTGCCGGCACGCCTCGATCATCCCCGGCATGTGGTGCGCGATTTCTCCGGAGCGGCTGCCCGGAAGAAGCGCGACGATCGCCTGCGCCGCGTCCAGTCCGAAGTCCGCGGCGAACTCCGCGCGCGTCCGCCTCGCCGCCACGTTTCCCACCAGCGGGTGGCCGATGAAGTCGGCCTGCACTCCGCGCGCGCGGTACCACGCTTCCTCGAATGGAAAAATGCACAGTCCGCGCACGAATCTTCGCCGCACCAGGTTCGCGCGCCACGGCCTCCACGCCCAGAATTGCGGGCAGACGAAATAGACGCTGGGCACTCCGCGGCTTTTCAGCGCGCGCGCCAGCCGCAGGTGGAAACCGGGGAAATCGGTGAGGATCGCCAGTTGCGGTTTGCGCCGATCGGCTTCGCCCAGCAGGCGCTTCCACACGCGTTTCAGCGCCGGATATTTTTTGGCGATTTCAACGATTCCTACCAGCGAGACTTCCGAGCAGTCGGCCACGGTCTCAACGCCGGCCTCGCGCATGCGCGGTCCGCCCATGCCGAAAAGCTGCACATCCGCCCGCGCACGTAATGCTGCGGCGAGCCGCGCCGCATACATGTCGCCCGAAGCTTCGCCAGCGGAGATGAGGATTTGTGTGGGAGGCATCATGTAGCACAGCCACTCCTGGCTGTGCGATTTTGTAAGCTGTCGGTGCGGCACATGGGCCGCACTTCAGGGGCTAAAGCCCAGTTTTCGAAGCCCTGAAACGTCGCGGCTGAAGCCGCGACCCACAAAGCCCTACGTACGAACACAAACTATCAATGAAGCGCTACGAACAAGGCGTTATGAGTGCCTCAAGGATCTCTAGTCGTTTCCGGGAACCGACGTTCCCGCTTCGCTTTCCAGCGCTTCGTACGGTGCGCGCAGTTCCTGATCCTTGTATTGCAGCTGGTACAGGCGGTAGTAAATCCCGCGCTCAGCAAGTAATTGCTGGTGCGAACCCTGCTCGCGCAATTTGCCTTTGTGAAAAACCAGAATGCGGTCGGCGTGCTGAATGGTGCTGAGGCGGTGCGCGATGACCAGAGCGGTGCGGCCTTCGAGCAGGCGATCCAGCGCCTCGCGGATCAGCATTTCGGTCTTGGTGTCCACGCTGGATGTGGCTTCGTCCAGAATCAGGAAGCGCGGATTATGCGCGAGCGCGCGCGCAAAACTGATCAGCTGGCGCTGGCCGACGGAGAACGTTGCGCCGCGCTCGCTGACGTTGGTTTCCACACCCTCCGGCAGGGAACTCAGCAACGAGCCGAGGCCCACTTCGCGCAATGCGGATTCGACGCGCGCGCGGCTGATGTCTTCATCGCCCAGCCGGACGTTCGATTCCAGCGTTCCTGTAAACAGGAACGGATCCTGCAGCACGATGCCGAATTGGCGGCGCAGTTGGTGCACATCGTAGCTGCGAATGTTCACGCCATCGAGCAGGATCTGACCGCGCTGGATGTCGTAGAACCGCAGCAGCAGTTGGATGAGGGTGGTTTTCCCGGCGCCGGTGTGCCCCACGATGGCCAGCGTTTGTCCGGGTGCGATGTGGAAGGAAACATCGCGCAGCACCCAGTCATCCTCTTTGGGATTCGCGCCGCCATGGTAGGCGAACCACACGTTGCGGAATTCGATGTCTCCGCGCGGAGCGTTCAGTGCAAGAGGAGCTTCGGCCGGCGGCGCGGGCAGCGGTTCATCCAGCAGCTTGAAAATGCGCTCGCACGCCGCCATGGCGGATTGCAGGATGTTGAATTTCTCGCTCAAGTCCTGAATGGGGCGGAAGAAGCGCTGCGCATATTGCATGAAGGTAATGAGTACGCCCACATCCACCACGCCCCAAACGGAACGCAAGCCGCCGTACCAGAAGACGATGGCGATTGCCGTGGTGCTGAAGAGCTCGACCGCCGGAAAGAAAACGGCGAACGCCGTGATCGCGTCCTTGTACGCTTCCATGTGGATGCGATTCAGCTCGGCAAACTGCTCCTGCGACTTCTTCTCGCGGTTGAAGATCTGCACGACGCTCATGCCGCTGATGTGTTCCTGCAGGAATGAGTTGATGCGGGCGATGGCGGTGCGAATGCGCCGGTTGGCGTCGCGAACGCGATCGCGGAAGATCCACGTGGAAATCATGATTAGCGGCAGCACCGCGAAGGTGGCCAGCGCCAGCCGCCAGTTCATTTTCATCATGACCGCGCCGATGCACAGCAGCACGATGGCGTCATTGGCCATGGCCGCGATACCGGCGGCGAAGAGATCGTTGAGCGCATCCACGTCGGTGGTCACGCGCGTTACCAGTCGCCCCACGGGACTGCGATCATAGAAGCTCATGGGCAGCCGCTGCAACCGCTCAAAAATATCGCGCCGCAAATCGTAGAGCGTCTGCTGCCCCACGTTCTGCATGATGCGGACCTGCAAGTACTGCACCGCAAAGCTCAGCAACAGCGCGGCAAGAAACCCGAGCGAGACGAGGCCTACCCCGCGCACGGCTTCCGCGGCGCCGAGCGTGTGGTTGGTGCCCGGAACGATGTATTTGTCGACGCCGAATCCGAAGAGATAGGGCCCAACGACTTCGAGCGGGCCGACCAGCACGGTCAGAAACACCGCGAAGACAACACTCCACCGGTACGGCCGCAGATAGGTCATCAGCCGCCGCATCAACTGCGAGTCGTAGGCTTTTCCTAGAGCTTCCTCTTCGCGGAAGTCGCTCATTCGCGGGCCAACTCTTCCTCAAGCAATTGCTTCTGGTACAGATCGGCGTAGTATCCGGCGCGCGCCAGAAGTTCGGCATGGGTGCCGCGTTCGACGATGCGGCCGTCGCGCAGGACCACAATCTGATCGGCGTGCTGCACGGTCGAGACGCGATGGGAAATCAAAATGGTGGTGCGCTGGCGCAGGATCGCTTCCAACCGCTTCAGGATGCGCTCTTCCGTTCCGGTATCCACGCTGGAAAGGGAATCGTCCAGGATCAGGATTTTGGGGTCGCGAATCACCGCGCGGGCGATAGCGGCGCGCTGCTTTTGTCCCCCGGAGAGAGTAATGCCGCGCTCTCCGACCATGGTGTTGAATTGTGCCGGAAACTCGCCGATTTCGGCGGCAATGCTGGCCACGTCCGCGGCTTCGTGAATTTCGGCGTCGGTGGCGCTGTCCACTCCAAAGGCGACGTTTTCGCGCAGCGTCTCGCTAAACAGGAAAGTGTCTTGCGGCACGTAGCCGACGGCCCGGCGCAGCGTTTCCAGCGGCCACTCGCGGATCGGACGGCCATCGATAAATAACGTGCCCGGAGGCGCTTCCCACAGCCGGGCAATCAGCGACGCCAGCGTGGATTTTCCGCTTCCCGTAGGTCCAACGATCGCCAGGATCGAGCCCGCCGGAACGTGCAGCGTGATGTCGTACAGCACCGGCTCGTTCTGCGCCGACGAGCCGTTGGAGTGCGATCCGTCGGCATCGCTGCGCACCGTTGGGTAGGTGAATGTCAGATTCCGGAAATCGATCTCGCCGCGAATTTCATCGGCCAGGCCGCGGGCCGCGTTGACGTCGCTGATGTTCGGCACCGAATCCAGGATGTAGTTCAGCCGGGCCATGGAGGCGCCGCCGCGCTGAAAAATGTTGGTGACGAATCCCAGGGCCACCATCGGGAAAATCAAGCGGGTCATGAACGTGTAAAACGCGATCAGTTCGCCCAGCGTGATCCGGCTCATGATCACCAGACGGCCGCCCTGCCACAGCACCAGCACGAAGGTCAATCCCACCAGCATCTGGAGCAGCGGCATGAACAGGCTCCAGAAATAAATCAGGCGCAGGTTGCGATTGATGTATTCCTTGTTGGGCGCGTCGAAGCCGCGAATCTCAGCGTCTTCCTGTCCGTAGGCGCGCACCACGCGCACGCCGGCCAGGTTTTCCTGGGCCTTGGCCGAGAGCACCGCAAGGGAGGCCTGAATCTTTCCATACAGCGCGTGAATCTGGCGCCCGAAAAGCCATACGGTGACCGCGACGACCGGCACGGGCAGCAGAACGTACGCGCTGAGCGTCGTGGAAATCCAGAACATCAGCACTACCGCCAGCACCATAGTTGCAATGGTATTGGCGCTGTACATGATGCCGGGGCCCAGCACCATGCGCACGGAATTCAAATCGTTGGTGCAGCGCGACATCAGCTCGCCGGTGCGATTGCGCACGTAGAATTCCGGCTCCATTACCACCAGCTTGGCCAGCAGATCGTTGCGCAGGTCGTACTCGATGTCGCGTGACAATCCGATCAGGATTTGCCGCGTCCAGTACGAAAAAACTCCCTGCAGCGCGCAAATCAGAATCAGCGCCGAGCAGAAGATTTCCAGCGTGTGGGCGTTTCGCGGATGGTAGTAGGGAAGCAGGAATCCCAGCGAGATGTGCGTCAGCCGCCCGAGTTGCGCCAGCGGTGCGTCCGCGCCTTTGATGCAGTCCACGATCGCGCCGATGATCAGCGGCAGCAGCGTTCCGGTGATGCCCATCCCGATCTGGGTCAGGAGGCCGACAAACACTTCACCCTTATGCCGGGCCACATACGGCGACAGGCGCATGAGCTGCGCCCATCCGGAAACGCGATGGTGCGTTTTGCTGCTTGCCGATCCAGATATGGTTTGGGCCGCTGCGCTCATTTCAGAATGGACTGTGGAGTCTCCAGTGACGGGATCTCGCTCAGATACCTTTCATGAGACTGATCATACGATTGATAACGTTTAGCATTCTTGTTCCAGCGTACATCGAAAGCAGCGTCGCTAGTCTCGGAATCTTGCCCGGCGTTCACGTCCCCAGCCCTGCCGGCCGGCGTGAATTTCATCTCCAGGCCGTGGGCCGGTTCCTGCCGGTATTGCAGCCGCCAGCCGGCGGCGTGGGCCGCATGCGAACCGCCCAGATAGCCGTACGGATTCTTCAAATGCTCGTCGCACAGCAAGACCTGGGACCACTTCCCGCCATCCCGCTGCAGGACTGCGGCGCGCGTTACCAGAATCGCCGGCGAGTTTGCCGCCGCCGGCGCAGCTTTCGCATTTCCCGAGTCCCCGGACGCGCGATTGACGACCAGCACCTGCTCCAACCCGTTCTGCGCGAGATTTCCACGAGTCAGGATTTCCGCCTGCTTGCCGAGCGAAGCCTCGGCGGCGGCTCGCGCGTCATCCACCACCTTCGCGGTCTCTGCAGCGGGCTTGGCGTCTACCGGCGCAACCGGCGGCGCGGATTGGCACCCGGCTAGCGCCAGCAGCAGGCACCCGGACGCCGTTCCCGCCACAGCGCGCAGTCGTTTTTTCCTATTCATCATTCAGCGCGCTATAAGCTGGGAAACGCCAGAGTAACCTCGACCACCCGTCCGGTGTCCCGGGCGCACAGGACTTCCATCACCTGGGGCACGTCCGACCCGGCCCAATCAAACTGATAATACAGCAGCTCCAGATCCTGTCCGTGTTTAGATGCGGGACCGCTCGAATTCGGCTCACCGTATAATCCGACGATGCGGTCCTGTGAATCGCCGATGCGCAGGCCCAGCCCGGTCAGCCAGTTCCGCGGGTCCAGAAAATCCGGCCGACGGTCGCTGCACTTGCCTTCCTGCGAGCCCAGCGTGGTGATGGTGACGCTCTGAATCACTGACTTGGCGTCCACTTCCAGATGAATCTCCCGCCCGGAACAGTCATCGCGCCATTGCCGGGAACCTGAATTCGCCTCCGCGGAAAGATTCTTTGACTTGAACCGCTTTTCCGCCACGGCAAATGTGTCGCGTCCCGGCCGCAGTCCCGCGAGCGTCGTTTCGTTGTTGTGTCTTACAGGAGATTGTCCGGCGCCCGAACTGGGAGAAGACGTTTGCGCGGCTGCGGCGGCGCCGGCGGCAAGCGCCAGACTAGCGCACAGCCAGAATTTCATCGAGACGCGCTTCAAAATTTTCCTCTCCCTCGGACCACAGGCGGAATCGCTCCACGGGCAGAGCCTCTTCCACCGCGCGCATCCAGCCCATAAGTTTCTGGATATTCTCTCTCGTTTTCTCGTGATATTCGCGCAAATTCTGCGGCTGCGACATCCACATCAGAAACCGCGCCTCTTCCGGGTGCTGCGGCTCGGCAACCTTTCCCGAATCGGCGGTCAGCAGCCCCGCGTGCCCGGTGAAGAGATGCTCGAAGCCAAGATCGGCCATGAAGTGGCCGGATTCGCCAAACACGCCGCCGTCGTATTCGGGGCCGTAGCAAAAAATATCCACGCGCTCCGGCTGCTTCTTCCAGCTGGCCGATTCCTTGTCGCGAATCCAGAGGTCCCAGCGCGCCGCGATTTCGTAACACACGTCGCCGGCGTTATGTTCCCTGCAAAGATTGACGATATCTTCCGGCGTGGTCGGGGAGCCGCGGAGATCGTATTCCTCCAGCGGCGTTTCGGTGAAGTCCACGGCGCGGATCGTCAGCCCGGTAAATCCGGGCGGGGTCTCCGAGAGCGGCACCGTGGCCAGGAAATGCTCCAGGTGCGAAAGCATGGTCTCCTCGCTGAAGTCGCGCACCCAGACACTGGCATAGGCACGATTGGGCATGGAAAGCATTATACAGGCAACGGCCTACGGAACTAAAAACGCTCGACGGACGGGGTTCTGGCGTATCGACTAAACGCGGTCAACCGCGCGGGCCCGCCACCGGGACAGGTTTTCAAGAATTTTTTCACAGCCTATTCATACGACCGGTCCTATAATGCCGCGTTCTTCGAACCACCAACTTCAAACAACTAAAAATGGAGGCATCAATGCTCGGAGAATTGGTGTACCAGGGAAGTGGAAAGAGGCTCGTTCGCAGGGTGCTGTCATCGTCACCCTTGAGCGTGGAAGCCACCTTCGAAGAAGACGGCAAGATACTGGGCGTCGATTGCAAGGAAATTGTCACCTACACGGCTGGCGTCCGGCCGGACGGAAGTCTGTATGGCGAGGGTCACGGGATTTTGATGACCAACCAGGGGGACCAAATCGCTTGGAAGGGCTCCGGCGTCGGAGGTTTCAAGGAGGGTGGAACGGTTAGTTACCGTGGGGCGATCTTTTATCAGACCGCATCGGCGAAGATGGCCCACCTCAACTCCATTGCCGGCGTGTTCGAGTTTGAGTCCGCCGCGGCCGGCGATACTCATTCGAAAGTGTGGGAGTGGAAATAACGGTCGTTGGACGGATATCGGCCGGGGAGTTGGATCCCCAACTCCCCGGCGATGGTACTCACAACGAGTGCGCGATCTTTTCTTCGCCTCGGGTCTTTAGGGTTTTCGCGGGGACTCGGAATTCACTCTTGTAGCGCCCGCCTTCAGGTCAGCTTTCCGTGATTTGCTTTCTTCCTAAGTTTTCAAATTCACCCTGCTTCTGCAGGAGACGCTCGCGGAGTTTTTGTCTTGTGTTCGGGTCAGCGAACGCCGCGTCGACTGCCATCAAATTCGTGCTTCGGAAGTCTTTCTCGCTCCAGTCAAAAACACGCTGCAGGGTTTCATACTCCCGCGTCAAAGTCGTCGGAGTGAGCATGCGGCTGTCGGAATTCACGCTGAGCGGGACGCCGGCGCGGTACAGGCGGTCGATGGGATGCTGCTCCATGCTGCCGATGGAGGGAATGATCTGCACGTTGGAGGTGGGGCATAGTTCGAGATGAATTCGCTCGCGCTGCAGATGCTCCACGAGGAGCGGATCTTCGATGCTGCGCGTCCCATGTCCGATGCGCTGCGGATCAAGCACGCGCAGGGTTTCCCACACGCTCTCGGGTCCGAGTCCTTCGCCCGCGTGCGCGGTGCGAAACAGGCCGCGCTCCCGCGCGAAACGGTACGCCGGTGCGTGCGCTTCGAGCGGATATCCGGCTTCGTCGCCCGCCAGATCGAGCGCCACGACGCGGCTGCCGCGAAAATCCTGCACCAGCCTTGCGGTGAGCAAGCTCTGCGCCTCGGTGAAATGCCGCAGCGTGCAAAGAATCAGCGTAGCTTGTAAGCCGGTTGGGCCAACCAGCCGGTCGACGGCGCGTTCCACGACTTCGACGACACGCTCCGGCGTGAGCCCGCCTTCGGTGTGCAGCAGCGGGGCAAAACGGATTTCGGCATAAATCAAGCCGTCTTCTACAAGCTGCTGGAAGACATCCTCCGTCACGTGACGCAGAGAATCCTCAGTCTGCATCAGCAGAAAACCCTTGGGCGCGCGCGACAGGAACTCCGCCAGATTGGCGCAGCGGCCCGGCGCGATGTAGTCGCGCTGGTATTCTTCGCGCGTGACGGCCGGCGCCAGCTTCGCGACCGCCTGGTAGCTCAGGGAGCAATCCAAATGCAAATGCAATTCGATTTTGGGGAGCGCTCGAACTTTCATGTTCAAGATGACCCGAAGCCAAGATAACCCGGGCGCGAAGCGAGGTCTACAACTTCTAAATCGAATCGGGAATTTCAAATTTCAAATTTGAGATTGCAAACCCGAACTGTGCCTCAAGGCCGCAAATCGCGCTTGACTATTCCTATGCGAAACAATATCGTTACACATTATGCGTAACGCTACAGTTACATATTACGCGGAGGCCGCCTTCGGCGCGCTGGCTGACCCCACCCGCCGGGCGGTCCTGGACCTGCTGCGCCGCGGCAGCCTGCCTGCCGGACGAATCGCTCAGGCCTTTCCGGTTTCGCGCCCGGCGATTTCCCGGCATCTGCGATTGCTGCGACGGGCTCAGCTGGTGCGCGAGCGCCGTGAAGGCCGGAGGCGGCTGTACCAGTTGAATCCGGAGCCGCTGCGGGCCGTCGATTCCTGGCTGGACCATTACCGCGTGTTCTGGCAGATGAATCTCACGGACCTCAAGAATTTCGTCGAAGCGGAATATGCAGTGGAGAAATCCCGCCGCCCTCGCGCGAAATCAAAAACGAAAACACCACGCGATAAACAACAGAGAAAAGGAGAATAGGACATGGCTGCTTCCGGAGCGACTCCCAACACAGATGAAATCGTCAGCGAGCTTCAAATCGCCGCGCCGCCGCAACGCGTGTTTCAGGCGCTGATCGATCCCAGCCAGGTGGTGAAATGGTGGGGACAATCGGGGATGTATCGCGCGACCGAATATCACAGCGACCTGCGCGTGGGCGGAAAATGGAGCACGACGGGCGTCGCCGGAGAAGGGCGGCGGTTCGAGGCCACCGGCGAGTACCTGGAAATCGATCCGCCGCGCCTGCTGGTTCATACATGGATCGCCAGTTGGACGGGCGACGCGAAAACGACAGTGCGCTGGGAACTGGAGCCCACCAAACAGGGAACTCTGGTGCGAATTCGCCATACCGGCCTGGCGGCCTATCCGGAGATCGCGCAGAGCTACAGAGGATGGCCGTTGATTCTCGGATGGCTCAACGCGTTTCTGGAACGCGGCGAGACCGTCGACGATCGCAAGCCGGCTGCCTGGGGCTGAGGATCGCTCGGCCAATTTGGGTTCTCATTCTGTGTTTTTCATCGCGATCCCCGCGAGCATTCATGCAGTTGCATTAGAATGGGTCCACGCAGGGGGGCGTCATGGGAATTCAGAATGATTTCATGCGGCGTCTTGGACTCACGCATCCTATCGTCCAGGCGCCGCTCGCCGGCGGCGGAGACACGCCGGAACTGGTAGCCGCCGCAGGCAACGCCGGCGCGATTGGTTTTATCGGCGCATCTTATTTAACCCCCGAACAAATTCACGCTGCCGCGAAGGAAGTGCGCGCGAGGTCTCCCCGGCCATTCGGAATCAACCTGTTCGCGCCGATGCCGCTCGGGAAGCTTCCGGCCAATCCCGAAACGAGCATGGCTCGAGTCGCTCCCTATTTTGCCGAGCTGAATCTTCCCGCCCCGTCGCTTCCGAAACCAGCCGCCGGCCCGTTTGACGGGCAATTAGCGGCGGCGCTCGAATGCGGGGCCGCAAGTTTCAGTTTCACGTTTGGCACGCTGCCGGAAGAAGCGGTGCGCGCGATCAAAGGCCGCGGGATGTTCTTGATGGGCACGGCAACCACCGTAGAAGAGGCGATTACTCTGGAAAGATCGGGAGTGGACGCGGTGGTCGCGCAGGGAAGCGAGGCCGGAGGGCATCGCGGCACATTTGTTGGAGATTTCGCTTCCGGGATGATTGGGGGAATCTCGCTCGTGCCGCAGGTGGCCGATGCGGTCCGCGTGCGGGTTCTGGCGTCGGGAGGAATTATGGACGGGCGTGGCATTGTGGCCGCCCTGGCGCTGGGCTCGTCCGCCGTTCAGATGGGCACGGCATTTTTACTGTGCAGCGAAAGCGGGGCGCCGGACGTTTACAAAGAAGCGATTTTGAAATCCCGTGAAAACCAGACGCGAATCACTCGCGCCTTCTCCGGCCGCCCTGCCCGGGGAATTGAGAATCGCTTCATGAAGGAAGTTGAATTCAATCATGCCGATGACGCGATCCTGCCGTTCCCGCTGCAGAACGCGCTGACGCGGCCTTTGCGGACCGCGGCCGCGAAGCAGGGCCGTGCGGAGTTCTTATCTCTCTGGGCCGGGCAAGGGGTCCGGATGGCGCGCCGCCAGACGGCGGCGGAACTGATCGCCCGACTGGCGAAAGAAATCGACGCCACCCTGGACGCCTTGCGAAAATCCGTCCCGGCTTCATAAGCGCCTCGCGCCGCCCGTCCGTTGGCGGCGAAACGGGATTAGCTTCCAAACACCTTCTTGATCTGACCAACTTTCTTTTGAACCTTGCCGGCGATTTCCTCGTCCTGTCCCTCCTCTTCGATATCCGGACGATTCAACGCGCGGCCTGCCTTCTGCTTGATCTTGCCTTTGATTTCGTGCGCCTTGCCTTTCACTTCGTCCTTGGTGCTCTCTTTCGGCATGTTGGCTCCTTGTTCCCTGTGTCGTTCGTCCATTGTTCTGTAGCTGTTCCGTAGTTGTTCCGTATTTAAAAAGCGAAGTTTCCTTCTCGCCGCGAACCCCTATGTTGGGTTCGCTAACGTATGCCGCCGAGCAGATAAACGACCAAGACAATCAGCAGCACCGTGCCCAGTATCCCCAGGCCGCCTCCCGCGCCCCACCTTGAATACCCGTAATAACCGCCACCGCCTCCGAACAATAGAATGAGAATGATGATCAGCAGTAACATCCGTTGTCTCCTTTCGTGACAATCCGTCCGTTTCCTGCAGTGTCCCCTTACGAGCGTCATGTTCGTATGGGCGAGGCATTCTCACAATGGAGTCAATCCTGTATTTAATTAGCCAAGCGTATGTAGCGATTGAAGCGATGGCTTAAGAAGCACGATGCGGCGGGAAAATATTTGCGGGAGAGGAGAAAAGGGTCTGTTTATTTCTGTTCTTCTGGGGGTTTCACCGGAGGGGGCGCCGCGACCGGAATTGAAAATGCCGCGGTAACGCCGGCGAGGCGCTGGCGCAGCGCTTCGCCCATCTCGGCGAAAACGTTGTTGCAGACGGCTTTCAGGCGTTTCTCGGTCGTGTCCGCCAGCTCGTCAATGACGCCCGCGGATTGCTGATTCAGTTTGCTGACGGTGGTTAGCAGCCAGGAATTGGAGGCATTCTCCAGCCGTTGCTTGTGCTCGTCGATGGCGGAGGTTCCCAGCGAATTCAGCGACGCCTGGAACTGCCGCTCCAATGCCTGCGACTCCATCAACAAAGCATCCTTGGCCTGATCGATTTGAATCCCCAGCTCCTGCTTGCCGAGCGCCAGAGTCTGCTGCCCGTGCTGCGCGAGTACGCGCTGGAACTCCGCGGCGAACGCTCGCGCATCGCTTTCCAGATTGGCGCGAATCTGTGCGGTGTGGGTTTCCATGTGGGTGGCGTGCTGATCGAAGGCCATTTTCGTCTTGCCGGCGTAGGCATCGAATTGCTCATTGCCCAGCTGCGCGGCGCGCTCGGCGAATTGGCCCGCGGCGGCGTCGCCGGCTTCGGCAATTTTCCGCCCGCCTTCCTCGGCCGCCTCGCGGGCGTTTTCCTGCATCTGCCCTTGCGCGTGTTCCACGTAGCTGCGGCTGTAGTGATCCAGCTCGCTGGCGAACAGGCCGGACATTTCCGCGGCCTTTTCGCGCAGCCGCGCGGCGGCTTGTTCGAGCCCTTTCTCCAGCGTCGTCTGCATCTGCGACTGGATTTTTTTCTCATACCAGTCGGCGGATTTGAAGAGCGATTCAAAGGTGCTGTGCGAGGTTTCCGTTGCGCGGGTTTCGATTTCCGCCAGCCACCGGCCGGAAGCGGCGCGCGCCGATTCGCTGAAATCTTTTTCAATCTCCGCCAGAATTTCCTTGCCGCGTCCCGCGGTTTCCTGCAGGGCGCGATCGGAAACCTGCCACACGCGCTGCTGGTGCTCGGCAACGGCCTTTTCCGCCTGGTCGCGGTTAAAGGAAAGCTGACCCAATATTTCCGAACTGCGGTCGATCTGCGGCGCCAGGCGCTGCTCGAGTTCCGCCGCCAGCTTGTTGATGGTGTCGTGGCCCGTGGATTCCAGCATCGGCTGGAGACGCTCGGCCATTCCGCTCATGGCGGATTCCGCGCGGCGATCCATCTCGGCGGTTTGCGACGCCAGGACCGCCTCGATGCGGCGCGTCAGTTCCTCCGAATCCGCCTGCAAACGCGCCACAAATTCGCCGCGCCGGGCCTCAAACTTTCCGACGGATTCCTGGAAATGTGAAACGGCCGCGTCGCCCTTGGACGTTTCCTGCTGGATGGCCGAACGCAAATTTCCCATCACATTTTCGGCCTGGGCGGCGATCTGCGAATGCGATTGATTCAGCGAATCGATCCGCTGCTGCATCTGCTGTTCGATTTGCCGCGCGGCCTCGTGGCTCTGGCGCGCAATTTGTTCCGAAGCTTGCCGGGACGCGTCCAGGATCGAGGCGTCCAACCTTTCCTTCCACTTTAGGTGCGCAGTTTCCAGGTCCGATTCCAGCAGGCCGCGCCAGCCAACCTCGCCAAGCGTAGTCGCCGCGGCAATTTGTTCTCCCAGCCGCCGGGCCATCTGGTCCATCTGCGCGAGCCGCGCCTGGGCGTCCGCAGTGCGCTGGTCCATCTGTTCCTGCCAGCGGTGAATTTCATCCGAGGCGGCCTTGGCTGACGTTTCCCGCAACTGCTCGATTGCCGCCCGAACCTCTTCGCGGTTGGAGCCGACGCTGCTATTCAAGCTTTCCAGCTTCTGGATGGCATCCTGAAGCTGTTCGCGAATCTGCGCCTCGAAGTTTGCTCGTCCGGTTCGCTCCACTTCCGAAAGTTGCGCGTCAATCTGCTGCCGGGCGTCTTGCAAGCGGCGGTCGAGTTCGCCGGAGAGGCGCTCGAGCGTAGCCGCCATCCCCTTTTCCTGCTCCTTCTCCAGAATTTGCAGGGTTTGCTGGCGGGACTTTTCCATATGCGCGGCCACGGCGGCAGCCACGGATTTTTCCGCGGCATCGGTGAGCTGCGTTTGCAAGGCCGCGAGCAGCGGCCGAGTTTCCGCCGCCACTGCGTGCGTGGCGCTTTCCCGCGCGGTGGTTTGAATTTGCTGCTTGGCTTCCGCCACCAGCCGGGCTACTTGCCGCGCCAGCTGCAGCGAGGCGTCGCCGGTGACCGGCATCGGGAGCACACGAACATTATCTTCCGCGCGCTGTTCCGCAGGCTCCTCTTCGGGCCGCTCCGCCGCCGCGGCGGAGATTTCCTGCGTTGAGATTTCCTCTGCGCCCCACTCCTCCTCGGGCTCCGGTTTTGCGGCGGGCGGACGAATTTCGGCTGGCGCGGGAATTTCCAACTTGGGCGCGACGCCGGACTCGGGGTATGGAAACCAGTCGCTAGGGGGGAAAGCGATGCCCCAGACATTGCCGGCGGCTTCCAGTTCGACTCCGATTTGAAACAATTCGCGGACGGTGCGGGGGCGCTGGATCCACGTCACGCGGGCCCGGACTGTGCGCGCCGTTTGGCCCGGTTCATGGTGGGGTACTTCGAGGGTCACCCACATGTTCTTCAGGACATAGTGTTTCGACTGGTAGCGCGCCCCGTGGCAATTGATGATCAGCGTCGAAGTGCGCTCCTGAAACGGGCGGCCCAAGGCGTCCACACCCGTAACGGTCAGCGGTACGGCTTGCACAATGCGCGTGCTTCGTCGCTTCTGGGCGTCTGGATCAGGATGAAGATTGGATTCCGCCACTTTTTGTCTCCAGTGTCAGTTTCAAAGCGTAACATTCCGGCACTCGGGCGTCGAGGTGATGGGGCCGCCAAATTCGTAAGGGTTACGCCCTATTGCTCGTTTCGTCACGTCAAGTATTCGGGATACACGGCTGAAAATTGCCGGCACGCCGCCGATGCTGCGCGCGGTTCGGGGATCTGGTGGGCTGGACGCCTGCCGCCGGAAATGTACTACGAAGCCGCGTCAATTGGCTAGAAGCCAGCCTGTTGATATCTCGGCTTTTGCGGAGGTGGGATCAAGCCTTGAATGTCTGGACGCGGGACGCGATACTGGCCCAATGCCGGAAACCCTATCCCGAGCCGCTCTGCGCGTCCGTGACCTGCGAAAGGCCTACAAGGACGTCGTCGCGGTCGCCGGCCTCAGCCTGGAGGTCCATGCCGGGGAATGCTTCGGGCTGCTCGGTCCAAACGGCGCGGGAAAAACGACGACTGTGGAGATCTGCGAGGGCCTGACGGCGCCCGATTCCGGTGAAGTGGAAGTCCTGGGCATGCACTGGGCTTCGGACGCGGCACAACTCCGCCAGCGGCTCGGCATTCAGCTGCAGGATACGCAGCTTTCGGAAAAGCTCACGGTGCGTGAAACCGTTCGTTTGTTTCGCAGCTTTTTCCGGCAGGCCGCGGAGGTTTCGGGCGTGATCGCGCGCGTGCAACTGGAGGAAAAAGAAAATTCGCGCGTCGGCGATCTATCCGGCGGGCAGAAGCAGCGCCTGGCTCTGGCCTGCGCGCTGGTCGGCGATCCGGATTTTCTCTTCCTTGATGAGCCCACCACGGGCCTCGATCCGCAGGCGCGCCGCCAACTTTGGGATCTGATCGAAGAGTTCAAAAAATCCGGCCGCACTATTCTGCTCACCACTCACTACATGGATGAGGCGGAGCGGTTGTGCGATCGCGTGGCCATCATCGATCACGGCAAGGAAATCGCGCTGGGCTCGCCGCGCGAGTTGATCGCTTCAACGTGCGCGGAGCAGATGGTGGAATTCACGCCCGGAACCGCCGCGGCGGCATCGCTCGATGTGCCGGCGCTGCGGCGCGTGGACGGCGTGCGCGAAGTGCGCGCGGAAAACGGCGCGGTGCTCTTGCAGGTGAGCGAGCTTCACACCGCGGTACCCGCGTTGCTCGCGGAGCTGACCCGGCAGCATGTGCCGCTCACTGAACTGCGCACGCACTCGGCAACCCTGGAAGATGTATTTGTAACTCTCACCGGGCGGCACTTGCGAGATGAGTGATCAGGCCATTTCCGAAGTTCGCGCCGGCGTCGCGGAGAAAAAAGCTCCCCGCCCGAATTCACTTCTCGACCATCCGCTGGTCCAGTTGACCCTGGTGCGGTTTCTGGAGTTCATTCGGGAACCGGAGGCGCTGTTCTGGGTGTTCGTGTTTCCCGTTCTGCTGGCGGCGGGATTGGGCCTCGCATTTCGCAATCGCCCCGCGGACGTGCTGCGCGTCGCGGTCGTCACGCCGGAACTGGCGCAGTCTCTGCGCGCGGAAAAGCTGCTGGATGTGGAGCAACTGGATGCCGCAGCGGCCCAGGATGCGCTGCGCACCGGGAAAGTGGCACTGCTGGCCGCTCCCGGAGCCGGCGGCTCGGTGGAATACCGCTACGACGACACCAATCCCGAGGGCCGCGCCGCGCGCCTCTTGGCCGACCGCGCCATCCAGAAAGCGGCCGGGCAAGTCGATCCGGTGCCGACGGCCGACGAGTTGATGCGCGAGACCGGTTCGCGCTACATCGATTTTCTGCTTCCCGGACTCCTGGGTATGAACCTGATGGGCAGCGCGATCTGGTCGATGGGATTCGCCATCGTCGACGCGCGACGCAAAAAACTTTTGAAGCGGCTGGTGGCCAGCCCCATGCCGCGGGCCTACTACCTGCTTTCGTTTTTGCTTTCACGAATCCTGCTGCTGGTGGTGGAAGTGGGAGCGCTGGTGGGCTTTGGCGTGCTGCTGTTTCATGTGCCGGTGCGCGGAACGCTGCTGGATCTGGGAATCCTGTGCCTGGTGTCATCGCTGTCGTTCAGCGCTCTCGGGCTGCTGATGGCATCGCGCGCCAGGACTATTGAAGCGGCTTCCGGCCTGATGAACGTGGTGATGATGCCCATGTGGATCGCTTCCGGCGTGTTTTTTTCCTCGCAAAAATT
>DATGJQ010000117.1:0-6170 GCA_035295105.1 Candidatus Acidiferrales bacterium | reverse complement strand
AAATCGCGTCGCGTGAATTCGCCTGCGTCAGGCGGCTCAAAAACTCTTCGCCGCGCTCGTCGGCAAAGAGCGACTCCCAGCGAAGGCCGCCCTCGAGAGAAGCCGCCTGCGGCAGCGGAGTGATTTTTCTGGCGGCGCTTTCACCGCGAATGAACGTCCCCCGGCCCACGTGGCCGTTGATCAGGCCTTCGGATTCGAGTTCGGCGTAGGCGTTGGCCACCGTGGTGCGGTGCACGCCGAGTTGCGTAGCCAGTTCGCGGCTCGCGGGAATGCGCTCGCCGGGACGCAAGTCGCCGTTGTGCACCAGGGCGCGAATCTGGTCGCGCAACTGGATATAGAGCGGCACATGGCTCTCGGGTTGAAGATGCAGTGGAATCATAGTCTCAACCAATGCGGCCAATTTACCCCACCTTTCTACCATGTAAAGAGCCAAATTGTCTCATAGGCAATCGGACGAGCCTTACAAAACAACCCGCAAAACGCTGTCATTCTGAGCGAAGCGAAGAATCTCTCTTCGGGTCTTCGCCCTTACTTGGATCGAAGAGGGATTCTTCGCTTCGCTCAGAATGACAAACTTGGCGTGAAGCGGGACGGCCAGCCTGCCAGACGCTCCGCCTGACACAAAATCCCTCCACACAGCCGCGCGATGCGGGGTAAACTGCACTTCCCTTTTCTTGATCGCAATGTTTTCGAGCGCCACTAAAAACTAGAGGAGCGAACCGCATGGCCGAGCAGAAACCGCTGCAAGGAAAGATCGCCATCGTCACCGGAGCGAGCCGCGGCATTGGCCGCGCCATCGCCCTGCGGCTGGCCGAGGATGGCGCGACACTGGTGCTGGCCGCGCGAACCGCTGCCCATCTGGACAAGGTCGCAGCGGAAATCAAATCGAGAGGCGGCGCGAGCGCGACGTGCGTCGCCTGCGACCTGCGCGAGCCTGAGGCGCCGGCATCGGTGGTGAAAGCGGCGCTCGCGGCGCATGGAGCCATCGACATTGTGGTCAACAATGCCGGCGCAACCAAGCGCGGCGATTTCTTTCAGCTCACGGATGCCGACTGGGCCGATGGCTTCGCATTGAAATTTCACGGCTCCGTGCGCCTCACGCGCGCAGCCTGGCCGCATCTGAAAGCGCGGCGCGGCTCGGTGGTGAATATTATTGGCTCGGGCGGGCGCACGCCGACAGCAGAGTTCACCATCGGAGCTTCGGTCAACGGCGCTTGCATGTCGTTCACCAAGGCGATGGCCGATCTGGGTATCGAGGACGGCGTGCAGGTGAACGCGATTAATCCGGGCCGGGTCAAAACAGACCGGCTGCAGAAGATGCTAGTGGAGGAGGCCGCACAGTACGGCGGGGATGTGGAAGCCGCGGTGAAGGCGATTGCGCTCAAGTCCAAGATCGTGCGACTCGGTGAGCCTGAGGATATCGCGAATCTTGCGGCGTTCATGGTATCGCCAAACTCTCGCTACATGCAGGGCTCGCTGGTCGATCTGGACGGTGGAAACACGAAAACCATTTGAGCGGCGATCCGGCGAAGCGTAGCGCGTGCCAGCGGGACAGCGACTCTTCGTTGTCGCATGGAGACCGTGATAAGCTGCAATTCTCGACGAACGGTCATGCAACACTTCAGCGTCAAATTCAGCGCTCTGCTATTGATCGCCGCCGCCATCTTGCTGGCAGGCGTGCCGGTGAACGCACAAAGTACCGGCCAAGCGTCGCCGAAAAAGAAGGCGATCGTCGATCTGAAGGAAATCGCTTACGCCGGAGACGTCACCGCGCAGGTCCAGCTCGGGGTAATTTATCTGACCGGAGACGGCGTGCCGCGCGATGACGCCGAGGCCGTAAAATGGCTGCGCAAGGCCGCGGATCAGGATAATGCCCTCGCCGAACGCTATCTCGCCGAGATGTATTTCAAGGGCCGCGGCGTCCCAGCGGACAATGCCGAGGCCGCTAAATTGTTGCGCCTCGCCGCCGAGCAGGGTGATCCCGAAAGCGAGCACAACCTTGCGGTCCTCTACACCCAGGGTCAGGGCGTTCCGCACAATGCAAAGGAAGCGGCAAACTGGATGCGCAAGGCCGCGGAGCAGAATCTGGCTGCGGGCGAGCAGGGCCTCGGAGTGCTCTACGAAAACGGCGACGGCGTCGCGCCGGATGAACTGGAAGCCGCCAAGTGGTATCAGAAGGCGGTGGACCAGAATTACGTGCCGGCCATGAACAATCTGGCGTCCCTCATGGCCACGTCCAAAGATTCGCACGTGCGCAATCCGCAGCAGGCCATCGCGCTGGCCACGAAAGCCGTCGCCGCGTCGAATAATCCCGATTACCTGGACACGTTAGCCGCCGCGTATTTCGCAGATGGGCAAAATGACCGCGCCGTGGAAACCGAGCAGAAAGCGCTGGCACGCGACCCGGAGAACGATCCGTACAAGAAGGCGATGCAGAAGTATCTGGCCGCGGCGCACGGCGGTAGGTGAGGAATACGTAGGACAGGCTTCAGCCTGTCAGGTTTAGATGTGAGCCCGCCGCAAATTTAAACCAGACAGGCTGAAGCCTGCCCTACCTACTTCGGGAATTCCGATTCGTGAAAGATTACGATCCTCCATTGCCCGTCGACCTTGGCCACCAGCCAGTTGAGAAGTCCCTTGCGTGTGGGATTTTCTGAACCGTCCGCGGCCTTCGTTCCGGTCATTTCCCACGTGGCGTCCACTTGGGCCATTCCCGGATTCAAAAGCCGCACGCTCTTCACCGCATCTGTCCGGTGCGAAGCTTTCAGCCCGCCATTAAAAAGATTGCCATAATTCTGTTCGATGTCGCTGCGGCCGTGCTTGCTGGAGCCGCGCATATTGGTGAAGTCGCCGTCTTCCGCGAACAACGCGCCTACTGCATGGGCATCGTGCTGATTAAAGGCGGCATCATACGCGGCCACCACTTGCTTGACCGCGGCGGTGTCTTCCTCGGAAGCGTTCGTCTGCCTTAAAACAAGGGCAGAGCCGGCGGAGAACGCCAGCGCGACGAGAAGTCCTCCCGCAATCCTGAGATGACTGGAAATCATTGCGCCTCCCGTTGTCAGAACCACAACTGGATTTCTATTTAGAATTCAAAATGAGGATGTTACACCGGTTGGAGATGAAGTTTGCGATTTGAATTTGCTTTTTTGAAATTCCGCAAGCTAAAGCGTGCGCCACAGTTGCAACTTGCAGGCCTTTGGCCTGCTCGAATGCGCTTGCTCTTGCGGTGCGGTTCTACTTGCTGGACGTGCTCTGCCCCAGTTTGCGCAGGCGGTCCTGCAATTTGCGGCGCAGTACGGACGGGGTATTGGGATTGAACGCCACGAGGTACCACAGCGGCTGGCTGCGGTCTTTGGCCAGCCAGGCCAGCGTTGTGGAATCGGCATTCGGATGCCGCGCGACGTTTTCACGGATTGCCGCGTAGGGATGCTTGGCCAGGCGCGAGAGAGTTTTGGAATTGACCTTGGGATGCTCGCTGATCAGGCGCAGCAGGTAGTAATCCGTTTCCGGCGCTTCGCGCTCCAGCTTGTCCAGCATTTCAGATTTGGAGTCGGCGTTGAGGACCAAACCGACCTTTTCATCCCAGGAAGAATTGATGTGGTTCAGTTCGCGGGTGCGTTCGTGAATCAATTCCTCAATGACGCGGCGCTCCTGATTGAGGCGCACCTGCGGCACGGCGGTGGTCTCCAGGGAATCGAGCACGCGTAACAGGTGCTGGCGCTCGCCAAAAACAATCTGTGTCGTCCGCGGGGTGGAACCCTTGGACGGCGTCTGCACCAAATCAGAGCGTCTCATCGCTACCTCACTCAGTAAAATCGAGTTCGCCTGCCAGATTTGCCAGCTCATCGTCTTGGATGTACAAGCTCCTGGAATCTAGATACAAGCCGGCGTCAATCTGCCGCTTCAGCCAGAGCCCGGCGAGATCGATTTTCTGCTCACGGGTTAAGCGGCTGCGCCCAAGCTCAAAACGAGCAAGGCTCAATCCAGATATTCCAACCACGGTCTCTTCTCCGTTGACACGAAAGAAGAAAAGTTCAGGCCGGTCCCCCTGGGTCAAGGTTCCTGCGCGGACAAAACTGATTTCGAGACGGCTGCCGTCAGGCCCCACGACTTCGAACCGCTGGTAGATTGGCTCGTAAGTCATTTCGAATTATCCGACCGGTTATCGGTGGTGTAAAGTTTCCGCCGCATCGGATGTTCCATCCGTGCAATAGGATGCGCTGTGGAAGCTGTGGAAAACTGCCGGATCGCTGCAGCCTCCGTGCGCGACATTCGCTGTTTTCAATTGTCTTGCGTCCGTGAGTTTCACCCAGCGGGTCGCGCGCCCCTCGAATACGCCACAAAATTGGCGCCGCCAGGTCCCCCTTCTTACCATTATCCCGCGACGTTTGCCATTCCGGGCTGAACCGCGTACTTTGGAAATCAGGAAATGACGGCGTGAACTTCTGCGGGAGGAACTGGCGATGTCGGCTTTTGACGACCACAAGGATGAATTGCAACATTACGAACAGATGCTGGGGGCGCACCGCGGGCGGTTGGCGGTCACACTCGATCGCGTGACCAACGCCATGGTGCTGGTCGGCCAGCACGGCGTGTATTGCCACAGCCAGCGCGATCCCTCCAAGCCCACCATGGACATTCAAATCATCACCGATGAATTGCGCAAGGCCAAGGAATTGATCCAGAGCGTGATGGAAGATTTGCGAGTGGAGCGGGAAAACCGCCTGCGGGCGAACTAGATTTCTCGAAAATTCCGTGTGACACGTGTAGCGCCCGCCTGAAGGCGGGCGCTACTTCCCCACCAGGAATGGATTCGATGCGCGTTCCTTTCCGATCGTCGTGCTTTCGCCGTGGCCCGGATAGACCACGGTGTCGTCGGGGAGTTCCAGCAATTTCCCTTTCAGCGAACGGATAATGCCCGCGAACGAACCGCCCCATAGATCGGTGCGGCCGATGCTTCCGGCAAACAGCGTGTCTCCCGCGAAGAGACGTCCCTTGCCGGGCTCGCGTGATGAAGATTTCGCAGCGCTCGCGTCGGGAATAGCGGCGGGCAAATCCGAGGGCATGTACACGCACACGCTGCCCGGCGTGTGCCCGGGCGTGTGAAGTATCTGCGCCTGATAGCGGCCCCAGCGAATGATGTCGCCGTCACGCAGCACTTGATCGATCTTTACGGACTCCGGTGTGTTCCATCCGAGCCAGGTAGCCTGCACTTCCAGCATGCGGTACAGTTCGAGATCGTCGGCGTGCACATAAACCGGTGCGCCGGTGGCCTGGTGCATGCGCCGCAATCCCATCACGTGATCGATGTGCGTGTGGGTCACCACAATGGCCGTGACTTTCAAATGGTGGCGATGGATGACTTCCAGGATTCGCTCGGCGTCGTCCCCGGGATCGATGACGATTGCTTCGCGGGTTTGCGGATCGCCCACGATGTGGCAGTTGCACTGCAGCATGCCGACCGGAAGAATTTCGTGAATTAATTCTTGGGAGTCCGGCATAGAAATTCATCCTAGCATCGAACTGCCTGGATTGGCCTTCAACCCGCCTGGGGAGGCACCCGCCAAATCACGGCGGTGAAATCTTTGTAGGGCACGGCTTCAGCCGTGCCATGAACTCCCGTGTAGATTGCGGCTTCAGCCGCTGGCCATTTCGAGCCCCACCCACGGGAATGAAAATTCGTTCTGCTATGATGATTGCAGGGATTCTTTAAGATTCGGTTTGAATATGGCACTGCAAACTCCATTGCTCGAACTGCACGAGTCCGCCGGAGCGACGACGGCGGAATATTTCGGCACGCTCCTGCCTGCCACCTTCGGGGGCTTCAACGCCGAATACCGGGCGCTGCGCGAAACCGTTGGCCTGGTCGACTCGAATTACCGGGCATTTTTTTCGTTCACCGGACCGGACCGGCAGCGCTACCTCAATGCGCTGCTCACCAGCAACGTGCGCGATCTGAAGCCCGGCCAAGGGGCGGTGGGACTGCTGCTGAACCCGCAGGGACACATCTTGGCGGAAGTCGAGACGTTGTTGCGCGAGGAAAGCATTCTGGCGTCCTGCCATGCCATGGTGCGCGAACGCACCTTTTCGACGTTCGAGAAATTCATCATCATGGATGATGTCACGCTCGAAGACATCACCGACTCGACCGGCACTCTGGATCTGGC
>DATGJQ010000116.1:0-7961 GCA_035295105.1 Candidatus Acidiferrales bacterium | reverse complement strand
GAGCGCCGCTGGCCGACCGAAAGTGTGCTGGAGGCTATCAACCGCCTGGTTTCTTCCGGGTATCAGATTGCGCTGATGGGAGCGCCGAACGAATCGAAATTCGTTCGCAGCCTGTACGACGCGCTGCCGCCGGAAGTGCAGTTCCGAGTGATCGACACCGCCGGCCGGCTGAGCCTGGGCGAGCTTCTCGCGCTGCTCGAGGGTGCCGCCTGCGTTTTGACCAACGATACGGGACCGATGCACATGGCCATCGCACTGCAGCGTCCCACTGTTTGCCTGTTTGGCCCTGCGAACCCGGAGCACTACGGACAGGATCTGCCGTATGTCGAAATTTTCTACGCGCAGGTGTTTTGCAGCCCGTGCCTTTACGAGGCGGACGAGCCGCCCTGCAACGGCCACAACATCTGCATGCAGCGGATCCAGCCGGAGCCGGTGGTCGAAGCCGTTCAGCGGCTGGTGGAAATGCATTTTCGGGGCCCGGTTTTTCAGCCGGGAGGGCGCTTGAATTATTTGCCAATTCTGGCGGAATCGCCCAGCGGCAAGCCTTTAGGCGTGGTGGAGCGTGTGTCATTAGGTCAAAGCGGAGAGGCGGATGAGCGTGACGTTCAACACGGAGATGGTGGCGGACCTTCCGACCACGTTGGAACCACCTCGGCCAAGTAACACCGACCAGGAAAATTCCGATTCGAGTGCGCTTTGGCTGGCGCGAGCCGCGATCGTCGGCTTTGCGGTAGTCCTCGCCTGGCGCACCTGGGGGCATTGGGGAGACTTCCAGATCGACAACGGCAGGGAACTGTACGTCCCCGCGGAAATTCTGAAGGGGAAGTTGCTGTTCCGTGACCTGTGGTACATGTACGGGCCGCTGGCGCCGTACCTGAAGGCGTTTCTCTTCTGGATTTTCGGCGTGAAGTTGAACGTGCTGTATAGCTTCGGATTAGCGATGGCCATCGGTTCGGCGGTGATCATGTTTGATATCACGCGCCGCTTCGGCCTGGGGATCGCGGGCAGCATGGTGCCCAGCGTATTTTTTCTGATCGAGTCGTTTTATCCGACCATCCGCAATTTTGTTTACCCCTACAGTTATGCGTCTTCGCTGGCTGCGTTTCTGGGGATTGCCTGCCTGTTTTTTGTCATGCGGCACGCCATTGAAGGGCGCAACTCCGATCTGGCGTATGCATCGCTTCTGACCGCCCTGGTCGTTCTGACCAAGCAGGAATTCGGCGTTTCCTGCCTGGCGCTGGTGGGGTTTGCGATCGCCGCCCGTTATTGGAGCCGGCGATCGAGGGGAGAACTGTGGCGCGATATCGGAATTTTTTCCGCCGGCTTGCTTCCCGCGGTGGCCGGCTATGGCTGGCTGGTGTGGAAAATGTCCGCGCGGCTGATCTTTTTCGAGAATTGGATTTCGACGCCGGGCACGTACTTCATGCGCACGTTCGGGAAAATCACCATCCCGCAGCAGGGATTGCGCTTCGTGCCGGCGGAACTGCTGCTGGCTAGCGAGTTTACTGCACTGGGCATCGCGATCTGGGCATTGCTGGCGTGCCTGGCGGTGGCCGCGATCAAGAAGCTGGAACTGCATTCGAGATCGTCGATGCTAGTGACTGTGTTCGCGGTCCTGGCCCCGCTTTGGGCGTCCGCGATTGCTTTCCGGACGATGTATCCCTGGGGAATTATTGTTGTGGGCAAGCCCTGGGGTGACGTGGTGATGCCTGTGACCGAGTCCATCATTCCGCACGGGCTGTTTTTTCTGGCGTTTGGGTTCATCATTTACGCCCTCTGGAAGTTGGTGAAGCAACCGCGCAACCAGATGGCGGTGCTGGAAGCCGCGCTGGGAATCTACGGGTGCCTGGTCGGCCTGCGGGTGATGATGAAGTTGCGGCCAACGCTTTTCGATTGCACGGTTTTCTTTAACGGCCCCGTGTTCATCGTGTACATCATCCTGCTGTACCGGATGATCCGCTGGGCGTGCCGGTCCCTCGACAAGAAGCGGTCCGATACCGCAATTACCGCCATGTTTGCGGCGGAAGCCATCAGCCTGGTGCTGCTGCTCTTTCCGCGGCCGGCCATGCTTCCCGTCAAGCTCACCACGAATGTCGGAAGCTTCTACACCAAGCCGGACGCGGCGATCCTTTTCCCGCAAATTATTTCGTTCATGAAGTCGCACACCGTCAACAAAAAGGACATTCTGGTGTTGCCCGAACCGCCCAGCCTGTACGTGTACGCCGGGATGGACGCTCCGAGCCGCATGTATTCGCTGGTGCCGGGATATCTCGGACCGGACCAGGAACAGGATTACATCAACCAGTTGAAGGACAGCCAGGTGCGCTACGTTCTAATCGTCAATCGCATCCTGACGGAGTACCACGTCCACGGCTTCGCCAACGGCGGCTATAATGTGCCGGTTTATAACTGGATTATGGATAATTATGTGAAAGTCGGGCAGTTTGGTCCCATGCCCGACGCCGTGTATCCTCCTTTCACGATGTGGATTTATGAGCGAAAAGATCTGGTGTCGGGAACTCCGGTGGACTTAGTTCCCACCGCGGTCGCCCCAAGGCTCGATCGCCCGCCGGCGTTTTAGCTGGCGAAATGGCCGGATTTCAGGCTATACTTAGCGTTTTGCTTGCAGTGCTGACCCCGCCTGAGTGGGTCTGCAGGGAATCTAAGCCATGAATCGCGTGATTGAAAAGTTTCAGGAAGCACAAGTGCGGAAAGACCTCCCGGCGTTGCGCCCGGGTGACACCGTTCGCGTCCACGTTCGCCTGAAAGAGGGTGAAGGCGATAAGGAACGCATCCAGCCTTTCGAGGGCGTAATCATCAAGAAGCGCGGCAAGTCGACGGGCGGCAGCTTCACCGTGCGGCGCGTGAGCTTCGGCGTGGGAATCGAGCGCATTTTTCCGGCGAATTCACCGTCGATCAGCTCCATCGAAGTCTTGCGCCAGGGACGCGTCCGCCGCGCCAAGCTGTATTATCTGCGCGGATTGAAGGGCAAGGCGGCGCGGTTGCAGCGCGTCGAGCGCGTGGAAGTTCCCGCGACCGCGGCGGCTCCAGAGAAAGAATCGTAGAACCAGACATCCAGTATTTGCCGCTTAATGGCCCGGAGAATATTTTCTCCGGGCTTTTTTATTGCGTCAGTCCGGCGAAGACGTTCAGTAGGACAGGCTTCAGCCTGTCTGGTTTAAATTTTCGCTGCCACAAATCTAAACCAGACAGGCTGAAGCCTGTCCTACTCGATTCGCGCTATGCTTCATTCCCCATCCGATATTAAATTCCTTCGTGTTAAAATCCGCGGTGATGACGAAGCAGTGTTCCTCCCGATTTGAGCGCGCGGCTCGCAAGTGCGGCTGGCAACGAATTGCCGGCCTGGACGAAGTGGGACGCGGCTCCCTTTTTGGGCAAGTGGTTGCCGCCGCCGTCATTCTGGATCCCAAGCGAAGAATTGTCGGGCTCGACGATTCCAAAAAATTGCCCGCGGAGCGGCGCGAAGTTCTGGCGCTGCGGATTCGCGAATACGCCCTGGCCTGGGCCATAGCGGAAGTCGATGCCAGCCGCATCGATGCGTGGAATATTTATCAGGCCAGCCGCCAAGCCATGGCCGACGCGCTGCGGCAATTGAAAATCTCGCCCGATTATCTGCTGCTGGACGCGATGCAGCTGGACGTGATGATCGAGCAGAAATCGCTGATCCACGGCGACGCGCTTTCCATTTCGATCGCGGCGGCGTCGATCATCGCTAAAGTGGAACGCGACCGACGCATGGTCGAGTGGGACGGAATTTATCCGCAGTATGGGCTGGCGCAGCACAAGGGCTATGCCACGCCCGAACACCTTGCCGCGCTGCGCGCCCACGGGCCGACGCCCCATCATCGATATTCGTTTTCCCCCGTGCGGGACGCCACGTGCTGGGCGGCGGGCGCCACGCAATCGCCCTTGCCGCTACCGACGAGCGAGAATCCGGAGATGAAGCCGGATTAATGCATCCTGAGGGATGCCGCGGCGCGTGGAGTCCGGTCTTTGTAGCGCTCGCCTTCAGGCGAGCATCTGTGCCAACGCTACAATGCTCGCCTGAAGGCGAGCGCTACAACACCGGGGCGTGACCATGCCTGCAAAGATTGATGTTCAATCGCGACCCGTCCCATTTTCGCGTCCGGGTGATCGAAGCGGGAAGCGAATCGGTCCACGAAGTTAGTCTCGCCGCGAAGGATTATCAGAGGCTGACGGGCGGGGCGGTTGAACCTGCGGAGCTCGTCCGGAAATCGTTTCAATTTCTTTTAGAACACGAACCCAAGGAATCCATCCTCAGCCGCTTTGACCTGCCAGTCATCAGCCGCTATTTCCCGGAGTACGAACGCGAGATCAGGAAGCGGTTTTAGTGGCAGAGCCTGCTTTGTCGGTGGGTGGATTTGATGACTGAATCCCGCGAGGCTGTCAGAAAAACCCAAAACGTTGTCATTCTGAGCGAAGCGAAGAATCCCTTTTGGGTTCTTTGCTTACACTTAAATCGAAGAGAGATTCTTCGCTTCGCTCAGAATGACAACCAGGGGCATTTTTCCGCAGCCTGCGAAGTCTGTGCCCCTCAGGGCTTAACCGAAACATCGTAGTAGGCGATGGTACCGCCCTCGCCGCGGATGGGCTCGATGCGCAGAATTTCAAAGCGCCCGTGATTCAGGTCGCGCACATTCTTTCTTACCGTTTCATGGAGATCGTGCTCCAGTTCCGGCGTGCGCGTGGGCGTAGCCAGCAAGCGCGCGTCGACCCGGTACGTGGCGACCTGGCCGGGCGCCATCGTTCGCAGCTCGACCAGCGCCGAAGCGGGCGGCGGGCCGACAGATGGCTGGTCGGTGTAATGAATCAGCAGCGGCGAAAACAGGACAAACAGGACGATCCCTGCCACCGCGAGGTCGTATTGCCAGGTTCCACGTTCGTAGGACCAGAAGAGCACGCGCACGATGCCTCGCCAGAGCGTCCGCATGTCAGTCGGCCGGCACTCCGTCCACAATGACGCCGTCTCGCATGTGCACCACGCGGCTGGAGTACTCGGCGGCTTCCGGGTTATGGGTAATCATGACGATGGTCTGGCCCAGATCCTTGTTCAACTGGCGAAGCATGGATAGCACAATTTCGGAATTTTGTGTGTCCAAGTTTCCGGTGGGCTCGTCCGCCAGGATGATTTTCGGCTCGTTGACGATGGCGCGAGCGATAGCCACGCGCTGCTGCTCCCCGCCGGACATTTCCGACGGCCGGTGCTTCAGGCGTTCGGTCAGGCCGAGCATCCGGGTGATGACCTCGAAGCGGTGCGGGTCGAATCCGTCGCCGTGGATGTGCTGCGCGATGGCGATATTTCCGCGCGCGTCCAGCGTGGGCAAGAGGTTAAATCTCTGGAAAATGAAGCCAATCTTGAAGCGCCGCAGCTTGGTGCGTTCGGCGTCGCTCATCGTCGCCAGATCGTTGCCGTCCACCAGGACGCGACCCCGGGAAGCCTGCGCCAGGCCTCCCAGCACGTAGAGCAGGGAGGATTTTCCGCAGCCCGACGGACCCATCACGCTGACGAATTCTCCGGGCAGGACTTTGAAATTGACGCCGCGCAGAGCCGGAACTTCCACCTTTCCGGCGTGGTAAAGCTTCCAAAGATTTTCGGTTACGACGATTGGTTCCACTCTCAGAATCCTTGTGGAAAGCAGTGCATTGGCAGGCGAACGTATTGTAGTCGTGATTGGCAATTCTGACTAGGGCCGAGGCACTTCCCGGTGTAGCGCTCGCCTTCAGGCGAGCATCTGAGTGGCTCTAAAAATGCCCGCCTGAAGGCGGGCGCTACACAGAGAGTGAGGTTTAATCGTAGGACAGCGCCTCGATGGCATCTTTGCGGCTGGCCAGCCAGGCGGGATAGCTCGCGCCCAGCAGCCCACCGGCCAGCGCGATCAGCGCGGAGCGCACGATCCAGTCGGGCGTGATCAGGATCGATAGCGTGGGAAACGAAGACAGGAACATGGCCCGGCCGACGTAGCTGATTACGATTCCCACCCCGATGCCGATCACGCAGATGAATAGGGACTCGCCGAGCAGCGCGCGAATAATGTAGCCCTTGGAGGCTCCAATGGATTTCAACACCCCGATGTCCCGGGTGCGCTCGATGACCGTCGTGTACATGGAGAGCAGAATCACCAAAAAGCCGATGGCCACCGCGAGAGTGATCATGCTTTCGATGAAGGCGTCCAGGCCGGGAAGATTCGACGCGGACATCAGGGTCAGGAAATCCTTGAGCGGGCGAATTTCGTATCCCGGGAACACCGGCCGCAGCTCGTCCATCACCGCCTGAGTATGGTCGGAGCGGGTGCATTTGATGAAGAAGACGGAAGCCTTATCGCGCGCTCCGGAAAGATCCTGCAGAGTGGCGAGCTGCACGAACAGGCGCGCGCCCTTGCCGTGCTCGACGATTCCGGCGACGTGAAAGTCATGATCGAGCAGGCGGAACGTGCTGTTCACGGTTACGTTCTTGGCCCTGGCCGCCCAATCGTCCACCAGGATATCGTCAGGGCCCTGCATGTCATGGCCTTCGAGGAAGACAAATCCGCTGGACACCTCGCGGAACGACTGCGGGTCGATGCCGTAGACGATGTCCACGCCGCCCGAGGAGCTGAATTGCAGCAGCACCGGGGCCACCGCCTGCACGTAGCGCTGTTCGCGGAGCTTGTCGGCAATCTTGATGGGCATGGGGGCGCCGCTGAACGCCAGGAAAACCGAGGCCGACGGCGGCTGCAGCATAATGTCCGCGCCGATCCCTTCGATGCGCTTGGCAGTTTCCTGCATCATGCCGCTCGTCAGGCCGACGATCAGGATGACCAGAGCGACTTCCACTCCCACCGCGATCACGCTGACGATGGTGCGAATCGGGCGGTGCAGGACGTTGTTCACCACCAGTTGGCGGATCATTATTGGGCACTCGGCTGGGTACCCGGTTGCGATCCGGAATGCTGCGTTGTGGAAGTCTCGTCTCCGACGCGCACCAGATCCGTGCCGGGGGGTTGCGGCAGATCGAAACGGTCCGGCGCAATGGTCTCGTTCAGTGTGAGCTTGAGGATCTTGATCTCCAGCTTGTAATCGTCCTGCGGACGCCAGATGTGGATATCACGCGCAAAAATCGGCTGATCGGAGGGCGGCGCGCCGGCAGCGGTTGCGGCCGGAGGCGGAACCAGTTGCCAGTCGGAATACTGGATATCGGCTTCCAGTTTTCCGCCCGTTCCGAATAATTGCACGCGCGAAACGCGCAAATCCACCCGGCTGTACCAGACTTTCCTGTCGATTTCGAATTTCCCGCTCTCCGCCTGCCGCAGCAGCGTCAGGATGTAGTAGCGGCTGACGTTGAAATCGAATTGTTCGAACAGCACGTTCGCCGTGGGCGGAAAAGGCGGCCAGAACAGCGCCTCGACGACGTGCTGAGGGCGCAGGTTTTCCAGCGGCTTGTTCGACGGCCGCGTCAGGGCCGTCGGCCCCACCAGAAACGTGTTTTTTGAGGGGATGTAAATCCGGAATTGCCGGCCGTCGCTCACCATGTCAAAGATGTTCTTGGCGACCACGGGGGCCTGCCCGATCATGCGCACGGTCGCGGGGCGCTCCGCCAGGATGAAGCCTGGAACGTCGTGGTACTCCTCGATCACACCGCTGTAGGTGGTGCCGGTGCTGGGGATGAGATCGACAGTGGCCTGCAGGGTCTGCACGGACTGCACCTGCTTGTTGTAGCTGGCCAGGAGGTCGGCCTCGGTCGAGTCCAACTGAGGACGGATTTCGTCCTTCTTGACCTCGGTGCGCCTCTTGATGGTGATGCACCCGGCGGCTTGCATGGCCAGAAGCGCAAGCAGCAGAACCCAGATCCGCGGATTTTTCTTCAGTGTTTCCTGCTCCCTCAGCGCTATCACTCAATCTAACAACCGCTCCGAAGAGTGTCAATTTGAAAGCCGGGTATC
>DATGJQ010000115.1:0-2264 GCA_035295105.1 Candidatus Acidiferrales bacterium | reverse complement strand
GTTATAGAATAACGACTTAGGTTCCTGCAAGCAGCCGCGGGTTCGTCCTGCCGGCCTCGCAAACTCATATACAGAAGGAAGAATTATGTACGCAGTTATTGAAACCGGCGGGAAACAGTATCGCGTAGCGCCGGGTGAGTCCATCGAAATCGAAAAATTGCCAGGCGAGGTCGGCGCCGCGATCGAATTTAATCGCGTGCTGGCGGTTTGCCGCGACGATAACACCGTTGTAGCCGGCGCCGATGCTGACGGGATCATGGTGAAGGGCACCATTACCGAGCATGGCCGCGGGGACAAAGTGATCGTGTTCAAGTTCAAGCGGAAAAAGCAGTATAAGCGAACCATCGGGCACCGCCAGGCGTTCACGCGTGTGCAGGTGGATGAGATCCTGGCTTAGGGGAAATCGTCATGGCACATAAAAAGGGTCTAGGTAGCTCGAAAAACGGCCGCGACTCCAACGCGCAGCGGCTTGGCGTGAAAGCATTCGGCGGCCAGTTCGTCACCGGCGGATCGATCCTCGTGCGGCAGCGCGGCACGAAACTGAAGCCGGGCGAAAACGTCGGCCTGGGTAAGGACGATACGCTTTTCGCCAAAGTCACGGGTACGGTGGAATTCCGGGACCGTGGGCGGCTGGGGAAGTTCGTCATCGTCCGGGCCGAAGCAGCGGAAATATAGCAGCCCCGAAAATACCGAAGCTGGTGGCGGGCGGCGCAACCGCCGGTTGCCGGCTTTTTTATTCGCCATTATTCTTCCGCATCCATTCCCAAAATGTTTATCGACGAAGTCCGAATCCTCGTGAAGGCTGGCGATGGCGGCAACGGTTGCCTGGCATTTCGCCGGGAGAAATACGTTCCGCGTGGCGGTCCCAGCGGTGGAGATGGCGGGCGCGGCGGCGATGTTATTCTCTACGCCAGCGTCCACCACAACACGCTGCTGCATTTCCGCTTCAACCCGGAGCATACCGCGCAGCGCGGCCGTCACGGCGAGGGAAGCAATCGCACGGGCCACGACGGCACGTCCCTTGAAGTTCCAGTGCCGGTAGGAACCGTGGTCTACGATGCGGATACAGGTGAGTTGATTCATGACTTCACACAGCCCGGAGAACGATTCGTGATCGCCCGCGGGGGGCGCGGCGGCAAAGGCAATGCGCGCTTCGCAACCTCAACCCATCAGGCCCCGACCGAACACGAGCCAGGCCATCCCGGCGAGGAGCGCCGCCTGCGCCTGGAACTGAAGCTGTTGGCCGATATCGGCCTGGTAGGATTTCCGAATGCTGGGAAATCCACGCTAATTTCCCGCATCTCCGCCGCCCGGCCCAAAATTGCCGATTATCCCTTCACGACGCTCGAACCCAACCTCGGTGTCGTCAGCTATGAAGACCGGACATTCGTGGTTGCCGACATTCCCGGGTTGATCGAAGGCGCACACCTGGGACACGGGCTCGGCGTCCAGTTCCTGCGGCACATTGAGAGGACGCGTCTACTGGTGCACCTGGTGGATGTTTCGGAAGCCAGCGGACGGGATCCGGTCCACGATTTCGAGGTGGTAATGGAGGAACTCGCCGGGTTCAGTGCTGACGTGGCGGGCAAGCCCATGATCGTCGTCGCCACCAAAATGGATGCCGCGCAGGATCTTCAGCGGGTAAAATCGCTGGAAAAGATGGCCAGCAAACGTAAACTGCCGTTTCTGAAAATCTCAAGCGTTACGGGACTCGGAATCGAGCCGCTGAAGGCAGCCATGGCAAAGGCAGTCTCTATCGAGCCAGCGCCCGCAGATCGCTCCACTGCGGAAGCTTAATTCGCCGAAAGCAACGCTAGAGGCGAACCTGCTTGCACTTGCTGGAAGAAGTTACCGTGCGACAAGTTCTTATAGACCTGACCGGCGACGCCGGCCGCGACTGGTCCGCTGACTCCGCGTCCGCCCGTCAGCAACACAACCACCACCAGCTTGCGGTTGCCCACTTCATCGAACGACCCGAACCAGCCAAGATGCGTGGGGCTGCGTGAATCGGTGCAAGTGCCGGTCTTGCCGAAAATGGGTTCGTTCGGATCGTAAGCGGCACGGTGGGCAGTGCCGTACTCGACCGCGCCCATCATCCCCGGCTTGATCTCCGGAATCCACTGTTCGATATCCAGATGCCGCTTCACCCGGGGCACCAGGTTCTTCGCATCCTCCTCGCTACGCGGATACTGCAGGTAATAAAGTGTTCCGCCATTGGCGACAGCGCCGAGCAACGCCGCGTATTCCATAGGCGTCAGTTCAAT
>DATGJQ010000114.1:0-29098 GCA_035295105.1 Candidatus Acidiferrales bacterium | reverse complement strand
GGGAACGTTGAGCGTGCCCGATTTCGAACACCCGCAGGTGAATTTCGAAATGAGCTCGTCGCGGCTGGATGTCGACAAGCTGATCGAAGTCGCCGGCAGCGGGCCGGGAATTCCTTCCGCTCCCACGCCGCAGGGCACGGCGGCATCCGCGCCAAAACCTGCGCCGGCAAAAGCGCCCGCGAAAGCTCCCGCAAAGAAGGGCGCGGCTGCTCCTCCTGCCGCGACGGCGAGCGAGCCGCCAGCTGGCGCCGCTGCCGCGAAGAGTGAACTCGTGGCTCACGGTCACATCAACATCGAAAAAATCACCACGAAACCCTATGAAGTGGGTCCAGCGAACGTGGAAATCCGCGTCTACACCGATCGCGCGGAGTTGTGGCCGATTTCCATCGGGATGTACGGCGGCACGCTGCAATTGTCCTCGCGCGTCGATCGCGTGACCGACCCGGCGCGCTTCACGGCCAATGTGCAGATGCGCAATCTGGATGTCGCCAAGGTGCTCGAAGTCTCCCCATCTGCGCGCGGGAAAATGGGCGGCACGGGTGAACTCGACCTGCAGCTTCTCGGCAACCTGAGCGACGCCTGGAAAAAAACGCTTTCCGGAACCGGAAAATTCGCGGTGCGCAACGGCCACCTGCCCGGCGTGAACCTCGCGGGCGCCGCGGAATCCCTGGCGAAAATGGCGGGAGTCGGCGGAGACACGCCGTTCACCGTGCTGGAGGGCGACATCACCATCGCCGACCAGCGCGTTTCCAGCAAACAGATTCATCTCGATTCCTCGGTCGGCGTGGTGGACCTGCGCGGAAGTCTCGGCCTGGACAGCACGCTCGACTATCAGGGCTCGGCCGTCGTCAATCCTGTGGCCGCGCTGGGCGCGGGAAAAGTAGGCGGCGTGGTGGGCGGATTGATCGGCAGCCGCGTCGGAAAAATCACCGTGCCCTTCGCGCTGGCGGGAACCATCGAGAGTCCGAAAGTAACTCCCGGCAAGGGTGTGCCGAATTTCGGCGCGCCGTCCTCGGCGACGGGAGCAGCGCCGGCCGCGGCCCCGCAGCAACCCTCGGTCCAGGACGACGTGAACACGCTGAAGAATCTGTTCAAGAAGAAACCCTGATCGCGCCGGTTTTCCTGTGAAGCCTTCGCGCTCCGGTTTCCCCGGCTGCCGTCTCCAGTCGGCCGTCGCCCGATGCATGGTAAACCGCGGGCGTTTGTGTACCGGGCGATCGCGCTCCTCGCCAAATTTCGCGTGACGCGCGCGAAGTTCGCCGTCGAAGAAGGAGACACGCAGTTGGAATTCCACCTCGACCACTCCATCGCTCTGCTCACCCGCACGCCGGCCGCGCTCGATGTGCTCCTGCGGGGCCTGCCGAAAGCGTGGACCTCGGAAAACGAAGGCGCCAACACCATGAGCGCGTACGGCGTAGTCGGCCATCTGATCCATGCCGAGCGCACCAATTGGATTCCGCGGGTGAAAATGATTCTGCAATCCGGCGAGAGCAAGGCGTTCGAGCCGTTTGACCGCTGGGCCCACACGCACGCCAGCCAGGGAAAAACGATCGATCAGCTATTGGATGAATTCGCGCGCGTGCGAGCAGAAAACCTGAACGAGCTGCGCAAGTTGAATCTGCAACTCGCGGACCTCGAGCGCCGGGGCCGCCATCCAGTCCTGGGCGCAGTCACGCTCTCGCAATTGCTGGCCACCTGGACCGTCCACGACCTGACTCACCTGCACCAAATTTCCAGAGTCATGGCCCACCAATACCGCCAGGCCGTCGGCCCGCAAGCCGCCTACCTCGGCGTGCTGAAATGCGAGGGGCACAGCGCCCAGTAGCGCCTGCTTCTAGCAACCGGGACAACTCGCAAATCACATACGACGAATCGTTGTGGCACACGTCTTTGTAGGGCACGGCTTCAGCCGTGCCGTAAAGCACGCAGTTGGAACGCGGCTTTAGCCGCTGGCCATTTTATCCCTTTGTTCATGCAGTGACTTCGTTGATGCAATTACGGACCGAATCTTATGGAATCGTTTCTTGGAGCACAGTGACTCTTTACCCAGAGTCCTTGTGAAGGGCGGGCTATTTTGAGCTTCACGGGGCTAAATACGGTCCGTAGCTTTCGTTGAGGTACGGTTTGTCAGCGATTTTGTCAGCGGAAACCAACGGCATTACGGTACGCCGACAAGATTAGAGCCGAAACGTCCCAAAGGCCAGTTTCCGGTAAGCCCGTTTCACAGGACTCTCCAAATGATAGTTGAAATCAGAAATTCTCAGATCCCGCCCCCCATGCCTTCATTTTTGAATTTGCAGCAGTTCTTAAAGGTCGCGCGCGCTACCAAATAGAGAATCGCTTCCGCTTCGATCGTGACCGTCGGACCATCTTGGGTCATACCACAAATGACCACATCGCCGGGCACAAACCTGTGCGTCCGCGAGGAAATTGCTTCCGTAGCCTCGAAGGGCAGAACGACATCGTATGCGAGATCCATGTCCGCAATTCCATACTTCGGGAGTGGCAGTCTGCTCGAAGCCAAAATCCTAGACGTTTCCTTGTTGAATAGTCGCCTTCAGGCGTTCAGGCATCTGATCCCAAGCAATTCGTCCGTTGTCAGTACGCCGTAGTTCACACAACTCGACAAATGATATGGCGACAGCGTTCGATATCTCCGAAATCGCACGAGTCCGCCTTAACGCTTGCTCTAAAAAGCTAAACACTTGTATGGCTGTGCCTGTGTCGTTTCGGTGTAACGCTTCGTAAACGGCTCTGGCGAGCGCTGCCATTTGAAGGTGAAGCTGGTTTTCATTTTTCCGGAGTTCTTCGCTCAGAGCTGGAAAGCGAGCTATCGCGTCTCGGCTGAACGATACTTCGTCGTACATTTCAAGTAGCTGGCCACTGTCGTTCGGGAGTTGTTTGTCCATGAACACGTAGGTCCTGCTTGGCGAATCCGAAACTAAGCAAGGTTATCATCTAATGGCATCGTCCGGGCCAAGTCTGCGAAGTCGTCTTCTCGGAAGGTGGCTTTAGATGAACTTCTGCAAGTAGCGGAAAAAGGCCTGTGACGTTAACGTTGACACCGCCAGACTCACGCTCAGGCTGACGATTTCCCACCAATCCAAATGATGCTGTGAAAGAGAACTGAAGGAAATTCCCACGGACTCAATTCCTGTCGCAATTCCGAATAAGATCATCGCAACAAGCGAGAAAAGAAAACATACGCCTCCGGCTCCGAATGCGAGGAACAAGGCGCCACGAATCGGCTGACCGTGCGAAGTCGGCATGATCGGGATGTGTAGTCGTCTCATCGTGATCTGGCCCTCACTGGAATCTGCGAACGCTACGCCGCGAGCGACAGCCGGTAAAAACTGAGCGCCGCATCTCCCTGCTCGACGACGCGCGCAAGTTCCAGATCGCCCACCCGCTCGGGAAGCTCGCGCTTTCTCAAATGCTCCACCACCACGCGCGCGTCCGGCGCAACAATCGGCGATTCCCCCAGCGCGTCCAGGGCGCTTGCGTATTCCTGGTCCTCCGCATAGGGCGGATCGAGAAAAATAAACTGCGCGTGAACGCGGTGCAATTCCATCCGCTCGATGGCGCGAAGAACATTCATGTTCAGCACTTCCGCGGCGCCGATTCCCAGCGATTCCAGATTGCGGCGAATCAGCGCGACTGCCGGCGCGTGCTGCTCCACAAAAATCGCGTGTCGCGCTCCGCGGCTGATGGCTTCGATGCCCACCGCGCCGGTTCCCGCGTAGAGATCGACAAACGTCGCGCCGTGCACATGCGGCTCCAGAATGTTGAACAGCGTCTCGCGCAGCCGGTCGCTCGTCGGCCGCAGCATTTGCCCCTTCAGGCTGCGCAGCGTCCTGCTCTTGTATTTGCCGGCGATCACTCTCATGGGAATCCGTGAAGATCCTCTAAACTTTCAACTCGCAACAAATGATCGACTGCGAGTCACCAGTCAACAATCACTAGTCACCAGTCACTCTTCATCCAACCGCCGCCAACTGATACCGCCGCTGCCACTCCACCGGAAGCTGCGACAGCAAGCGCTCCCGCGCGGGCCGCGCTTCCGGCGGTTCGACCAGCGCCAACGCTTCGCGCCGCGCCTGCTCCAGCAATTCAAAATCGCGAATCGGGTTGGCAATATGAAAGCCCAGTTCGCCATGCTGCCGGGTTCCGAAAAATTCCCCGGGGCCGCGCAATTTCAAATCCGTTTCCGCGATCTCGAAACCGTTGGTCGTACGCACCATGGTTTCAAGGCGCACCTGGGCGTCATCTCCCGGATTTTTCGGGACGATCAGGATGCAGGTGCCTTTTTCTCCGCCGCGCCCGATGCGGCCGCGCAACTGGTGCAATTGTGAGAGTCCAAAGCGGTTGGCGTGCTCAATGACCATCACCGTCGCGTTCGGAACGTCGACGCCCACTTCAATTACCGTGGTCGCCACCAGGATATCGATCTCGTGGCGGCGAAACTCATCCATCACGCGTTCCTTTTCCTCGCTCTTCATGCGGCCGTGGAGCAGGCCCACGTGCCGGTCGCGAAAAATCACGCTGCGCAGCCGCTCGAATTCCACGATGGCCGCCTTCAACGAGCGCTGCGATTCCGCCGACTTGGATTGCTCGATCACCGGGTAGACGACATAAGCCTGGCGGCCCGCCGCCATTTCGCGCCGCAGAAAATCCCACACGCCCGGCAGGTTTCCTTCCGACGAAACGCGCGTCACGATGGGCACCCGGCCGGGCGGCATCTCATCGATCACCGAAATATCCAGGTCGCCGTAGAGCGTGAGCGAAAGCGTGCGCGGTATTGGGGTCGCGGTCATCACCAGTACATCGGGCGCGGCGCCTTTTTCCATTAGTTCCTTGCGTTGCAGGACGCCGAAGCGGTGCTGCTCGTCGACGATCACCAGTCCCAGGTTGTGGAATTGCACTTGTGGCTCGAGCAGCGCGTGCGTTCCCACGATGAGCTGCGCCCCGCCGGAGCGCACGCGTTCGAGCGCCGCTTTTTTCTCCGACGCTTTCAGCCCGCTGATTAGCAGCTCCACGCGGTAGCCGGCCCGCGCGAAGATTTTTCCGGCGGCCAGGGAATGCTGCACCGCCAGAATTTCGGTGGGCGCCATGAGCGCCGCCTGGTAACCGTTCTCGATGGCGATGGTCGCCGCCTCCAGCGCCACAATTGTTTTGCCGCTGCCCACGTCTCCCTGCAGCAGCCGGTTCATCGGCACCCCGCGCTCCATATCGCCGGCGATTTCCGCGAGCGCCCGCTTCTGCGCGCCGGTGGGCTTGAAGGGCAGCACGCGCTTGATCGCTTCGCGAATGTCCGGCTCGCGAACGCGAAACGCGATTCCCGCCTGCTGCTGCGCGGATTTCTTGCGCATCGCCACGCTCAACTGGTAGAAGAAAAACTCCTCGAAGATCAGCCGCAGATGCGCCGGCGAGCGGAACGAGTTCAGCGCCTCCACCGGTACCGTCGCCGGCGGGAAATGCACGAACTGGATGGCTTCGCGCCGCGACGGAAAGTTGTAGCGCTCCAGAATTTCGCGCGGCAGCGGATCGGGCAGCACGCCGGAAAATTTCTCGAGCGCCAGGTAAACGATGCGCCGCATGGTTCGCGAGCCGATGCCGCCGATGGCCTCATAGATCGGAACGATGCGGCCCACTTCGGTCGAGTCCGCGCCTTCCTGGTCCAGAAATTCGTACTGCGGATTAACCAGCTCGATGCGGCCGGGCCGCAGCGGATCGACGTCCGCTTTCCCGTGAAGCACCAGGTCCTGCCCGGCCTTGAACGTTTTTTCCAGATAGTGGCCGTGAAAAAATTTGCAGGGCAGCGAACCGGTTTCGTCCCGCACCAGCAGGTGATACGTACCTCCCGGCGCGCGCGTGTAGCGAACCAGGCTGCCGCTCGAGACTTTCGCGCGCACCGTGTACACCCGGCCCGGAACGATGTCGCGGATTTTGGCGAAGTGGATCCGGTCTTCGTAACGGAAGGGCAAATAGCCAAGCAGGTCTTCAAAAGTTCGCAGCCCGCGCTGGGCCAGAATTTCGGCGCGGCGCGGCCCCACGCCTTTCAGGTACATCAGTTCGGGCATGGGCGTCGCCGGCATGCGCTTCTTATATCATCGCATGCGCGCCGGTTTCCGTGGCACCGGCTTCGGCCTGTGGAATTTAGCGTGGGCAAAGACTAGAATCCACAGGCTGGTGGCACAGACTTCAGTCTGTGGATTTCCATCGCATGTTGGCGGGCACACCAGTTTTGGGCGAATCTTGCAAAAATCCACAGGCTGAAGCCTGTGCCACCACGGAGCCGTGATTGCCGCTCGAGAAGCTCGACCGCAACGACGCAAAAATTCTGCTGCTGTGGATTCTGGCAGGCGTTGCCGGAGCGGTAGTGGCGTACACGTTTTTCTTTCGGGCCTTCCCTGAAGCCTCGGTCGAATTCAAAGTTCCGCGCGCCGAAGCCGTGAATATCGCCAGGGAATTTGTGGCCGCGCAAGGCGCGCAACTCGCCGGCTACGACTCCAGCATCGTCTTCGGTGTGGACGATGAAGCCAAAACTTACCTCGAGCGTGAGGTAGGCCTGCAGGAAGCCAACCAGATGATGGCGAGCGACGTCCACGTCTGGTATTGGGAGACGCGATTTTTCCGCCCGCTGCAACGCGAAGAATTCGACGTGAACCTCGATCCCGGCGGCGGCATTGTCGGCTACCTTCACAAGCTTGACGAGACCGCGCCCGGCGCCCGTCTCGATCGCGCCGCCGCGCAAGGTGTAGCGGAATCGTTTCTGCGCGACACTCTGCATACTGACCTTTCGCGCTACGACTTCCGCGAAGAGGAAGCCAACTCCACCGAACGCCCGGCGCGCCGCGACTGGAGTTTTTCCTGGGAGCGCCGCGGATTCCGCGCTAAGGACGCGCCCTACCGCCTGAGCGTGACGCTCGCCGGAGATCGCGTCAGCGGCTACAACGAATTCCTGAAGGTCCCCGAAGCATGGAAGATCGGTTATGAACGCCAGCGGTCCTCGAACAATCTCCTCGAATTTGTTGCGCTCATTCCCTACGCCTTCCTGCTCGGCGGCTGCCTTTACGTAATCGTTTCGCTGGGGCGCCGCGGCCTGGTGGATTGGCGCACCGGCGTCGCGCTTGGAATATTTCTCACCGCGCTGTATTTCATCATGACCATGAACCAGTGGCCGCTGGATCGCGCGGAGTACGATACCAACACGCCGTACTCGAGTTTCTTTCTCAGCCAGATCGGCAAGGCCGCGCTGCTGAGCGTCGTCAGCGCCCTGCTGGCGGTCCTCGCCGTGGTGCCGGGCGAGCCGCTCTACCGCATCCTGCAGCCCGGCAAAATCCGGCTGGAGGTTGGCCTCCGGCTGCCAGGAATTCGCACCAGAGAATTTTTTTGCGCCAACGTGATTGGCATTTGCCTGGCCGCCGCGCACATCGGCTACATCACCGTCTTCTACATCGTCACCCGCCATTTTGGCGCCTGGGCGCCGCAGGATCTGAATTACGAAAACGTAGTCAGCACCTATGTGCCATGGATTTTTCCGTTAACGATCGGCATCTACGCCGCCGCCAGCGAGGAATTCCTGTTCCGGCTGTTTGCCATCCCATTTCTTCTGCGTACCACGAATTCGCGCATCCTCGCAGTGGTGCTGCCCGCATTTTTCTGGGGATTTCTGCACAGCAATTATCCGCAGGAGCCCGCCTACATTCGCGGCCTTGAAGTCGGCCTGATCGGCATCGTCGCCGGACTGGTCATGCTGCGCTGGGGAATCTGGGCCACGCTGATCTGGCATTACACGGTGGACGCATTCCTGATCAGCACTTCCTTGCTGCGTTCGCACGGCGCGTACCTGCGGATTTCCGGAGCAGTGGTGGGCGGGGCGGCGCTGATTCCGCTGGCCGTCGCTGCCGCTTCGTATATTTCGCGTGGAGGATTCGTAGTCGATGACTCGCTGTTGAATCGCGCCCATCCACTCGGCGGCCCTCCGATGGAAGCGGCTCAAATCGAGACCGAGACGGCCGCGCCTGAACAATCCGCTGCGGTCGCCGCTCCCGAAGTTTCCATATCTAGCGCGGCCATCTCTCCGCGTTCGCTCGCAGTGCTGATTGCTTGCGGCGTTTTGGGCGTGGCGCTGCTCGCCGGAGTGAAGCGCGAAACCATCGGTGATTTTGTGCGCTTTCAGATTGACGCGCGCGAAGCCGTCAATCGCAGCGACGAAGAGTTGCGCCGGATCCAGGTCGATCCTGGCACCTACCATCACGCCGCCACCGTGACTTACACGTTCGATGACTACGTAAACGAATACTTGCGCCGCACCATCGGCATTGCCGCCGCCAACCGCGTCTACCGCGACGAGGTTCCCTCGGCTTTCTGGACCATCCGCTATTTTCGCGATTCGCAAAACGAAGAATATTTCGTGGTCCTGAAGCCCGATGGCTCGCTGCATTCCGTGCACCACACGCTCGATGAAAAGGCGCCCGGGGCAAACCTCGCGAAAGAAGAAGCGCAGGCGCGCGCGGAAGCTTTTCTGCGCGACCATCGGGGCGTCGATCTCATCGGCTGGAATCTGGTGGATTCGCGCACCGACAAAAAGCCCGCCCGGACCGACCACTCGTTCGAGTGGGAACAGAAAGCCGCGCTCGACGGCGCCGCCGGGACGCAAGGCGCCCACATCCGTATGCAGCTGCAAGTGCAAGGCGATGAAGTTTCCGGCTACCGCATTTTCATTAAGATTCCGGACGCCTGGCGGGACGCCGAAAAGCGCACCACACCCGCGCAAATCGCGCAGATGTTCGGCCTGGCCGTGGGCATCGGCGGGGCGCTGATCCTGGTGGTGGTGATCTTCCTTCGCAGCCTGAAAACTCCGCAAGTGGCGCGCGTCCCGTGGTATTCGCTCGGAAAACTTTCCAGCCTGATGCTGCTGGCGGGCGTGGCGATCTACATCAACCGCCTGCCGCAACTGCTGTCGAACTACACGACGGCCGCTCCGCTCGTGACGTACTACGTCATTCTGTTTATCACCATGATTTTCGTCACCGCGATTTACCTGGCGGGCGCTGTTCTGCTGCTGGGGCTCGGCTGGTTTTTTGTGGAGCGCGCGTTCGGGCCGGGCGCCATTCCGCCGTGGCCGGTAAAAAATGCGGGCTACTATCGCGATGCGTTCTTTGTAGCCGCGTTCGGTTCGGCGGCAATTCTGGGACTCAATCGCTTGCCCGCGCTGTTCGCGCGGTGGCCGCTGCTGCGCCATTCTCTCGGCACCAGCGTCCCGGCGGGACTGGACGCGCTAAATCCCGCGGTCGGAGGCGTTGCGTCGTCGATCGTCGCCGCGTTTCTCACGGTCGGAGTTCTGGGGCTCGCCGCTGGTTTGATCGCGGCGTACGTTCGCCCAGCATGGATGCGCGCCGCACTCATGATTCTCTACGCCGTGCTGATGGCCACCAACGTAGCGACGCCCGGCGCGTTTTTCCGCGAGGCGGCCTACCACTTCGTTGCCATCGCCGCGGTTTGGTACGGAGTCAAACACGTCGCGCGCTTCAACGTGCTCGGTTATTTCCTGCTCGCCGCCATGATTGCGCTGGTTCCCGCCGCGATCGAGTTGCTGCAGCAGCCGAATCCGTACCTGCGCGCGAACGGGTATGCGGTCGCGCTGGTGGCGATCGCCACACTGGCCTGGCCGCTAGCGCGTTGGCAAGGGCGCAAGTAGCACAGCCACTTTGGCTGTGCGGTTTTGTAAGAGTACAGAGAGGCTGGCGAGCCAATTACGATTGCAAAACCCGCACAGGCAAAGTACCTGTGCTACGCAAGCCCTAACATCTAGTGCGGAATTTCCTAGCGTCACTCCGCGGCGTTCGACTTCTTCTTCTGAATCGCCCGGCTGACAAAATACAGTGCCACGCCCGCCGCGATCACCACAAAGCCAATCACCAGTTCATTCGTCGATCCCACCAGCTCGGTACGATTGCGCGCCATGGCCGCGATCATCAGCGCCACCGGCGGCACGCCGATCGCCACCGCGCCGGCCAGCCCGCCGGGCACGCGAAACGGCCGCGGCAGATCGGGTTCGCGAACGCGCAGCGCCACCAGCGCCCAGAATTCCAGCAGGATGCTCAAGCCGGTAAGCAGCACGTCAAGGATCAGGCTCTTCTCAAATCCCAGCGGAAAACAGACCGCCCACAAAATCGCGCACGCCAGAATCGCCACCCATGGCGCGCCCGAGCGCGCGTCGCGCCGCGCGAAAATCCGCGGAAGGTAGCCATCCTCCGCCATCACCAGCGGCAGGCGTGTGAACGAAAGCATCAGCGCGCCAAAGGATCCGATCGCGCCGATCACTCCCGCAAGCGCGATAGTGATCGCCAGGGTTTGCCCGCCGACGATCCTTCCGATGTCCACCCAGCCGCCGGTGGTCCAGCGGTTCGGATCGATCCCAGTATGGGCAACCGCGCCAACCGGGATCAGGTAACTCACCACCACCAGCAGCACCGCGCCAAACATGGCCCGCGAATAGGTGCGCTGCGGCCGGTCCACTTCGCCCGCGATGGTCGAAAGATTGTCCCAGCCCATATAGTTCCACATGGCGATGAGCACGCCGCCCAACAAATCCGCGTGCCGCAGCGGCACCGGCGCATCTCCCGACGCCGCGAATTTTCCGCTGCCCAGCGCCAGAATCGTCAGCGCAACGAACGGCGCCAGCAGCGCCACGTTCATCCACACAGAACCTTCGCCCACCGAGCGCACTCCCAAAATATTCCACGCCGTGCAAATCGCAATCATCGCGAAGCCCAGAATCATCCCGCGATGTCCCGCGACCAACCCGGGCGCGAACTGCCCGATATAGTCGATGCAGAGATTGGGATACAGCGCCATCTCAAACACGCTGCCCGCCAGCGTCAGCCAGGTTTCCTGAAATCCCCAGAAGCGGCCCATCCCTCGCCGCACCCAGATGTAGAAGCCGCCCTCTTCCGGAATGGCGGTGGCAAGTTCGCTCACCATCAGCGCGCTGGGCAGGCTCCACAGCAGCGGCGTGATCAGCAGGATCACCAGCGTCGCCGCGTAGCCGGTTTTTTGGACGATGTCTTCGAGCCCGTAGGGTCCACCGGCGACCATGAAATACGTCGCCGTGATCATGGGGACGACGGAGATTTTCGCGGCAGCTTTCAAGCCGGGGCGACCTTTGACCGGACTGGACTCGGCAGGCATTGCGCGGGAGAGTATACAGTTTCTCGGTCCGCCGGATCGTTTGCGATTTATCCGATTTGCTGGTGTGTGTTTTTTTGGTCAGGCAGCACTATTGCTGTAGTGGAATACACGCACTGCTGAAGGTGGCAACGCCAGTCGGAACAGTTATCATAACTTACCTAATGGGAGGCTCCATGAAAGCAGCAATCACAGCAGCGCTTGCCCTCGTGCTCGTTCTGTCCCCGGTTCGTGCGAAGGACAAGAACGCTCCTCCCATCCCGGCCAGCGTGATCGCTGCAAAGACGGTGTACATCGACAATCAAACGGGCCACCCGGAAATCGCCGACCGGGCCCGCGAGGCATTAAGCAAGTGGGGGCGATTTAAGATCCTGGAGAACGCCAAAGAAGCCGATTTGATCCTTCGCTTCAAGGCGGACACCGCAGGCAGGCCCACCCCGCCGCACAACGATATAGACGTATCGCCTACCCCCGTACTTTTCTCTGTGCTCGACCAATCGAACAATGAGCTCTGGTTTGCGTCCAAGAACAAACCTTTTCATAGTCAGACGAAACTGGACATCGAAGAATTACAAAAGCGAATTGAAGAACAGGAAAAAGGCAAGTAAGGCAAGTCGCCCGGCTTTTCAATCTCCACACGACGTCTCCCACGCAATGGATTCGATGCCACTCCCGCCACCTGAGTTATGATCTTGCAGTAGAGGTGGTCAAGCCTTTCTCGCTTTTCAAGAGCCGGGATTTTCGATTAGATTTGCCGTCCTAAGGGATTCGATAGCGCTGGTGACGAACTGCTCGTTTCCTTGAAGAGATATGGGGGGCTTGATTCGCGCCGATGCGCTGAGGTCAAGTGGACGATCGGCCCAAAAGCTATCTCCTTCAAGAGTCGAAGGGCGGGCACCTAATCAAACGACAACAAGGAGCACTCCATGAAACCGATGCTCAGGTTTTCCGTTGCTCTGGTGACCGTCGGAATCTGCTTTCTGATGTTTTGCGGGCGAATGCGGAATGATGTAGTCGCCGCCCAGGGAGGCAAACCGGTGACGATGTACCGGTTCTATACGGGCAAAGATGGGCTGTCGCACGTGGAAAAGGTTGAGGTTTTGAATTTCGATCCCAATAACGTCGCCAATCTAATGGAAACGACAACGGGAGCCACGCTCCGCAAGTCCAAAGCCGACGCACCCGGCGCCGATTTCGGCGCGTTCCATCCAGGACCGCGCCGGCAATATATTTTCAATCTCGCCGGCCATGAAGAGGTGGAATTTTCCGGAGGGGAGAAAATCACTCTGAATCCCGGAGACATAGAGCTCATTGAAGATCTCAGCCCTACGAAAGGCCACCGGAACCGCAATCTCGGGCCTGAAGACCGGCTCGTCTTGTGGGTGCCGATCGCCGATCAGACCGTGGTGCGTGATTCGATCTTGAAATAATCGTGCCCTGAGTGCGTTTCCAAGTATATTAGGAATGAACCAGTTAGGGCATTCTGAGTCCGGCGTCAAAAGCGCTCACCTTTTTAGCCGCTGAGGCGTCTAATGCAGTGTACGGGTCCGAGTCTATTCCGAGCGCGCTCCGATGGCAGCTGACGAAATGACGATCGCCTGGTCTGGCAACGCTTCCGGAGAACCGGTGGGAGGTTCGGCCTCCATCGGTGTTTCGGGTCGCGAGCTTTCTCCCGCCGAGGAACGCGCGCTGATCGAACGCGCGCAGGGCGGCGACCGCGAAGCGTTTGAGGAACTGGTCCACCGCTACGACCGCGACGTGCTGCGAATTGCCCTCAATATTTTGCGCAAGCCTGACGATGCCCGTGACGTCTACCAGGAAGCGTTCCTCAAAATTTACAAAAATCTGCCGCGCTTCCGTTTTGAATGCAGCTTTTATACCTGGACGTACCGCATCGTCACCAACGTTTGCCTCGACCACTTGCGCCGCCGCAGTAGCCGGCCGGAAGACCAGGCGCCCGAGTATCCGGCGAATCTGAATGGCGACTCGCTGCCCGGCGATTTTTTTGACCGCCAGCAGGCCACCGCTGCGGGCTCCGATCCTGAACGCCGCATGCAGGGAATCGAAATCGGCCGCCGGATTTCCGGCGCCCTCGAGCAATTGACGCCGCGCGAGCGCATGGTTTTTGAGATGAAGCATTACCAGGGACTGAAGCTGCGCGCCATTGGTGACGCGCTGGGCACCACGGAGGAAACGGTGAAAAATTCTCTGTTCCGCGCGACGCGCAAGCTGCGCGCGCAACTGGAAGGCCTGCTGTGACCGACCGGCAAGACCCAATGCAACCGAATAGCCCGCTCATGCGCTGCGAGGCATTTGAATCTCTCGCCGTCCTCCACGCTTGCGACGAACTCGATCCCGCCGTGCGCGCGAATGTCGAGGCGCATGCAGCCGCCTGCCCGGCCTGCGCCGCCATTCTTCTGCGGGAAACTCATTTGCATCAAGCCATTGCTGCGCTCGAGCAGCCGGCGGATTCTCTGGATCGTTCCGGCCTGCTGCTGGCGCAGTGCCGCAGTCAACTCGCGGAAACTTTGGACGACCGGCAGTCGCGCGCGAGCCGCAACGGGTGGGCTGCGATTTTTTCTCCTGTTGCTTGGTGGGGCGCGCTGCGCGATACGCTGGTCTACCATCCCGCGATGAGCATGGCCGTTCTGGTGGTCGCCGGATTCCTTGCCGGCGTCGCCGGGCAGCGCCTGCCGCTCGTGCCGACGCGGGCGGTTGCGACGCGCCCGGCGATGACGGTTTCCGCTACTCCCAAAATTACCGAACAGCAATTGCAGAGCGCCGGAAGCGCGCACGTCGCCTGGGTGACCCCGGCCGGCGCTGGGACGCAGCCCACCGTGCAGGTGCAATTCATGTCGCAAACGCCGATGAACATCGTCGGCTCGCCGGATGACGCCGATGTGGAGCGCGCGCTCACCTTTGTGCTGAAAAACAGCGAGCGTTTCGATCCCGATGCGCGCCTCGATTCCCTGGACGTGCTGCGCACGCGCGCCGCGGATCCCGAGGTCCGCAATTCTCTGTGCGCCGCTGCGCGCCTGGATCGCAATCCCGGCGTACGCATGAAGGCTCTGGAGGCCCTGCAGGGATTCGAGCAGGATCCGGCGGTTCGCCAGACCATTCTCGATGCGCTGCAGAACGATGACAATTCCGGCGTGCGCGTTGAAGCCGTCAACCTTCTGGTCAGCGCCCTGCAATCCGCGAACAGTTCGTTCGCGTCAGATCCGCAAACCCTGGAAGTGCTGCGCGACCGCCAGCGCAACGATTCCAACAATTACGTCCGCCTGCAGAGCGCAGCAGTCCTGCGCGCCCTCGGCGACCAGTAATCCGCGCGCCCGAAACCAGGCGACCAGCAAAAAAGAAAATTCACGCGAAATCTTTGTAGGGCACGGCTTCAGCCGTGCCGTGAAGTGGCACGGTTCAAGCGGCTTTAGCCGCTGGCCAGCTCGAGAAAGCGCTGCCACCGAGGCCTTAAAACCCTCACAAACGGCGGATTCCCTTCCGCCGCACAATCGTCCGGAACCCGTTGATTCCGTGAGACACTTGCCTTCCTGAAACGTCAAAACAAAAAGAGGATAAGATCGGCCTGAAGGCTGCACGAAAAAGGTCTTATGTTGTCATTCGGAGCGAAGCGAAGAATCTCTCTTTTTTTTCTGATCCCTCTCTCATACCGAAATCGAAGAGAGATTCTTCGCTTCGCTCCGAATGACAACGTTTTGAGTACGGACGCCTTGGGTAGAGCCGCTGGCCCAAGTGAATCGGAGACGCGCACCGGACGGATCATGGCAACCTGGAGAAATCTCGTAGCGGTCGCGGCCGGCATTCTGGCCATCGGTTCCGCGCCGGTCTTCGCGCATAGCCATTCCCACCGCTCCGATCCCTGGCCGCGCGATCCCGCGGCAATTCTCATGGAAGATCCCGCCGGCGCAAGGCCCGCTGAAAATTTCCCGAAAATCTCCGCCGAGAAAACAGGAACCGTTCCTGCGAAAGACGGCCGCCTCCTGCGCGTAAATTTGGAACTCGGCAACGTCCATGTCTTCACGGACGCATCGTCGCAAATTTCCTATCGCGCCATTGTCGAGACGGATTCGCGCGATCCGGATGCGGAGAGGTTCGTGCGCGAGTTTCGTGTGACCGCGCGGCCCACCTCGTGGGGCGTGGCTCTCGACGCTCGAGTGCCCTGGCAGATCCTTCATAGCCGGTTCGATGCGCTCGTGGAGATTCACATCCCGCGGCGCTTCAGCCTGGAGGTTTCCACAGGCGGCGGGAACATCGACGTCGCGGACATAGACGGCCGCGTGCGTCTCACCAGCGCGGGAGGAAATATCGCCGTAGGCAACGTGGGCGGTGTCGCTGCTTCCGGTCCCGCCGCCGAGGAAGCGGCCAGCATCGAAACGCAGGGCGGGCGGATTTCGGTGGGCAACGTCGCCGGAATGTTGCGGGCGTCCACGGCGGGCGGTCATATCATCGCAGGCAATATTACTGGAGATGTAACTCTGCGCACGGGAGGCGGTCAGATCTACACCGGGCACGTCGCCGGGGCCGCGTCGCTCGATTCCGGCGGCGGCAATATTCATATCGAGAGCGCTGCTTCGAGCGTCGCCGCGGATTCCGGCGGTGGAGGCCTGGAAGTGCGGCAGGCCAATACGCCGCTCCACGTCACCGCCAACGATGGCGGCATTACCGCATGGCTTAGCGCGATAAACGGCTCCAAGGCCGTGGTTCACGGAGAGGTTCGGAAGCTGAAGGAAATTTCACAGATGTCTTCCGCCGGCGGAGACATCGTTCTCTATATCCCGCGCAAACTGGCAGCTACCATCGATGCCGTCATCGAACAGGGCGAAGGGCATCACATCGCGGCGGACCCCTCGCTGCCTCTCAAAATCAGCTATCCGGCTTCATCCGATGGCGGGCGGACCATCCATTGCGCCGTCCAAGTCAATGGCGGGGGCGAAGTCGTCCGGCTGCGGGCGGCTTCAGGAAACATCGCGTTGCGCCCCGCCGAGGCCTATCAGTATCCCGGTGTGGCGTTTGCTACGGCCGCCGGGCAGATTTCCGGCGGTCTGTTTCCCGCGTCCCTGCAGCCGTCGAATCCAGCCGTCAGCCCGATAGGACCGGACGATCTTTCAGACGCTGACGGCTTCTTTGCCGATATGCGCCGCAGGATCCTGGAGTCCTGGTGGGGCGGCATCCCGGTGGATGCTACGGAGATGCAAAGGCACCTCGAGCACTCGGTCGCCCCTGCCTACCCGGATGTGGCTCGCCAGGCCGGTGTCGAGGGCGATGTGGTCCTGCGCGTCTACGTCTCGAGCAGCGGGCAGGTCACCGGGCTCAAGGTGCTCGACGGTCCCCCCATCCTGGCGCGAGCCGCAATACAGGCGGTGCAGCAATGGCAGTATCAAGCCCCGAAAATTGACGGCCGTCCGACGAGCGTTGTAACCACGTTAGTGATCTCCTTCCGGCTGCAGCAATCAACTAAGTGACTTAATTCATTGCATTTGCAAGAGAATTGTTAGAGGCATCCGGCGGGCGCCGCGAAGGAGCGGAACGGATGGTTCCATTTCGGGATGAAGGGTGGCGCGAATGCGATCAATCATGCGCATCGGTTCACACCCAAGTGGACGCCCGATGTGTCCAAAGGGAAAACATTTGTCCTTTTGTAGTACAGGTGTACCGGGAGCGTACACCGGATGGGAAGCAATTCTCCACTGGCGGAGTCAGCCCACTGGCAGAGCGTCACTTAGTGCCCTGAAGCTTCCGACTTTGCGATCGAATCTTTGGTACCTTTCTTGCACAGGTTGATACCGTAATTGCACACGATCAACTGAGGGCGAACATGAGTGATACGAATATTTCCCGCAAGTGCTGCATGCCTGGCTGCGGAACCTCGGTCCCCGAGGAACTGGAAACGGACACTTTGTGCGTTTCGCACTTCCTATCGACCGCGGAAAACGCCTGCGCCGCCATTCGGCGGGAAGCCATTCCGGGCGGACCCGATGTGCCGCGCCGGCTGGAGATCGAGAATTTCGTTGCCGCGTCGGCCATCAAGCTGGCCCGCATCGGCACAGGCAGCGCACGTTTGACGGACGAGACCAAGAAGCGCGTCCTGACCACATTTCTTACCCTGATGATCCTGCGTGAGAACCTGGAGCGCACTTCAAATTGCTTCCAGCCGCGCCGGGCAGCCGCGAAGGTGGAAACGCCGTCCGAACTGGTCGCGGCATAGCTGCTCGCAGCCTCAATTCGTTTCGCGCGACATCTGCCCAGCCCCCCAGCCCTTTTGTCGCGCGCTGACGATCCTCTGCTTATTTCTGTGCTGCGTTATTTTGACTTGCCAAGAAGCGTATCCAGATCCGCTCCCACTCGCGTGTTGCTGCGGTCAATTTCCACCGCGCCCTTCAGGTAAGCTCCATCTTCGATCAGGATACGGGCGGTGCTTAAATCCCCCACCACCGTCGATCCCTTCTTCACTTCGAGCCGGTCCCGCGCGCTGATATTCCCAGTCACTTTTCCGGACACCACCACTTCACGCGCCACCACTTCGCCTTCGACTTCCGACTTCTGCCCAATCGTCAAGCGGAAGCCGCCGATGGATACCGAGCCCTCGATTTTGCTGTCCAGCCACAGGTCCTCGTTGCCGGAGATTTCTCCGGTGATTTTGAGTCCGGGACCCAGGTAAGCCGTGTTTCCGGAATTTGCTGTCATCGTTCCTCCCAAGAAATCCGATTCTAAAATCCAAAAGATGAAGTGATTTCAAGGGTAGGAGAACCGGTTCAGCGAAACAAGAATTCGATTCGGGCAGGTTGCCAGGACCATAACTGCTTGTCGACTGCTAGACGACACGGAATCCGGCGCGTGTTTAAGCTTCGGTGATAGATTGCCGATAGAGCACAGCAGGAGGGCTTCAACGGGGAGCCGACCCGCACACCCTTCCGGCGGCACCAGTTGAATGGCTGCGTCACGCTCAGGCCAAAAGCTCGGTGCATCCTAGAAGCTGGAGTATCCCTGATAAATCCAGAAGCCAATCGTGGTCAGGAACAGTACGCCTGATACGAGGGAAAGCGCGATGATCGGACCCTTCAAGCGGGCAATCCTGGCAATGAGCGCCTGCTGCTCGTGGTAATAATGCTGCTCGGCGTCATCCAGAAAAATCTGATCGTCTTCGCGATTCGAGAGTACGCCCCGGTACACGATGGCGGCGATCAGAACAACGGTCGTCACTCCCCAGGAACTGGAAAACAGCATAAGCAGTACCGACTTGATGTCGAGCATGGCGGCCTCCAAGGCTGTAATTCGGAAGGGTTGCAGCCCATTAACTGACAATTCGGGTTTGGAAGCAATGGCCGCGGCAAGCCCTGTGCCCGGTTTGGCAACATCCAGTAGGACAGGCTTCAGCCTGTCTGGTTTAGTCCTGCGTCATGCGTAACCCAAACCAGACAGGCTGAAGCCTGTCCTACTGAATTCGGCATCTGCCTTTATTCGCGTTCGATCGTCACGCTGGAGGAAGGCACTTCGAGGCGCATCATGCGGTGTGCGCCATCCAGGTAAACCATGATTTCCAGGTCCGGCGTGCTGACCCGCACCGCTTCGTATCTTCCATTGCCGGCCTGCTGCTGGCCGAGCGATTCCACCGAAATTGTCCCCGGAACCATGTCCTGCGGGATCACCACGGGAAATTGCTGCTTGCCGCCGACCTTCCAGTCATACAGCCGCGTGAGTACGGCGAACTGGTAGTACAGGTTGTTGTCCAGTACGGCGATGTGAGGCGAGGTGAACACAAAATCTTTGCGGAGCGGCGAGGCGCCGCCTAGATCCGCCGCGCACTTTGCCGTGCCGTTGACGAATTCCACGGACCCGGAGGCTTTCTTCTGAGCCTCCGCGGACCAATCGTAGTGCAGTGGCGCGCCATCTGCCGCGAGCTTCAGTTGGCCGGAAGCTTTGATGTCCGGACCGCCCGGCGCATGCGCGCTGGTGGAGCTGTGTTCGATCCAGGCGTCGCCGGAGGGAGAAATCTCAAAATCCTCGGAGCCGACGACTTGGCCGTTAATGGTGATGCGCAGTTTTCCCTTGTCGCTGGTGAAGACGCCTGGCGAACCGGCCGGCGCGGCGGCGTAAGCGATGCCGCCGAGTGCAGGCGTTTCGGAAGGTCGCGTTCCAACAAACAACGCGGCGCCACCGCAAAGGGAAACGGCTGCCACGGCTGACAAAAAGAATTTCGAGCTGGTTCGATGAAGCTTCACTCGAGCTGCGCTCCCGGAACGGCCCCACCCGCGTGCGGCTGGACCGATCGCCCGAAAATTCCGAGCGCTAAAATTTGTTCCACCACGCGCATGGGTTCTCCGCCGCTCTCGACCCGGTAATCGGCCTGCCGGTAAAACGGCAAACGCTCCTCGTAGAGTTTACGAAAACTGGCCTCATCGCGGAAGAGTGGCCGGTCACCCATGAGTACACAGCGTTGAAGGAGGTCATCGGTGGAGCAGTCCAGCCAGATGACCGCGGAGCTGGCCCCGCGCTGTGTGGCGCCGAATTCACGAATGAGTGCAGCATTGCGCGGCTGCGCGAAGGTTCCGCCCCCAAGCGCCAGAACCGAGCGTGTGTCGCGCGCCAACGCTGCTCCCAGAATGCGTTCGAGACACCGGTGCTCAATGTCGCGAAAAACAGCTTCGCCCTGTTGCGCAAAGATTTGTGAAATGGAGAGTCCCGACTCGCGCTCGATTTCCGCGTCCAGATCGGCAAAATGCCAGGCGAGTTGCGAGGCAAGCAAGCGGCCCACGGTGCTCTTGCCCGATCCCATGAATCCGGTCAGGCAGACCATGCGGCATTCCGCGACAGGCCCGGGAGCGGGCGCGTTGGATGGGGATGAATCCTGCAATCGATTCCGCGAGCGTCAGTCACGCTGGAGAATCTTGATTGTACCACTAAAGGAAGAGAGTTCGACCTTGGCGTGCCCTTCATTCATCGTGCCAAACAGGCTGTGCCCCCACTTGGATGCGGGGTGCGGGCTGCCATGTGTGTCCGGTTTGAAGGTGGCTTGGTTGATGACATCGCCCTTCAGCGAAGTGGCGTTCACATCGAAGGAGTCGCTGGAAGTGAAATGCACTTCAATCGCGCCGCTGAAATTCTTCATGATGTAAATGCCGCGGCTCGAAAAACTGCCGTCAAAGAAAATATTCCCCGAAGAAGTCTGCACGCGCACGCTGTCCAGGGACGGCTGGAGCATCTGCACGTTTCCACTGATCGAGTTGGCTTCCAGCTTGCCTGCGCAGCGGTCGCAGACCAGCGAGCCGTCGATGGTTTTCACGACCACATAGCCGGCCACGTCGGAGAGCTGCAGGTTGGCGCCAACGGTATCGAAGGTCATATCCCCGTGCACGCTGTCGACGGTCACGTTGCCGGAATCGGTTCGCACATTCAGTTCGCTGAACACCGGGACGGTAATCTCAAAATCGGTCTTGCAATCTTCCTCCGAGAGCCCTTCCTGTGTTTCCCGCGTCACGATTTCCACGCGGTTGCCGGCCTCTTCGGTCTCCACCACCGTTTTGCCGCTGGGATTGGTCCAAGACACCTGGACTTCATTCTTGTTCCAGGCTTTTACCTGGATGCGTCCATTGGAATTGCGCACGGTGATCTTGGGCTGCTTCTGGACCGCAAAGTGCTTTTCCATGCGGTCGGCATGCGCGGGAGCAGCCGCTAGAACGAGCCCCACCATCATCGCGCTGAGGGCGCTCACTCGTACCACGTTCCGGGCGCGGGCTGTGCTCGTAGCCCGCAGGTATGAAATCGCGTTCACTGCAGTCCTCCCGTCATGCTGCGGTTGGTGGCGGTGGCCAATAGCTCCGCCTTCTGCTGATAGGCTCCGTACAGATATTCCCGCGCCATCTCGTTGTCAGGTTGTTCGCGTACGCTTTTTTCACACATCGCGATCAGGTTGTCAACGATTTGCAGGTTGTGCCGGATGGAATTGGTCACCACGGTATCTTCCCGCTGCAGGCCTGGAATGGATTCGTTCCCCACGGTCAGAACTTCTTCTTTGAAAACGCTGTCCGCGGCGGGTACCGGCGAAACCTCTTGTTGGACTTTCAGTTGGGAATCCACTGTTGCGGGCGCGAAATTGGAAAGGTAACCGACGGTGGAGGCCGCCAGCAAAAGCGCGCCGAGAAAAGCTCCGGCAAAGGCCGGGCGCTGCAGAATGGTCCACCATCCGCGGCGCTCTTCGCTTGCTGCGAGCTGGATTTCTTCCGCGTCATGAATCAGGCCTTCGGCTTCCAGCTGGTTGCGCAAAGAGACCCATACGCGCTCTGGAGGAGCGATTTCCTCATCGCCCAGCTCCAGGGCGGCCTCGCGAATGGCGCTGAAATCCGCCGACAGCGCTCGGCAGGCCGCGCAGCCTTCCAGGTGATCCAGAGCCGTTTCCGGAAGGGCGCCGGAGTCCTGCTGCTCTAAGATTTGTTCGAACTGTTCACACTGCATTTTCTTTTCCTTCTTCCTTGCTTCCCGATCTTCCTGCTGATCTTTCTCGTCTTCTGGCTTCACTTCTGATTTCTTTTTCCAATCTCTTCTTCTGCTTTCCAATCCCGCACCGGTCCGGTGCCGCTAATCCGATCCGCTACCCTTGGCCGCTTGCCGTTCCTGGCGCGCCAAATCTCTCAGTGTTTCCTGCAGCAGCTCGCGCAATCGCATGCGCGCCTTGTGCAGCTGCGACTTGGAATTTCCGATCGAGCAATCCATCAGCCCGGCGATTTCGTTGTGCTCATATCCCTGCACATCGTGCAGAACGAACACCTGCCGGTAGCCGGGCGGCAATTGCTCAATGGCCCTTTCCAAATGAACCCGATCGATGGATCCGGTAAGCAACAGGTCCGGTGCGCCGATTTCCCGCCGCGGCCCGCTCGACTCGTCCTCCGGATCGGTCGATTCCTCCAGCGACGTTTCCGACAACGTCTTCTTTCTCAGCTTCATCAGAACGACGTTTACTGCCAGGCGATGAAGCCAGGTTGAAAATGCCGACTCGCCGCGGAACGTGCCGATCTTGCGAAACAACTGCAAGAAAGCGTCCTGAGTCAGGTCCTCGGCTTCCGCCGTATTTCCGACCATGCGCAGGCACAACGCATACACCCGTCGATTGTGAAGCCTGTAGATTCGTTCAAAGGCGCCAGCGTCGCCCTGTTGGGCGAGGCGTATGGCCTCGGCCTCGTTCATTTCGCTGGTATCTGTTCGTCTCGTGCGGGTCACCGTACCCGGTCGGGACGCATCCATCGTTTGGGATGCGACCCTTGCTCCTTAAGTTGCACGCGTCTTATAGAGACTGTGCTGGCTACACTTCGGTATCCGAACTAGTTCGAACTGAGAAGACGGTTGGGCCGGAATGGTGCGTTGGTTCGCAAAATCTATTCAGGATCGAAAGATGGCGTCGCCCCGGAATCGATCCCCAGGCCCGGCGGTCCGAGGTTGACGAGTTTGTGGCGAAACGCTTCCAGTTCCTCGGCGGGTAGGGCGCAGAAAAACGATTTCAGCAGGATCGTCGTCTCTCCCATACACGTATTTAGATCATAACCAAGGACTTCCAGCAGCTCCCAGCCTCGGAAGGGGACTTGCGAAACGCCCTCGGAAATGTCGTGCAGGATCGCTCGCGCCTCTTTCTGCAGGGATTCGATGATCTCGCCCAGGGAATGAAGCTTGTGAAAGAAGCGCGTCCGCTCCCGGAAAAGGACCTTGGCCAACACGTTATCCATCAGGGCAATTCGCTGCGCCGTGGTCCCGCGAAAGTTGGAGGCATAGAGAGGCTTTACGTTCGGTACCGTACCAAAGTGGGAACCGTGATCCTTAATCGTCTGGATGACGTGGCAGACCCTCGCGGCCAGGCGATCGAATAGTCCTGCAATCACCGTCGCGCGGTCGCGGGCATGCTCCAGCTCACCCCGCTTGCATAGCGATAGCGCCTCGTCCAGCGAAATACTCAGAATGAAGTTTGAAGATTCCATCTCCGCGCGGGTGGCGTCAAAGAGCTGGTCCATCTCGTTGGGGATCCAAGCGAACCAATCCTCCCGGACGGTACGTGAACGTTGGCCTGCGCGTTTGGCGCGCGTTGCTCCCAAGGGCCCCCCACCGAAAGCCTGCTTCAAGAAATCATTCCTGGAAAGACTCGTCTACCCGCCCGCCGACAACCGATTCGTTGAACAAAACCCCCGCCAAAGCGAACGGAAGAAGCGTTTCCAAAAAAGGAATTCCCACACACCTCTGAGGCCCTCCATCATACCATAGGAGGCAAGTTTCGGGCTTCCTTGCCACTCGCATAATCAGTCGTTATACTGCCGCTCACGCTTTCAGGGAGAGACCTCTGTTACCTTTTGATCCAGTCGACCAGTTTCTTCAGCGCCAGAAAAAGCTTGCCGAGATCGAGTCGCGCGGGCATGAGGCGTATCCCAACAAATTTGAGTGGACGGCCACGCCCCCGGAGCTGTTTGAGAAATACGGCAGCGCCGACGCCGTCACACTGGAGACCGCCAAGCCGGCCGTGCGGGTGGCTGGCCGCATCGTCAACCTGCGCGTTCACGGCAAGGCCGGATTCGCCCATATCCTGGGCTCGGGCCAGCGGCTGCAGATCTATGTGAAGCTGGACAACGTGGGCGCCCCGGCCTATGAACTCTTCCAGTTGTTCGACCTTGGGGATTTAATCGGTGTCGCGGGCCACTTGTTTCGCACCAAGACCGGGGAGTTGACGGTCTGGGTCACCGAAGTCACTCCGCTGAGCAAAGCCCTCTTGCCACTGCCCGAAAAGTGGCACGGACTGTCGGACGTAGAAGTTCGCTACCGCCAGCGTTATCTCGACTTGATCTCGAATGAACGCGCGCGCGGAATCTTTATCCGGCGGGCGCAAATCGTTCGCGAATTGCGGCGCTTCTTCAACGCCCGCGGCTACATTGAGGTGGAGACCCCGATGATGCAGCCGCTGGCCGGCGGGGCTGCGGCGCGGCCATTCGTCACCCATCACAACGCACTCGATCTGAATTTGTACCTGCGCATCGCTCCCGAGCTTTACCTGAAGCGCCTGGTGGTCGGCGGCCTGGACCGCGTGTATGAAATCAATCGCAATTTCCGGAATGAGGGCATCTCCACTTCCCACAATCCGGAATTCACCATGCTGGAATTTTACGAAGCCTACAGCAATTATCTCGACCTGATGAAATTGACCGAAGAGCTGTTCGCGTCTCTCGCCACGGAAGTGACCGGATCGACGTTCGTAAAGTACGGCGAACACGAAATCGATTTCTCGAAATTTCAACGCCTCTCGATGCGCGAAGCGGTATGCCGGTATTGGCCGGAAGGCGCAGCGCCTCCTCCGACGCTCGCGGAACTGGCCTTGCCGGGAGGACCGCGGGCGGCTGGCGAACGCTACAACACTTGGGCGCAGTCCAACGGCCGCGAACCTTTGCTGGGACTTTCAAACCTGAAGGACGGTGAAATTACCGGACTGCTGTTTGAAACCGTGGCGGAATCACAGCTGATCCAGCCCACCATCTTGTACGATTACCCCACGGAAATTTCCCCGCTTTCCAAGTGCCACCGGGACGACCCGTCGCTCGTTGAGCGCTTTGAGGTCTATGTTGCTGGCATGGAACTAGGCAACGGTTTTTCCGAATTGAACGATCCCATTGAGCAGGAGCGCCGCTTCCGCGCGCAGGTCGAATCGGGCGGAGAAGAGGCGCCGCGCGAAGTGGACATGGATTACGTGCGCGCCCTGGCGCACGGCATGCCGCCGGCCGCGGGCGAAGGCATCGGCATCGACCGCCTGACCATGCTGTTCACCGATTCGCACTCCATTCGTGAAGTCATTTTGTTTCCCTTGTTGCGCCCTGAAGTGTTGCGTCCAGAAGTGTTGCGTCCCGAAGCGGCCGGTTCCCCCGAGCAGGATTCAGGCGAAAAGAAATGAAGTTTGCGTGGCTGGTTGCGCGGCGCTATTTGCGGTCGCCCTACAAGCCCGCCGTGCTGCGCCTGGTGACCATGTTTTCGGTGGTCGGAATCGGCGCGGGTGTCGCCACACTGGTTATTGCGCTCTCCATGAACACCGGATTTCGCCGCACCATTCAGGACCGCTTGCTGGGCGTATCGGCGCATGTGAATCTTCAGCGGCCCGGCGCGCAGGGCATCGAGGACTATGACTCGCTGGCGGACAAGTTGAGCCACGTTCCCGGCGTGAAAAGCGTTGCTCCGGCGATTTATCTGACTGTACTGCTTTCGGGCGGTGGCCACGCCCGCGGCGTGGTGATCAAGGGCGTCGACCCGGAACGCGAGCGCCGCTACGATGAAGCGCTGCAGCGGATGGTCTCCGGCGCCGCGGATTTTACTCCGGACGCGGACGGCTTCGATTCGATCGTCATCGGGCACCTGATGGCCGATGAACTGAACCTCCGTACCGGGGATTACGTCACGCTGACCAGCCCCGAGGGGCGCCTTACTCCGTACGGGATGGTGCCGCGCTCGCGGCGCTTTCGCATCGCCGGCGTCTTTAATTCCGGCTTCTACGATTACGACGCCAACTGGGTGTTTGCGAAATTAGCCCCGGCGCAAAACCTCGCCGGCGTCGGAGACGTGGTGAGCGTTCTGGAATTCCGCGTTCAAAATGTGGACCGCGCCGCGGAAGTAGCGCACGCGATTGGATCGGCCGCCGGCGGCGACTACATGACCAGCACGTGGGAAGACCAGAACCGCGCCCTGTTCCGTGCGCTGCGCCTGGAGAAACTGGTCACCGCGCTGTTCATCGGCCTGATCACTTTCGTCGCCGGCCTCAACATTCTGGTCGTGCTGTCGATGAGCGTCACCGATCGCGCCAAGGACATTGCCGTGCTCATGTCGCTCGGCGCGTATCGCCCGCAGGTCCGCAATATTTTCATGCTGCAGGGGCTGACGGTGGGCGTGATCGGCACCGTCTCCGGCTTAATCGCCGGGTACGCCATTTCCTGGTCCGCCGGCGCGTATCATCTGATCCCGCTCGATCCCCAGGTCTACTCCGTGCCCTTCGTTCCGTTCCAGACCAGTGCGATCGACGGCATGTGGATCGCCGCCTCCGCGCTGGCGATCAGCGTCGCCGCTACGCTGATCCCCGCGCGCGCCGCGTCCCGCATCCTGCCGGTAGACATTTTGCGGTATGAATAGTTCTACTCACTGGCCACGATCGTAGATTGATTTCCTTCTTACTTGCTCCCACGCGCTGGAAACCGGCTCCGCTATCTCTTGCACAACCGGTGCGGCAGCAAGTAGGTGAGTCCGGCGAAGGCTTCCCAATGCGTGGAGGTGCCTGTCAAACCTTTCTCGAATCCGGCGTCGAAGACCAGAGTTTTGCGCGCGGCGTAGCTGGCGGCCCAGAGATTGCCGATGGCGTTGCCGCGCTCGAACGGTTGGCTGAAGCGCCAGATCTCGCCGGAAAGACCGAAGCCTTTTCCGAGCGGGTGGGAAACCGAGAGCGTCTGGCCGAACTGCAGCCTGCGCACTCGACCGTCCAGCACTTCGTTGAAGATCGCGTTCGCGTCGTAGTGAAAACCCATTACATCGGCGCTGGCGTAAAGCACCGAGGAGTTCAACGGGCTGCCAACATCGAGCTCGGGCGCTCCGCCGTCATAGATGCGGCGAGAATAGCTGGCTGACAGCGTGGGCTTCGCGCCTTCCCCCGGCAGCAACACCACTTGAGCGCCCAGGAAAACCTCCGCGACGCCGTTCGCCGAAATTCCGTTTACGGTGTAATGGATGGTCGGTTCGGAAGCCTCGACAAATTCGAGGCGGCGAGTTACGGCGAGTTTGATGACTTCATTGAATTCGTAGCGCGTGGAAAACTCGAGCGAATAGGTGGCGCCCAGCATGCCAGTTTCAAATTGCAGATAGCCGACCGGCGTAAGCGTGGCCGGATTGCTCACCGTAGGCCGGGCGGGATTCGCTTCGGGCTCGTCTGGTTGGGTGATGGTTTGCTGAGATTGCCCGATCGCCGGGCGGGCGGCGACGGTCGCGGCAAGAACGGCGGAGATCAGCGCGGCGCCGACACAGTAACAGTGGCGTCTTCCCCAGGACTTGCTTCGCTCTCCAACCGGAGTTCCCATGCGCACCGTGCGATGGTATCTCACATCGGTCAATTGACAGATTGCTGCTTTGATGGCCGCGTCACGCCGTGCCGTCCAAAGCGACGCTCTCACCTTCGAAATCTCACTTGCCCTTTGAATTGAAATACTCAGGCGAAGATATTTCGATGCGCTTTCAATCTCTTTGGCGTCCCGGTTGCACTTATAATAGGCGTAGCGGTTGAAGATAAACCCGGGCACCAGAGCGCCGCGCGGTGTCATTCGGGACCTTCAACAATCGACGCAGTATCAAGGACTTAGGGCAGTTCGCGGCGAGTGCCAAATTGGGACACTATTTCCACAGGCACTCACAGGGCGAGAAAGTGAAATCGTTTGTCCCCGCGGCCGGTTGCCCGCAGAATGGCAGCCCCGCAAATCGAACGGGACGATGCCGCGAGGCATCTAAAGAGTTAGGTGGAAAGGAAATTCTCTCGACGGATTGGGGACCAGGACAGAACGGGTCCCGCTCGAATTTCTGATTGAACTATGCCGGCAGACACCACAACTTCGGACCGCACTTCCGCCAGCGGCGCGCCGCTCTCCGGCGGGCTGATCGAGACGCGGGAATTGCGCAAATCCTTTGGCGCCGGCGCCGCGGAAATCACCGTGTTGAACGGCATTAACGCGAGTGTTGCGGCGGGTGAGTTAATTGCCATCGTCGGCCCGTCCGGCGCGGGGAAAAGCACGTTTTTACATTTGCTGGCCGCGCTAGACACGCCAACAAGCGGTACAGTATACTTCGAAGGTAAAGCAATCGAATCGTTTCGGGAAATGGAACTGGCGAATTATCGCAACCGGTCCATTGGTTTTGTCTGGCAACGGCACCATCTTTTGGCTGATTTTTCGGCGGCCGAAAACGTGGCGATGCCGCTGCTGATGCGTGGCGCGAAGTACGGCGAGGCGCTGGAAACGTCCGAACGCTGGCTCCGGGAAGTGGGGCTTGGAGAGCGGCTCAAACAGCGTGCAGGTGAGTTGTCCGGGGGGGAGCAACAGCGCGTGGCCATTGCCCGCGCCCTCGTTCAGCAGCCTGCCCTCTTGTTGGCCGATGAACCCACCGGAGATCTGGACGAGCGAAACGCGATGAGCGTTTTCGAGCTGATGCAGCGGCTGCACCGCGAGCACCGGCTCACCTCCATTTTGGCGACGCATAACACAGTTCTGGCTGGGCGCGCAGATCGCGTGCTGCGATTGGAGCACGGGAAGCTTCAGCCGGTTGAGACGTAGACCCAAAGCCCCTGGTTCCCGTACTGAGGGAGAAACGAGTTGACCCGTGTTTGAACGTTACACTGAGAAGGCCCGACGCGTCATATTCTTCGCGCGCTACGAAGCCAGCCAGTACGGTTCTCCGTACATCGAGACCGAGCATTTGCTGCTCGGTCTGATGCGCGAGGACAAGGCCCTGGCCAATCGTTTCCTGCGTTCTCACGGCTCGATCGAATCGATCCGCAAAGAGATCGAACAGCGCATCACCATTCGCGAGCGCATCTCCACGTCCGTGGAAGTGCCGCTCAGCCAGGAATCCAAGCGCATCCTGAATTTCGCCACGGAAGAAGCCGAGCGCCTCGGGCACCGGCACGTCGGCACGGAACATTTGCTGCTCGGAATCCTGCGCGAAGAGAAATGCTTTGGCGCGGAAATCCTCCAGGAACGCGGCCTGCGGCTTTCGACGCTGCGCGAAGAACTGGCTCGCAGCGCCGGTGAAAAAACGCCCGCGGCGCGCCCCAAGGAAACCTCGCTGCTTGCGGAGTTCAGCCGCGATCTGACGCAAGCCGCGCTTGAAGGCCAGCTCGATCCGCTGGTGG
>DATGJQ010000113.1:0-9022 GCA_035295105.1 Candidatus Acidiferrales bacterium | reverse complement strand
TCGTGCTGCCCGTACAAGCGGCTGCGAATCCCTCGGGACCAATCCGTGCCCTCCCGAAGTTCGTTGCCGCCATACTCGGGCTCGTCGTTGCGGAGAGTGCTGCCGTCGGCGTTTAGCGTGTATTGTGTTGTTCGGCCGGTCTTGGGATCGAGCCTGCCAATGGTGCGGCTGTCTTTGTCCGGAACGTCGTACTCGGTGATGACAACGTTTGCCGCCTCGCCGGTCGGCCGCGGAAACGCTTTCAGGTTCAAAGGAAACGGTTCCGGTCCGCGGACCCGAGCCAGATAGTTGATGATGTCCGTCTTGTAATGTTCCAGGAGTCGGCGCTCCGGCCCAATCGGATTGCCCTCGCTATCCAGCATCGGTTTCGCGGACTTGCCGCCCCCCGGAATATCGTCGCCATTCGGCGCCGGCACCCCGCCGCAGCACCCTGTGCCCGGCGGATCGGACGAGCCGGCGAGTTTCGACATATGATCGACGATGATTTCCCAATCCGGCCGGTCGAAGCGCTTTTCCAGCAGGAATCCGGAGTTGTGGCACGGACTGCAGGTATAGAGAATGACCTTCTTCATCCTGCGATCTTCTGCCGTGCTGTCCGGCAAACTTGCCAGCCACTCGCCATCCGAAAATTGTTTCCAGATATCCTTAAACGGTTTGAGCGTGAAGTCTTGCTGGACTTTCTTGCTCGCTGAAACTGTCTGATCGGCGGGAGTGAACTCAAAACCGACGGCTTGCGCCCACATCTGGTACTTGCCGGCAGGAAGAGGCGGGAAAAAATACCGCCCGCTCCCGTCCGTGTAGACTGACGTGGTAATCGTCGAACCGGCCGCTCTGGCGGAAACAGGCACGCCCTCCAGTGGTTTTCCCTCCGCGGATTTCACGGCCCCGGCAAGTTCGCCGGTGGACGGAGGCAGCGCTTGTACCACCGCAAATCCCATCCCAAGCGCCACAACCAGCACGCCGATACTTCGGAACCAATTCAGTCGCAACATGGCAGTCCTTTCTTAGTTGCCGCCGGCGGAGGCTTTCAAATGCGCGCCCGTTTTCAGATACGCAACGATGTCATCAATCTGTTTCGGATCCAAACCAAAACGGAAGGCGGGCATCTTGCCGGGTACTCCCTGCTGAATGAACTGACGCACAACGTCGCTGTCGGCGTCTTCCCCGAACACGCCCTCCAGGGGAGGTGCTTGAATTTTCAGCCTCTTCTTCTGGTTGGTCGGCATGTGGCACAAGGTGCAATTTTGGACGAATAACGCCTCGCCGCTTTTCTGCTGCTCGTTCAGCGAAGGCCGGGCTACGGCGCTCTTTCGAGCGCTGGCCGCTGGTTGATCGGCGCCGGATTCCTGCGCGGAAGAGACCGTCGGGAAAATAATGACGGCCGCTAGAAAGAGGAAGGAGTGGGCGATCCTCCAAGAAATGGTCTTCACATGGCCTCCCAATCGGCTGGAGCAATAGGCGCTCGATAATGGCAACTGGCTACCATGCTAGTTGCCCGACCTGAACGTTGCATGAAGCGCCCTTTGGCAATGCCCTTATTCCGGGCAGAATCTTAGGTCGGGTCCCGGGATCAAGCAAGCATTGCCACGCCGCTGCTTGCTCGCCGAGCGAGCTACAAAGCGCGTTGCGACTGTGTCGGAGACACGCCCTCCAACGCGGCTTCGCCCACATCGCCCGCGCATTTCCCGCCTGCCTGCGCTAAATTGTCTCAATTGTGAGTTCCCCCACAGCCGATGTCCTCGGCGAAATCGGATTGCCCGCTCCGATTCGCGAGCTAGCCGCGCGCCGCTGGGATGCGGTGATTGTAGGCGCCGGCCACAACGGGCTGGCGTGCGCAGCGTACCTCGCGCACGCGGGCCAGCGTGTGCTGGTCCTGGAAAGCCGCGCGCGAGTTGGCGGCGCGTGCACCATCGAGGAACCTTTCTCCGGCGTGCGCATGTCTCCGTGCGCCTATCTCGCAGGCCTGCTTCATCCCCTGGTCATCTCCGAGCTGAACCTCCCGGCGCGCGGTTTCGAGTGGACTCCAGCTGTCAACGGACTCTTCGTTCCATTCCCCGACGGCACCAGCGTGCAGCTCTGGGACGACGATCGACAATGCGAAGCCGAAATTCGCAGCTTCGCTCCACGAGATGTAGAAGGCTGGCGCGCCATGAACGGCGTGCTGCGCCGCCTCCGCGACGCCTTGCGCCCGGCCGGCGACGGCGATTTGTGGATCGGCGAAGCGCCCGCGCGCGAACAGATTGAAGAGCGGCTCGGCAACGACCAGCAGGCAAAACACGTTCTCTTCGACTGGTCGATGGCCCGATTCGTGGAATATTTCCTGCGCGACGAACGCCTGCAGACCGCCTACCTCGGCCAGGGAGTGATTGGCACCAACGCCAGCCCGTTCGATCCGGGAACCGCCAGCATCCGTTTTCATCATGCGTCCGGACGCCTCGGCGGAATGCCCGGCATGTGGGGCTACGTGAAGGGCGGCATGGGCATGGTGTCTTTTTATTTTTGCGACGCCGCGCGCGAAGCGGGCGCGGTGGTGGCGACGAATGTTCCGGTATCGCGAATCGCGCCGCGCGAGGGAGTTTTTCTCGAAGGCGGTGAATTTATCGCCGCGCCGGTGGTGATCTCCAACGCCGATCCGCAAGTGACCCTGAAGCTCCTCGGCTCTTCCGCCGATCCAGCGTGGCGTGCGCGCGTCGAGCAAATTCCCATCGAGGGTTGCACCGTAAAATTGAACATCCTGCTCCGCGAGCTGCCCAATTTCATCGCCCGGCCGGGAATCGACCAGCCGCATCACTACGGACAAATTAATACGCCGCTCAGCAAAGAGGAATGGAAGGAAGCGTTCGCCGCCGCGCGCCGCGGTGATTTGCCGCAGCATCTCTGGTGCGAGCTTTATTTTCAGAGCGCGCACGACCCCAGCGTGGCAGGCGCAGGCCGCCACACCATGAGCGTTTTTGCCCAGTACGTCCCCTACAAATTTTCACGCGGAACCTGGGAAGAACGGCGCGAGGAAGTCCGCCGGCTGGCGCTCGATTCGCTCGCCCGCTTCTGTTCCAATATTGGCAGCGCGGTGATCGATGCGCAGGTGCTCGGCCCGCCGGACATCGAACGGAAAGTCGGTCTGACGGGCGGCCATATTTTTCAGGGGGAGTGTTTGCCGGCCTACATGTGGTCCGGCCGTCTGCCGGCGCGCACGCCCATGCCGGGCGTCTACCTCTGCGGCGCGTGCACGCATCCGGGCGGCAGCGTGATCGGCATCAACGGGCGCAACGCCGCGATGGCCGTTCTTCGTGACGTTGCCCGGCTACCCGCCGGTCTCGATGCGCCGGCGGAAAGCAATCGCTAAATTCAGTCGCCGGAGTGCGCGATCGACTGGCGAGTTTTCGGACGCCAGCTCCACAAATTATTCGCGTACAGTCCGATGCAGAAAAGATTCGCAGGCACAAATCCGAATTGCGCAGTCCGCAATCCGATCACGCAAATGATGACGCTATTGATTCCCGCGACGATCCAACCCTGCCACAGTTTTTTTCCAAGCAGAACGGTGGACAGCACGGTCAACAAACAAGAAACATAATCGAGCCTGAACATATTCATTCCAGTTTCATCCACGAAGACTCAGTATCGCTTTCAATCTTTAGTCTAGGAACTCGTGCCCGGCAGCGATATTGGCCGGACGGACAGGTGCATCGTAAGTGGAAATAGGTTTTGCAACACCAGGACGGGGAACCACCAAAGCGGCACAGGCAAACCGCCGAAACCAAATCGGGAAAATCCACCGAATACGAACCCGACCGCAGCGTCTAACCGGATTCTTTCGAAAATTCGCCATTTTTCCCTTGATCGTCAACTGTCAACAGTATACGATTTCACGGTGCGAAAAAAGAGGGTACGTGGAGCTTCGGCCGTGGTGCGCGAGTTGCAGGCGCGGCGGGCGACGTCGCTTGCTTCGCTGGCCGCCGCAGAGATCGAGCGCATGATCATCGCCGGAGAGTTGCAGGCCGGCGACCGCATCAACGAGAGTACCCTGGCGCAATTGTTTGGGATCAGCCGCGGCCCGATTCGCGAGGCCTGCCGAAGCCTGGAGAAAAGCAGCCTGGTGCGGGTGGTGGCCAACCGCGGCGTGTTCGTGCGCGAGATCAGCGTCGCCCAGGCCGCGGAAATTTACGATGTGCGCGCGCACCTGTTTGGCCTGGCCGGCCGGCTGGCGGCTGCTCGCGTGACGCGGCGCGACATTGACGAGCTTCTGGCGATGGTCCGTGAAATGGAGAGCGCCCGCGATATCGATGCCTACTATCCCTTGAACGTCAGCTTCCACTCCCGGCTGGTGGAGCTTTCCGGGAACAGCCGGCTGGCGGATCTCTACAAATCGCTCAGCAAAGAGCTGCATCTGTTTCGCCGCAAGGGATTGGTGCAGGGCGAATCGATGGCTTCGTCGAATCGCGAGCACTCCCGCATCATCGAGGCGCTGCGCGACGGCAACTCTCAAGCCGCGGAGCGCGAAATGGCTGGCCATATCGAGGCCGGAAAAGAGCGGCTGCTGCGGCGCGCCGGGGACGCGGACCTGGAACGGGCGAGAGAACGCATCCGCAGGAGCAGGGAAAAGACGTGAGCAATCGAAATAAGGAGAAAGAATGAAGATCAAGAATATCCGCGCCAGCATTCACTCGACCGCCATCACGGTTCCGCTGCTGGAAGGGAAAGTGCAGGGGTACGGCCGGGAAGAGCAAAAGGAATTCGTTTTTTGCGAAGTGGAAACGGACGACGGGCTGACCGGCCTGGCGATCACCGGCCATTTTCTGGCGCGGTCGGTGGTCACCGCGCTGAAATTGTACGTGCTGCCGACGGTGAAGGACATGGACGCGCGCGATCTGGAAGCCATTCACCAGAAGATCTGGCTGAAACTGAATCCGCGGGCGATGACCGGCGTGATTTCCAGCGCGCTTTCCTGCCTGGACATCGCGCTGTGGGACATTCAAGGGAAAGCCGCGAACCGCACGGTGGCCGGCCTGCTGGGCAACGCGAGATCGTCGGTGCCCGCTTACGTAACTTTTGGATTTCCGCAGTATGACCGCGAGCAGTTGGCGGAAGCCGCGAAGCTGCAAATCTCCAAGGGTTTCCGCGCGCTGAAGATTGTGGTGGCCGTCGATAAAAAAGGATGGCGCGAGGATGCGGCGCGGGTGCGCTTCGTGCGGGACGCCGTGGGGCCGGACATCGATCTGATGATCGACGCGAATTATCTGTTTAATCCGGTGGAAGCAAAAATGCTTTGCCGCGCGATTGAGGATTGCAATATCACATGGTTCGAGGAGCCGCTGCAGCAGAACGATGCGCGGGCGCTGGCCGATCTGCGCGCGCACACCAAAATTCCCATCGCCGCCGGACAAATGGAAGGGCACCGCTGGCGCCTGCGGGAGTTGGTCGACCTGCAGGCCGTGGACATTCTTCAGCCGAACGTGTGCTTCTGCGGCGGGTTCACCGAAGCGCGCAAGGCCGCGCACCTGGCGCAAATCTACAACCTGCCGATCGCCAACGGCGGCGGCTGGCCGCTCTTTAACATGCACACGTTCGCGGGGCTGATGAACGGCTGGATCGTGGAGTGGCACCTGGGCATGGTGCAGGTCGGAGAAATGCTGTTCGTCGATCCGCCGCAGCCGGTGAAGGGAATGTTGACGATTCCCGCGGCTCCAGGCCTGGGTCTGATTCTGAATCGCGACGCCCTGCGTGACAGCGAGGTGCGGGAGTGAAGATCGTCGACATTCGCGAGACCGTGGTTCCCATCAAATCGGAAATTCGCAACTCGTACATCGATTTCAGCCAGATGACCGTCAGCGTGCTGGCGCTGATCACGGACGTGGTCCGCGACGGCCGTCCGGTGGTCGGCTTCGGTTTCAATTCCAACGGGCGGTACGCGCCGAGCGGAATCCTGCGCGACCGCACCATGCCGCGGCTGAGGGCAGCAGAGCCGCGCGAGTATCTCGACGAGGGCGGCGGAAATCTCGATCCCTTCAAGATCTGGAAAATCGTGATGCGCAATGAGAAGCCCGGCGGGCACGGCGAGCGCTCGGTAGCCGTCGGGGTTCTGGACATGGCTGTGTGGGATGCCGTCGCCAAAATCGCCGGCGTTCCGCTGTACCGCCTGCTGGCCGACCGGTTTCGCGGCGGCGTTTACGATCCGAGAGTATTCGTGTACGCGGCCGGCGGCTACTACTATCCGGAGAAAGACGTCGCCGCCTTGCAGCGGGAGATGCAGGGTTATCTCGACCTTGGCTACTCGGTGGTGAAAATAAAAATCGGCGGCGCGCCGCTGGCCGACGATTTGCGGCGCATCGAGGGCGTTTTGAAATTGCTGAAGCGCGGGGACCAGCTGGCGGTGGATGCCAATGGCCGCTTCGATCTGGAAACCGCGATCGCCTATGCCAAGGCGCTGGCGCCGTACGGATTGCACTGGTATGAAGAGGCCGGCGACCCGCTGGACTACGAGCTGCAATCGAAGCTGGCGGAACATTACCCCGGGCCGATGGCCACCGGAGAAAATCTTTTCTCGGTGCAGGATGCGCGCAATCTGATCCGCTACGGTGGCATGCGAGCGGATCGCGATATTCTGCAGTTTGACTGCGCGCTCAGCTACGGATTGGTGGAGTATCTGAAAATTCTGGAAATGCTCAAATCGTACGGCTGGTCTCCCAGGCGCTGCATTCCTCATGGCGGGCACCAGCTTTCGCTGAATATCGCGGCCGGGTTGGGGCTTGGGGGCAACGAATCGTATCCCGGGATCTTTCAGCCTTTTGGTGGATTTGCGGACGGAATCCCTGTAGAAGACAGTTACGTGAAATGCCCGGAGATTCCGGGAATCGGATTTGAGGCGAAGAAAGAATTGTTCGCGGTGATGCGGAAATTGGCGGATGGGTAGATTAAGTAGGACAGGCTTCAGCCTGTCTGGTTTTGCGTAGCGTCCTACATAAATCTAAACCAGACAGGCTGAAGCCTGTCCTACTTGATTCGAAGCCGCGATCCATTTTTGAAATGACTTTGAGTGTGCGGCGAGAGCGGGGGATCACTTGGGAACAGCGGCGCATGAAGTGCACAGCGAGGCGCATCACGGGAAAAAGAAGTCGTGGCGGAACAATATTACGCTGCAGGTTTTTATTGCCATTGTTGCGGCTGTCGCCCTTGGCGAACTGGATCCCAAGCTGGCGCTGGCGATGCGGCCGCTGGGCGACCTGTTTATCAAGCTGATCCGCATGGCCATTGCACCGATCGTGTTTCTGTGCGTTTCCACCGGGGTTGCGCGCATCGGCGACGTTCACAAGGTGGGACGGATCGGGCTGAAGGCGCTGATTTATTTTGAACTGGTAACCACGCTGGCGCTGGCCATTGGCCTGGCGTCGGTTTTTATTTTCAAGCCCGGCGTGGGCGTTAACGCGCAGCAGCCCAGCGTGGGCGGCGGGGATTACTCGGCCTATGCCACCAGCGGCAAGAATTTCACGGTGCTGGGATTTTTGCTGGGCACCGTTCCGGATAACGCACTGGGAGCGTTTGTGCGCGGAGACCTGCTGCAGGTGGTGGTGTTCGCGCTGCTGTTCGGGCTCGCGGTGATCGGCATGGGCGAGCGCGGGCACTCGGTGGTGCGCAGCCTGGACGGGATCATGATGGCGTTCTTCGGAATCATTCGCCTGATCATGCGGGTGGCGCCGATTGGGGCATTCGGGGCCATGGCGTTTACCGTCGGCAAATTCGGGAACGGAGCGCTGCTGGCGCTTTCCAAACTGATCGTTTGCACGTATCTCACGGAAGCGTTTTACGTTTTCGTGGTGCTGGGGCTGATCTGCCGTTTTTTCGGATTCAGCCTGATGCGTTTTATCCGCTACATTTTCGAGGAAATACTTCTGGTGATCGGCACTTCGTCGTCGGAAAGCGTTTTGCCGCAACTGATGGTGAAGCTGGAGAAATTCGGGGCGGCGCGTTCGGTGGTCGATCTGGTGCTGCCGACGGGATACGCGTTCAACCTGGGCGGCCTGGCGCTGTCATTGCCGATCAGCACGCTGTTTATCGCCCAGGTGTATCAGGTGCCGCTGTCGTTTGGGCGGCTGTTGAGCCTGGTGGCCATCATGCTGGTTACGTCGAAGGGGGCCGCGGGAGTTACGGGCGCGGCGTTCATTGTGCTGGCGACTACCATTGGGGCATCGGGGGTTTTGCCGATTGAGGGGCTGGCGCTGTTGTTTGCGGTCGATAATTTTCTTTCGATGGCTCGGGCGCTGGCGAATGTGATTGGCAATGGCGTGGCTACCGTGGTGGTGGCTAAGTTGGAGAATGATTTTGATGCGGAGAAGGAAGCTGCGGCGATTTAGGAGCCATCAGGTTATCTCATTGATGGTCAGGCGCGGATTCCGGCGGCGCTTCAGGGCCCTTGTGTTTCAGAGGCTGAATGTCGCGGCTGAAGCCGCGACCCACAAGGACTCTCTAGGAGCGGGCAAGGCCATCGCTTGGGCATGCCGGGATTCGTCGGCGGTCTAAAGCGGTTGTGGCTTGTGGATGCGGAGCAGGCCAGCGGCTAAAGCCGGGGTCATTTGGGCGTTTTGCGGCACGGCTGAAGCCGTGCCCTACAAAGATTTGCTGTCGGCGAATCGGCGCTGGCGTGTTTTTCGGATCGTGAACGTCGCGCCTCTCCTAGGCTCCGCGAAAACTGGTGTGACGTTCTTCAATCGAAGAGAGATTCTTCGCTTCGCTCAGAATGACAATCTAAGACATTTTTTGTGGGCTTAGCTGCCATCGCGGATTATGCGGCAGGATTCTATGTCGAAGCTTACGTCGCCTATGGTTAGCCTGGTCTGGTCGCGGAAGCCGGCTATGAACCCGAGAAAACGCCAGACGTCCGCGAAATTCGTGGCCAGACCTACCGAGGCGCGGATGGCGCCGGCGCTTTTGTGGCCGCGCTCCTGCATCAGGCGCACAAAACTCATCAAGTTGATTTCGCTGCCCATGGTGAATCCGGCGCGCATGTCTTCTTCGGTTAAGCCTTCTG